>JAMWCL010000018.1 GCA_023819035.1 Candidatus Omnitrophota bacterium
CAGATAGATATTCTGATTAATAACGCCGGAGTAACCAGTCAATATCCTTTTCATCTTCAACCCTTAGAAGATATAGAAAGGCTTGCTTATACAAATTATTTAGGATACGTGCGTCTTATTAGATTAGTAATAAATGATATGATAGAAAAAAGATCTGGGGTGATAGTAAATATGATTTCTGGTTCTGTTTTATGCGATCCTCTGCCAAGAAATTTTATTGTTTATAGTTCTTTAAAGGCGGGGCTACGCGCTTTCTTAAAAGGCCTCTTTTGGGAGGTACGCGATTATGGAATAAAGATTGCTTCTATATTACCGGGTGTTACGGATACGAATTTAACCGGTAAATTAAAAGATGTAACCAAAGATACCTCTCGACTTATGACCACTGAGGCTATCGAAGAGGCCTTGAGATTTATTTTAACTGTGCCTCAAAATGTATGTCCTTTAGAGATTGCGGTGATAAATCAACAGACACCCTGGATAAAACCCGTAATTCCCTATCTCCAACAGCATCCTGAAGAATAAAAGGAGGTTAATAGATGAAAATTCTATTTGTAATGCCCAAAGTAGGAGTGTGGGCAACCCATGGAGAACATAAGGCTCCCAATCAACTTTATGCGCATTGGGCTTCTTTTGTAAGAGAAAAAGGCTTTGAGGATATTTCAGTATTGGATTGTCGCGCTTTAGATATTGAGATGGATAAAATGGTGGAGGAAGTAAAGGAGATAAATCCAGATATAGTGGTTTTGGGAGATATGCTACATTCTTACGGCGGTTATGCCATAGTGTATTATTTTTTAGAATCGGCAAAATTAATTAAAAAGGCAGTTCCTAAAGCAAAGATAATTCTAGGGGGTTTGTGGTTTTCTGCTACACCGCAAGAGACCCTAAAGAAAAACCCTGCGGTAGATTTTGTAGTTATGGCAGAAGAAGAGTCTTTCTACGATTTACTTATCGCAATAAAAGATAAAAAAACACTTAAAGATGTGGCGGGAGTTGCCAGTCGTGTTGATTCTGAGATTGTATTAGGTCCACATAAACCTTTATTAGAGGATTTAGATAAATTACCTTTACCTGCTTACGATCTATTTCCAATGGATAGATACGTAGGACATACTCATTGGAAACCTTTTGTAGAGGTTGTTTCTAGTAGAGGTTGCCCTTCTGCCTGTACTTTTTGCTATGAATGGGATCAGTATGATCCGCGTTCTCCTTCTGATTTTTTAAAATGGCGAGCAAAGTCTCCGGAAAGGGTAATTGAGGAGTTAGAACTTTTATATAGAAAATATGGGGTAAGAGTAATAGTTATTCAAGATGATAATTTTAATGTCAATCCTAAGAGAGTAGAGAAATTCTGTAAATTGAAATTAGACAAAGACATCCCTATAAAATGGGTTTCTTTAGGAAGAGCGGTAGATTGGGTTAACTGTGAAGAGATCTTGCCTTTGATGAAACAAAGTGGGCTCTTTATTGGGGTATTTGGTATAGAAGTAACCACTCCTGAAGAACTTAAAAAGATTGCCAAAGGTATAACTATTGAACAGGTTAAAAAAACCATTGAGATTCTAAGAAAAAATAATGTGGCGGTAGTAGCGGATATTATGATGGGTTTTGATTACGATAATGAAGCAATTATAAAACAGAGATTTGAGTTTACCGATAGCGTGGATCCGGATATCTTATGGATCGGCTATGTTACCCCTGCTCCTAATTCACCGATGTGGAAGATCGCTTTAAAAAACAAATGGATTGATCCGGAAAATATAAATTTTTTATACTGGGATTTTTTGCATCCGGTAATGCCCACTAATCATTTAAGTATTGATGACTTAGGTAGGCTAGGTGCTTGGTGTATGCGGGAGTTCTATTCTAAACCCGGTCGAATTGAGAGGATAATGTCTAGTAAATTCGATGAGTTAGCAAAACTTTGTTTCTTAGATGTAATGCGGGGAGTATCAAGATGGGAGGCAGGCGCCACTAAAGGGCAAAAACATATCTAGTATGTTATGCGATAGCCATATTCATTTTATACCCCCAGACCTTGCTAAAGCTAGTAATTTCTATAAAGGGGTATGGTCAGATAAACAGAGGCTTTATGATTACCTATCTACCTATAAAATAGAAAAGGCACTTCTGGTTTGTTCTCCTCTGGATATAAATTCTAAGGAATTTTTCACCTCTTATAATAATGAGATAAATAAAATATCTAAAGAAAACCAAAAAATCATACCTGCAGGATTAATAGATTTAGATAAGAATATATCTAGTCAGTTAAAGCAACTTAAAGATTTAGGTTTTAAGGTTATAAGTATTTTTTCTAGTTTCCAAGGAAGATTTATTTTAGAGGATCTACTGTCTTGCTTTGAGAGTATAGAAGGATATGGTTTTTATATCTTTGTGCATCCTCAGATAAATAATCCTATTGGTTTTGAAAGGATTAAAGATCCTTTACTTACCCCAGTTTTAGAATATAGTTTTGACCTTTCTATGTTTATGGGACTTATTTTGGTAGAAAGAATTCCTGTGCGTTTTAATATAAAATTTATCTTTGCTTCATTGGGAGGAGTAATTCCTTTCTTAAAAGACAGATTTGACCGTATTTATACTATGTTAAGAGAAAGGAATATGGTAAGTGATTTAGGAGCATTACCCTCAGAGATTTTTAAAAAAAATATATATATAGAGACATCTGCTTCTCCCGCAGGTCTTATAAAATTAGCTATGGAGGTTTTTGGTGAAGATAAGATTATCTTTGGCTCAGATTATCCTGCAAGTTCTAAAATAGATACTTATTTAGAAGATCTAAAATCTTTAGGTAAGGATTTAAAAGAGAAGATACGTTATAAGAATTTTATATCTCTTTTTAATGAATAAATACACATCACCATTATTGTTTCCTGTAAGGTTAGAAAATGATATAATTTTAGTCTTAGATGAGATAAGGCTTCCGTTTGAGGAGGTTTTTATTCCCATAAGGAAAATAAATGAGGCGATTAAGATTCTTTATGAGATGAGAACGCGTGCTTTTGGTCAGGTGCTTTTATTTTTTTATTCCGCAGTAATTTTTAAAAATAAAGTTCCTTTAGATGAACTGGCTAGTAAATTTAACAAAATAAGACCTACTTTTGATTTCCCTTTATTGGCAGAGCTCTTAAAAGAAAGATTAAAAAAAACAAAAAGCATAGAGGTAGCGGTAAACGATCTCATTTTGTATTTTGATACATTAAGAAGGGCGCGGATGAAAAAATTGGCTAAAATTTTGCCAAATCCGGCAAATATTTTGACGATATGTAATGTGAATGGAGAATTAATCTATTTATATGAAGAATTAAAAAATTTTAAAAAAGAGGCATTTTTTTATATCTTAGAGACACGTCCTTACTTACAAGGAACAAGACTTACCTTTTGGGAGTTAAGAAAAAATAATATCCCCGCTAAATTAATCTGTGATAATCAGATAGCAACTTTAATGAAGAAAGGTCTTATAAACTCCGTTGTCTGTGGAGCAGATAGGGTAACTAAAAAAGGAGATATCATCAATAAAATCGGAACTTATCCTTTAGCACGTTTAGCCAAGTATTTTAATATACCCTTTTATGCCTTAACCCAGTATCCTAAAGATATCGATGTTGATACTATTCAGATAGAAGAAAGACCTAAAGATGAGGTCTTTATGTTTTTAGGGAAAAATCACTCTAGTATAATAGAAGCAATCTATCCCTCATTTGATATAACTAAAAATGAATTTATTACTCAATGTATAGAGATATGAAGATAGCCGATATAAATGATCTTCTTTTAGTTTGGGGACCGCTCTCTAAAGAAGGTATCTCTCAGATTAAAGAGGAGGCTAATTTAGTGTTGATTCCTGAGAACAGACCTTATCTGATCGGTCTAAAGTACAATATACCTTTATTGAAAAAAGAGGGTGTCCGATTTATCTACGCTACAGATAACATGCTGGGATTTTTATTTTATAAAAATAAAATAAAAAAAACGCTTCTTTTTTATAAAGAATTAAAACCACAGGGTCTAATCGGGATCTGCGGTAGTTTATATATTGCTTTGTTAACTAAATTACACCAGATTCCGATAAAGATTTATCCGGCAGAAAAGTTTATTTCTAAAGGCCTTGACCAAGATGCCTCTAGTTTAGATGGAAAGAATTTTATTTTAGACAAAGATAAAAATAATTTTGTAGTTAGCGCAGATGATGAGTTAGTAGGATGGGAAATCTTAAGATGAATTACGATAAAGAGAAAGAAGAGTTAATTTACTGGGCAAAACTTTTAAATCAGAAAGGATTTGTAAGCAGTCGTTCAGGAAATATATCTTTAAAGGTAGATTTGGATAAAATATTAATCACTGCCCATGATTGTTATCTTGGGTATTTAACCAAAGAAGAGATTTTATGCGTCAATTTAAAAGGAGAGATTTTAGCAGGGACACAAGAGATAACTTCCGAAAAACTGCTTCATTTAGATATCCACAATAGATTTAAGGATATAAAAGTAGTTTTGCATGCCCATCCTCCTCATACAATAGCCTTTTTTCATTATTTTAGCGATTTAGATATGTTTTCTTTTGAGGCAAAATTTTATCTAAAAAATATAAAGGTAATCCCTCAGGATACACCTATTGTAACTAATACATTGTCTGTGCTTAAAGCATTAGAGAATTCCAATATTGTGGTTTTAAAAGACCATGGGATAGTTTCTATAGGTAGAGATTTTAAATCTAGTTTTGGTTTAATCGAGTTATTAGAAGAGCAGGCAAAGGTAAATCTTTTGATAAAAGATTTTAAAAAATCTGAAGCTAAATCAATTGTCAAAGAAATCCCACCAAAGAGATATAAGCTTTTATCTGAGGAACATATACAGAAGCTTATAGATTTAGTTAATAATGATAGAGAAGCTCAAGAGTTAGGAAAAGTTTATGATTTAACTTGCACTTTAGCAGTTAAGAATCAGGATTTAAATAAAGCAGTCTGTTTTTATTATGAAAAAGGAATGATTATTAAAACCGATGATAATGAAGATGCTGAGTTTGTAATTATTGGTAGAGAAGAGATCTTAAAGAAGATTTTTAATCGCCAGCTCGATCCTTTTGTTGCCTCAACCCAAGGCAAGGTAAAGACAAAAGGTGATTTTACCAAAATGAGTAAATGGTATCCGGTTCTGGTAAGGACATTTAAGCTGTGGGAGGAGGCACCGGTTGAATAAGATGGTTAAGGAATATCCATACTATATCGGTGGAGAGTTTAGAAAAAGTAATGAAGAGATCGCCAAACTGAATCCTAATAATGAAGAGGTCTTTGCAAAACTTTTTGAAACAAAAAAAGAGGATCTGGATTTTTGTCTAAAGAGAACCAGAGAATCCCAAGAATTATGGAAAAATCTCTCTTTTAAAGAACGGGCAAAGGTATTAAGAGAGATCCACAGAATTTTATTAGATAATTTAAGGCTTCTAGCAGAACTAGAAACAGAAGAGATCGGCAAGCCCTTAAAGGAGTCCTTATTTGTGGATATTCCTTTGGGAGCAGACTGTTTTAACTATTATGCTTCTTTTTTAGAATCTTTAGAGGAAGAGTTATCAGAAAGTGAGGCCGGAATTGATTTAATAAAATATGAGCCTTTGGGAGTGATAGCAGTTTATTTACCTTACAATGTGCCTTTGATGATTTTTGGATTTAGTTGTGCTTCGGCTTTGGCCGCAGGTAATTCCTTGATCATTAAGCCATCCGAATATGGTTCTTTATCTTTATTAGAATTAGCCACCTATATAGATAAACTGGATATTCCCAAAGGGCTGATAAATATTGTTACTGGAAAAGGAGATACTCTGGGTAGATCATTAGCTCAGAGCGATGTGGATATGATTTCTTTTACCGGTTCAAGAGAAACCTTAAAGAAGATATTTCAAGAATCTATAAATAGCCCCAAAAAGATTATCTGTGAATTAGGCGGTTGCAATTTGTGTGTGGTCTTTTCCGATGCTGATAAAAGAAGAGTTTTAGAGAATATTTTGGGCTCCTCCTTTATTAAATCCGGACAGATGTGCATTGGAACAAGTTTGATTTTGATTGAGGAAGAAATCTATGAGGATTTAGTTAAGGATTTGGTTGATAAGACAAAAAGGATAAAAATGGGAGATCCCCTTGATCCACAGACACAAATGGGGCCTCTTCCTACCCGAGGGCACTTAGAAAATATCCATAAGCAGGTTAAAGACCTTCAGGCAAAAGGAGCAAAGATCTTATGTGGTGGAGAGCCTTTAAGTAAAAAAGGATACTTTTATCCTCCGACCATATTAGAACTAAAAGAGATTATCTATGAAGAATTTTTTGCTCCGGTGGTCTTAGTTAAAAGTTTTAAAAGACAAGATATAGAAAAAATTATAAAAGAAAATCCTACCGGTTTGGTTTTACAAATCTGGACCAATGATATTTTTAAAGCAAAAGAGTTAGCAAATATGTCGGGTTATGGTACGGTCTGGGTAAACACCTTTGCCCAGATGAGCCCCGAGATTCCTTTTGGTGGAAACAAATTAAGTGGTTGGGGAAGAAATTTAGGAAGGTTTGGTTTTTTTGAATACGCGCAACCTAAACACATCGGGATAGGATTTAAAAAAAGCCCAGTGGAAGGGTGGTTTGGGGTTTAAAGGTATGAGCAAAAGATTCGTTCGCTGGTTTAGTCACGGATTAATTCGCTATCGCTTTGGTTTCTTGGGACTGTGTTTAATTATCAGTTTATTTTTTGGTTATCAATTAAAGAATCTTTCCTTTAAAACGAATCTTGGTGATTTTTATCCCTTAAAACATCCTTATTTAAAAGTGCAGGATAAACTTACTTCTATTTTTGGAGGAATAAATCAGGTATTAATCGCCATTGAGGTAAAGGAAGGAACAATTTTAAATCCTATAACCTTAGAGAAGGTCTGGTATATCACGGATGATCTATATTTGACAGAAGGAATTAATGCAGGAAGAGTGGTTTCTCTTTCCGCAAGAAAGGTAAAGTATGTAGAAGCAAATGAAGAAGGCTTTTTAAGTATGCGGCTTATGCACGATCCTCCTAAGACAGAAGAAGAGATCAAAAAATTAAAAGAAAGGATTATAAAAACCCCTATAGTTTATGGATCAATTGTATCGCCTGATTTTAAGGCTACTTTGATCCAGGCAGATTTTGAAAAGGTTGTTTCCGTGCGTAAGATCTTTAATCTGATGCAGGAAATTAGAAATAAATACGAAGATAATAATCATAAAATTTATCTTAGCGGTTATCCTTTATTACAGGGCTGGCTGGATGCATATTTAGCTCGGATGGTAAAATTGTTTCTTTTAACGCTTATTTTAATCGCTCTCGTTCTATATCAAATCTTTCGTTCTAAAAGAGGGGTTTTTTTGCCGCTAATTTCCGCTTCTATGGCTACGCTTTGGGGCTTAGGTTTGATGAGTATGTCTAGTTATAAACTTACACCTTCAACAGTTCTAGCACCCTTTTTAGTCTTTGCTTTGGGGGTAAGTCACTCTGTACAGTTTATTAAACACTATTATGAATATATGAATCAATATAAACAAAATCCCAAGGCAGTAAGTATAAAAATAACTAAAGATTTATTTGTCCCTGCTTTTGTAGGTTTGTTAACTGATGGGATTGCACCTTTTAGTTTGCTTATGGTTCCTTTGGGGATAATCCGGAGTTTAGCCGTAGGGGTTGGTTTTGGGATTTTAAGTATATTTTTCTCCACCATAATTCTTGTGCCAAATTTACTGTCTTTTATGAAGCCACCTAAAAGGCTGGAGGTTTTAAAAGAAGAAGCCACCACCTTTACCAATCGGATAATGATGAGTTTTGCGAAATTGGCCATAAGAAAATCGTTGCGGTGGCTGGTAATTATAAGTTTTTTATTACTTACTTTTGTTTCTCTTTGGGGGATAAAAAATATTGAAGTGGGAGAAAAAAGGCCAGGTACATCTCTACTTTATGCAAAACATCCTTATAATGAAGCCGAGGATTTTATCTCTAAAAAATTTGCTACATCAGATCCTTACTATATTTTAGTTGAGGCAGAAAAAGAAAACGGATTGGTAAGTGTCTCAGCTTTAAAGGAGATGGATTCTTTACAGCGGT
The DNA here is from genome assembly GCA_023819035.1 of Candidatus Omnitrophota bacterium. Classification (GTDB taxonomy): domain Bacteria; phylum Omnitrophota; class Gorgyraeia; order Gygaellales; family Profunditerraquicolaceae; genus JAMWCL01. The sequence continues at coordinate 8,133 of JAMWCL010000018.1, forward strand.
ATTTAGAGAAAAATGTCAAAGGCGTAGGAAGAACCTTTTCTTTAGTTGAGTATATAAAAGGAATGAATTTAGCCATGTTTGGGGGAAGGTTTTCTGAATATAAAATTCCTGAGCAGGATGCCACAGTTAATGAGTATCTATTTTTATATTCTTTAAATAACTTTCCCGGTGATTTTGAGCCCGTGGTAAGTTCAGATTACCGCTACGCCAATATAAAGGTTGATTTGCGAGATCATAAAAGCAAAACCATAAAAGAGGCGCTTAAAAAAACAGAAGATTGGCTTAATATTTACCATAAAGATAACTCCATAAAATTTTCCTATGCTGCAGGAAATATTGGGATGCTGGCAGCGGTAAACGAGGTAACCGCTCAGATGCTGAGTTTAAATTCTTTTACTACTGCCGGAATGGTGCTTTTGTGTTTGGTAGTAAGTTATGGCTGGATTTTGGGCTTAGGAATTCTTTTTTTACCCGTAGTATTTCGCACTACTTTGCTTTTGGGTATATTAGGATTTCTAAAAGTAGGTTTAACCTCAGAGATTATTCCGGTGGTGGCTTTGGGAATCGGCTTTGGCGATGATTTTGGTCTTTATATTGTTTCAAGGGTAATAGAGGAAATTAAGAAAGGAGGTGGTAATTTATCCAGTGCTTTAATTAAAGCAATGTCTACTTCAGGTAAAGCAGTATTTTTTACAGGATTAAGTTTAACCTTAGGGATTGCCAGCTGGATTTTATCACCCATTCTTATGCAGGCACGCTTGGGGGTTTTTTTAAGTTTTTTAATTTTATTTAATGTCTTAGGGACCTTGATAGTTTTACCTTCAATGATGATGGTTCTGATAAGGCCTAAAATTTCAAAAAGATATAAGGAGGTGCAAAGATGAGGCGCATAATATTTTTTATTTTAATTCTACTTTTGATGTCAAGTTTCGCTTACGCGCAGAAAAAATTAGAATATTTTAAGTTATATTCTCCTAAGGAGGGCATGTCTGCTGAAGAAATTATGCAGATTAAATACTTTAACAAATACTCTCTTTTTGCTAATGATTTTCAGCAAAGCGGAGAGGTTTTTTATGTTGAGCCGAATGGAAATCAAAGAAAGAGGAACTGGCAGAGAAAAAGAATTACCAAAGCAGGCAAGGATGGTATTGCCTATAAAGATATGATTGTGATGACTTATCCTACAGAGGTAAAGGGTCTGGCAGTTTTAACCTGGACATATGAAGACCCCAATAAAGAACAGGATACCTGGCTATGGATTCCTTCTTTAAAAAAGTCGCGCAAGGTCTCTGCCAGTAATGCTGATGATTCCTTTATGGGTTCAGATTTTACGGTAGAAGAGGTCTCCACGCGCAGATTTGAAGATGAGACCTATAAGTTATTAGAAGAGAAAACCTTTGAAGGTTATAAGTTTGATTTAACTGGTGAGATGAAGATGGTCAATCGGCCTTGCTTTGTGATTGAATGCATACCAAAAAGAGCCTATTGGTATTATTCTAAAAGGATTGTCTGGGTAGACAAGGAATTAGGCGGAGCTATATTTGAGGAATACTATGACCGAAATGGTAAACTCTTTAAGACCCTATTTAGAGAATGGAAATGGATTGATATATCTTCGGCCAGAAAATATCCCACTCAACAGAGTTTAGTCTGTAAGGACATAAGAACCGGCCATTATACCGTAATTACCATGAAAGATACAAAGTATGACCAGGGATTAGATGAGAGATTGTTTACCGTTGAGGCGATCAGTCAGTCAAGATGGTAAGGAGGTGAAAAGATGAGAAAATTAATTTTATTTTTAATTTTGATTTTTACTGCCACACTTGCCAAGGCAGAGATACTTAAAGAGAATTTTAGTTTATCCGGTTATTTAAAACAGGAAACTTCATTAGGATTAGATACCTTCAATGAATTAACCAAATTCAAAAATATCTTATCTTTATCTGCAGAGTATAGAATTTCGGAGGAATTGACTTTTTTTGCTTCGGTTAAAGGTTTCTACGATGCGGTCTATGATTGGCGCGCAAAATATGACTCTGCTCAAGATCAGATAGGTCATACGCAAAGAACTGATTGGTTAAGGGATTGTTACTTAGATTATATTTCTGGTCCTTGGTTTTTAAGATTGGGAAAACAACAGGTTGCCTGGGGTCAGGCAGACGGAATTTCGGTTTTAGATAGAGTAAATCCTGTTGATTTAACCGAATACTGGCTTCCCGATATGGTGGATATAAGGATTACGCTGTGGATGTTAAATATAAACTATTCACCAAAGTTAAATTCAAACCTGCAACTTTTGATTATTCCTGATTTTGAGCAATCGACTTCTGCTCCACCGGATGCGCCTTTGGCTTTTAGGTCCTATAGATTATATTCTGCTTGGAAGAAAGGCAAAAACGTGCGTGAGGAGATTTTTTATCCTGGAAAGAAATTTAAGAATTCTACTTTTGGTCTGCAGTGGAAAGATATGATTGGTGATTTAACCTATACCCTAAATTATCTTTATGGATACTATTATTCTGCACGCACCTACACAGAGATATATAATCCATTTCTTGGTAATTATTATTACAGCCGGCGGTTTAAACTCTGGAGAATGTATGGTGCCTCAATGAATAAAACTTTTACCAATCCTGGACCTTTGCAGGGAATTACCTTAAGAGGAGATTTTGCCTATTATAATGATGAACCAACCTACTATGGTGTAGATGGTTCTTCAAGAGGAGTTAATCGCTGGGATAATGTCTTTTGGCTAATTGGTCTAGATAAGTATCTTTTTACCAACTTCTTAGCTAGCTTTCAATTTGCCCAGTATATTATGCATGATGCTAAACCCGGGATAGGAACCTTTAAAACCTTAAATGCCTATACCTATGGTCCTCAGGATCAAGTAGAGAATATCTTTACTTTAAAATTAACCACAGATTTTTTACATGAAAGATTAAAGACCGAAGTTTTATGGAGTTTTACTGATGACAACCAGGGAAGGCTTTCTCCAAAAGCAACTTATGAGCTAAAGGATAATCTTTATTTAACCTTAGGAATTCACTATTTTTACGGAAATGAGCAGGATTCCAACGGTCAATATCGTGATGCCAGTCAATTCTATACCCAGATAAAGTTTACTTTTTAAATTAAAAGAATTATATAACAGGGGCATCTACTTAAATTGAAGATTTTAAAGGCGATGCCCCTTTTATTCTTATGATATAATAAAGATTTATTAAAAGGAGGTTATTTAATGAAAGAATGGCATAATTTTAGTCTGATTTTAAAAGAACTTCTAAATTTAGATTTAAGTCCAGTGGTTTGGTTGTTCAAAAAGAACCTGTATTAGAAGATTTTTCTTCAAAAGTGCGTATCTGTCGGCTAATTATAGAGGCAGCGGAAGGAAAGACTTTACAGATATCAAAATCCAATAATGCCTGTTTTGGTGCAAGTTGGCATTTAGGTTTTAATAAAATCAAGGATGAAAAAATCCTAAAGATGGTAAAAAAATTTGTAGTAGAGGGAGAAAAACTTTTTTCTTCCTATACTGCCTTGGAAAATTTAATCTCTCAGATGGAGGAACCTCCTGACAATCGCGAGAGTTATTTTATTCTAGCTCCTTTAGAGAAGATGGAGATTTTACCCCAATTAGTTATCTTTATGGTAGATGCGGAAGCTGCTTGTCGTTTGCTTACCTTGGTTACATTTTTAGATGGTAAAATGCCCAAAATAAAAATTGGTGGTCCTACCTGTAGATTGGCAATAATTTATCCTCTAATAGATGGTGAGGTAAATCTTTCCTTTTATGATTATACTTCAAGAAAAATGTGCGGTGTACCTAAAGATAAATTACTAGTAAGTATCCCTTATGAAAAGATTCCTAAGATAGTAGAAAGTATTAATCTCTGCTCAGCAGGGAAAGCAAAGATAGAATTTTCTGTTGAATTTAGAGAATTTCTTCGAAAACTTTAGGCTCTCCCAAATAAATATTGACAAATAAATACAAAAATAATAAATTACACAAAATAAGCATTGCTTAAAATGTGTAGTTAGGAAATGGATATTTTAGAGTTAGTTGAACAAGGAAAGATAAAGCGTATTTTTCGTGCAAGAAATAAAATTATTTTTGCGGGTGCGGTAGCCCATATTATACAACGTGCTCCTGGTAGAGAACTTTTATTTTTAGAAGAGAAGGATTATTTATATATGTTGCACCTTATTAAAGAAACAGCTTATAAATTTAATTTTAATGTATGGAGTTTTGTTCTTATGCCCAATCACATCCATCTTTTAGTGAAATTTTTTGAAGTAAATGCTTCCCAAGCAATGAAAAATCTTTATGAAAGATACGCAGATTATTTTAATAAGAAATACGAAAGGAAAGGGCATGTTTTTTATGGCCCTTATCGAAGTGCTTTATGTTTTGATGAGACCTATCTTATAAGTGCTTCTATCTATATTCATATTAATCCCGTAAAGGCAGGAATCATAGATAAACCGGAAAAGTACCGTTGGTCTTCATGTAGAGCTTTTTTAAATCCTCCTAAGAAAAAATCTTTTCTTAATTGTTATCCAATACTTCAAATTTTAAATAATAATACTTCGAATGCTTCGCAGATATATAAAGAACTCTTAGATAATACAGAGAAAATAAAAATAAGGAGTGTTTTGGAAGATCCCACTGCGGTAGAATTATTTCGATTAAAATTATTTAGGTTTTTCTCAAAATTACTTTATTTAAAAGATGTGATAAAAAGAAAAGCTTTTGTTGATGAAATAGAGTTGGATAAAAAAATAATAAGATTGAAAAAGAAGAAAAAATTAAGATCCATCGAAGATATGCGGGCAAGAAAATATTTAATTGAGCAGTTAAGATCACGTGGTTTTACGATAAGAGAGATAATAGAGAGATTGAGAATTTCGAGGCGGACATTTTATTATACTCTTAATTACACAAAATAAGCAATGCTTAAAATGTGTAATAAAAATAAGGTAAAAAAGAGTCTTAAGAGTTCTTTTCTTGATGGGATATTTGCCTCCTGTATGGTTGGACTTACTACTGATTATATTACCCCTTATGCTCTTTTCCTTAAAGCCACATCCAGACAGATCGGTCTACTTAATGCCCTGCCTAATTTTTTCTCCTCTTTAATTCAGTTAAAATCTGCTGATCTTGTGGATAAATTAAAAAGTAGAAAAAAAATCATTGCGATTTTTGTCTTTCTTCATCTTTTAATGTTTGTTCCCATAATGATGGTACCCTTTATTTTTAAACAGAATCCAGTTATATTTTTGATTATCTTTATCTGTTTTCTTAATGGCTTCAATGCTTTCGCTGGACCGGTCTGGTCAAGCCTGATGTCAGAGTATATTCCTTACCGAAGTCGGGGAAGATACTTTGGCTGGAGAAATAAAATCTTTGGGGTAATTATTATTCTGTGTTCTTTTTTAGCAGGTTTTATCCTGCATCTTCATAAAGAAAATCCTTTAAAAGGATTTCTTTTAATCTTTGGGTTTGCTTTGGTAGCAAGGTTTATCTCCTGGTGTTTTTTATTACAGATGTATGAACCTGCTTATAGGGTATTTAAAGATTCTTATTTTAGTTTTTTTGATTTTATTCGCAGGATAAAAGAATCAAATTTTGTTAAATTTGTATTATTCGTTTCGGGACTTAATTTTTGTGTAAATCTTGCTTCGCCTTTCTTTTCAGTATTTATGCTTAAAGACCTAAGGTTTAGCTACATCACCTATACCGCCTTGGTTATTAGTGTAAGTATAGCCCATATATTTACTATTAACCGCTGGGGGATAATTGCAGATAAGCTCGGTAATATTAAGATCTTAAGATTCACTTCATTTTTAATTGCAGGTATTCCCTTGGTTTGGTTAATTAATCAAAACCCTTTTTATTTGATTTTTGTACAGTTCTTTTCCGGTTTTGCCTGGGCAGGATTTAATCTCTGTGCGACAAATTTTATCTATGATGCGGTAACCCCACCCAAAAGGACGCGTTGCATTGCTTACTTTAATGTTTTTTCCGGGATTGCTTCCTGTTTGGGTGCTCTGTTGGGTGGGCATCTTGTAGGTATCATTCCCGGATTGTTTGGTTTTAGAATCTTAACCTTATTTTTGATTTCCAGTATATTAAGGTTTTTGGTAGTGGGTAGCTTCTCTTATAAGATAAAGGAGGTGAGAAAGGTAAAAGATATCCCAAGTAAAGAGATATTCTTTAGTATGATTGGGATAAGGCCTTCCTTTGGCATTACCCAGGATTCCCGACAGTTAATTAAAAAGGAAGAATAAGTTCTATGAAAAAGGATATTAAGGATTTTAAGCTAGAAGAATTAGAAAAGATTTTGGTCTCAAGAAGGTTTAGTATTTTTTCTGCTAAACAGATATTTACCTGGATATACAAAAAGCATACAAAAGATTTTGCTAAGATGACCGATTTGTCCCTAGATTTACGCAGATTTTTAGATGAGAATTTTTATATTCAGGGTTTAAATCTAAGAAAGAGCCAAAGATCCTCTGACCGCACAGAAAAATACCTTTTTGAATTAAAAGACAAAGCGCTTATTGAAGCGGTCTTAATCCCTACTCAAAAAAGGGCTACGGGATGTCTTTCTACCCAGGTAGGATGTAAATTCAGCTGTAGATTTTGTGCCAGTGGCCTTCTGGGATTTAAAAGGAATCTTAATTGTGGAGAGATAGTTGAGGAGGCTTTATGGTTAAAAGAAAAATCTTCTTACACTGATCTAACCCATATTGTCTTTATGGGGATTGGTGAGCCTTTGGATAATTACGATAATCTTATAAAAGCCATACGGATTATAAATTCAAAATATGGTTTAAATATCGGTGCCCGAAGGATTACTATCTCTACCTGTGGAATTATACCGGCAATGGAAAGGTTGATGGAAGAAGGACTTCAGGTAGAATTATCTATTTCTTTGCATGCTGCTGATGATGAGCTAAGAGCAAAAATCATGCCGATAAATAAGGTTTATCCTTTAGAAGAATTGCTAAATGCCTGCCAGAGATATATAAAAAGAACCAATCGTTTAATTACCTTTGAGTATCTTTTAATGGAAGGGATAAATTCAGATTTGCCAAATGCAAAAAAACTGGTTAAAATATTAAAAGATTTAAGACTTTATAAGGTTAATCTTATTATGGCCAATCCTGTAGAAGAATACAGGATAAAACCTCCTGAAAAAGAAGAAGCGATAAAATTTAAGAATTATCTTTTAAGTTGTAAAATAAATACTACCTTAAGAAGACCACGTGGGCAAGATATTCAAGCTGCCTGCGGACAATTAAGATTGAGGTATGAGAAAGATTAATTTAATATCTTATTTGATAATTATAGTAATTATCAGTTTAATTGGATGCGCTAAAAAGGAAATTAAGAATATAGATTCAAAAGGTAAAAATATTATTTGCTTCGGTAATAGTTTAACGGTAGGCTACGGGGCACAGCCAGGGCAGGATTATCCGAGCTTGTTAGCAAAGTTGATCAGTTTTCCCGTAATCAATGCAGGCATTGATGGAGACACATCAATAGAAGGTTTAAGGAGGATAAAGACCGATGTCTTAGATAGAGACCCGCTTTTAGTAATTATTGAATTTGGTGGAAATGATTTTTTAAGAAAGATTTCTTATGAAGAAACCGCTAAGAATATAGAAGAGATGGTAAAATTAATTCATGCACACGGAGCTATGGTTGCGATTGTAGATATCAGCGCAACCTTTATTTTAGATAAGTATCACCAGATGTTTTTGGATATTGCTAAAAGGAATCAAGCAATTTTTATTCCCGGTATCCTAAAAGGAATAATTGCTAATCCTGATTTAAAAAGTGATTTTATCCATCCTAACGCCCAGGGATATTCTCTTATTGCTCAACGCATCTATCGAGCGATTCTGCCTTATCTAAATAAGAATACCCTTCTTAGAGAATCTAAAAGATAATAATTAACTTTAATTAGATATCCTTACGCTTATCCCTTATGTAGTTACTTCTTTCTAAGCGCTTGGCATAGCCCTTTAATTCTGCACCAATCTCACCAATTTGGGCAACATGTTCAATCTTTCTAAATTCATTAGTAACTACACCAATAGAGATGGATAAAAGAGGGATTTTTTGTTCCTTACCCTTTCGATCATAAGCAATAATATAACCATTTTTTCTATCTGTTTCATTGTAAAAAGAAGGAGAGGTTTTCTCAAATCCCTCAATAATCTTTTTACAGATATTATCCACAACCTCAGGGGTAGTAATGATTACAAAATCATCGCCTCCGATATGTCCGATAAAATCATCTGGATTTCCAAATTCTTGCACCGCACGGATAAGTATACGCGCGGTCTCACGGATAACCTCATCTCCGTGTTCAAAGCCATATTTATCATTATAGGCTTTAAACTTATCTAAATCTGCATAACAGACTGCAAACAAAGATTTGTTTTCTAATCGACGAGATAGTTCGTTTAATATAGCGACATTTCCAGGAAGGCGAGTTAAGGGGTTTGCCCCTAAATCCCTTTCTACACGTCTTAGAACCATGCGTATGCGCGCTAAAAGTTCCTTAGGCTCAAATGGTTTAACGATATAATCATCTGCCCCCGCATCTAATCCCTCTACCCTATCTTCGATATCTCCTTTGCCCGTAACCATAATTATCGGTAAGTGACTGAGTAAAATATCCTTTTTTACCTGGCGACATACTGTGCGTCCATCTATTTTAGGAATTTTATAATCTAATAATACCAGATCCAGAGGCTTAGAATTAATAATCTTCAATGCCTCTTCACCGTCCCCCGCTTCTAAGACCTCATATTTTTCTTCTGATAAGGTAAGTTTTAGCACATCTCGAATATCAGGGTCATCATCAACAATAAGGATTCTTATTGCCATAGCTTATTTTAAGTAGACATAGGTAAGGTGAAACTAAAGGTTGAACCCACACTTTCCTTACTTCTTACCCAGATTCTTCCTTTATGGGCTTCAATAATACGTTTTACTAAGGTTAAACCCAATCCGGTTCCTTTTACAATTTGGTTTATGGGATTATCTACCCGATAAAATTCTTCAAATATCTTTTCTTGGTCTTTTTCTGGTATGCCACAGCCTGTATCTGTAATATCTACTTGAACTTGGTCTTTTATTTTAAAACTAGAAATTGTAATCCTTCCTTCTTCAGGGGTGAACTTTATAGCATTACCAATAAGATTAATGAAAACCCGCTCAATCTGACTCCGGTCAACAAATATATTAAAGGTCTCCTCAGGAATATTAACAATTAAATCTATACGTTTGTCTTTTAACTGCACAGCAAGTAAATCTATGGTATGGTCAATAATCTCTTTTAGATTTTGTGGTTCCTGTTTCATTATTGTTCTTCCCGATTCTAAACGTGATATATCTAAAAGATCATTAACCAGATGTACCAATTCATCACTATGACGATTTATCCTTTCTAAACGCTCTCTTACCTCATTGGGCAACTGTCCTAATTTCCCTGTAAGTAATATTGAGGCATATCCTTTTATAGAGGTAAGGGGGGTTCTTAATTCATGAGAGACCGCGGAGATAAAATCTGTTTTTCGCTGGCTAACCTTTTTTATCTCTTCTAGAGCTTCGGTCAACTGACGGGTTCTTTCCTCTACCTTATACTCCAATTCCTGCTGAGCACGCCATGTTTCTTCAAAAAGGCGTGCGTTATCTAAGGCTTGGCCGATATTATTGGCTAAAATCATCACTAACTCCTCGTCACCTTCAGTTATGCTTATTTCTGGATTGTCAATTCCTAACAAGAGAAAACCTTTCTCTCCTTCTTTGGGTAATATGGGAGCTAAGATGAAGGAGTTAACCTGAAAGATTTCGCTTATTTCTTTTGTAAAGATCTCCTCATCTTTTCTAAGAGATGAGATAGAGCGCTGATTATTTATTAAATTTAAATAAATTTCGTTTTTTAAATCAATGAATTTTTTTACCGTTTCAATCTCATCTTTTAGATATCCAATATGAAGACAGCATATAAACTGTTTTTCTTTCTCATTCCATAAAAAAGCAGAAGCCTTTTCGAAACCCAGTTCTTCAATATAATTTGGTTCTATCAGGGCAAATATTTGATTCTCTTGGAGAGTGGTGGTGATAATACGGGATAATCTTTGTAAGATATATAAACCACTCATCTTTTTATCCAATTCCTCTTGAAGTTTATTTAACTCTATATCGGTTCTTATAATAAGCTTTGCTTGTTCATCCATTTCATCTAAGGATCTTTTTAATTCATCCACTTCAGATTCCAGTTGTTTTATTTTTTCCGTCTTTGAAGTAAGTAGAATAACCAGAGCAATAATCATAATAAAACTTGCCAGAATTATAACATTATTTATTTGGCTTATTAGGGATTCGTTCAAAAGCATTAAGTTTAACCTCCGATAACAAGTAGTGCCACTGTTTGATTATGAAAATATGTCATTCCCTGATAAGCAATTGCTCTTAAGGGTGCATGTTCTCCTAAGGTATATAAACCAAGTAAAGGAACCTCTTTCCCTAACCCTTCCTTTATAATCTTGATTTCTTCCTTTGCTCGTCTGCCTAGGAGGATATATCTTGAAAGGGAATTAAAAACGAAAACAAGATCATAAGATTTGCCATAAAGATTTCTTTTCGTTTCATCTACTGCTTGTTCTGTTGCTTGCAGACAAGATTCCTTTGTGCCAATCATCAGTTTTATGATTGACCCTTCTGGAATATTACCGTGTAGATATAAAGAACCATCCTCCTCTATTCTTAGAATATTTCTTAAAAGGTATTCTTCTTGCCCAGGGATATTTACTCCCAAGGGATAAAATATAGAAATATATTTTAACTCCCTTTTTAATTTATCTAAACCCCAGCCAAGATATTCCATATAAAGTTTAACTGCAGGAAGACCATCTATTTTATAAACAATATTACCTTCTGAATGGGTGACAGTTCTTGGTTTACCTAATGGTTTCCATCCATGTTTTATTCCAAAACTAAAGTTCAGTTTACCACCCCAAAGTAATCCACAAACCCCATCATTAAATATATCCTGATTGAAATAAAGGTAACTCTTTAATGAACCAGAGGTATTGGAGGCAGAGGCACCAATAAGAGGAAAGCTCTTTCCTAGGACTTTCTGGAGCCCCGAGATTAATGTTGAGCTCTGAGGTATAAATCCATCGCAGAATAACATCCCGAAACACCTTCTCAGACCTTTAAAACCGTGCATCAGATTTTCTCCCAGAAGTTCTCCGGGATCAGAGATAGGCTGAGTATTTATCTGTTTTACGCAGGCACTAGCAATATAGATATCTTTAGGAAGATTTAAAAGCATTATTCCTAAACCGCGCTTAAGTATTCCTTGGGGCGAGATAATCGCTAAACCACTGCAACCTATAAGAGGTGCGGATTGGATTAAATCTTTAATTACTTTTAGAACAATCGGATGGGCAAATTCTATAGAGCTAAAGATAAAGCCAATACTTACATCCTCCTTTAGCTTAGATTTGGCTTCCTCGGTTGCCTCTTTAGCTGCTTGAAGAGGATCTTTATGAATGCTTACTCCTATACCTACCTTTATCGCCATAATAGTTTATTTAATGTCTAATTTTATTATGTTATAATATAAAAAGATTATGGTCAATAAATTTGTTGACCAAAAGGTTCTTTAATAATAAAATAATTTTAAATTTATATTGGCCCCATCGTCTAGTCTGGTTTAGGACGTATGGTTCTCAGCCATAAAACACCGGTTCAAATCCGGTTGGGGCTACTAAGATTAAGCCCTGTTTTAAAAGGGCTTAGTTTTTTATAAGGCTTGATAATAGACATGATTATGCTATAATGCAGTTAACTACATAAATACATTAATCCGATACCTCTTAAGAAACCCCAAAGGACAACAAAGAAAGGATATGAGAGCAAGAAAAAGAAATATACTTATTTCTTTTCTTTTAGTTCTTATTCCTCTTTTTTTATTTGCTAGTGAGAATAAATATATACCTGAGCTTTTAATTTTTTATTCAGAAAGTTGTCATGCCTGTCATAGAGTAATAAATGAGGTAATGCCTGATATCGAGAAGGAATTTTTCCATAAAATCAGGATAAGATATTTAAGTATTGCGGAGGTCGATAATTATAAGTTATTGGTAGCCCTAAGGGAGAAATACCAGTGTCAAAAAAAAGGCATTCCTACTGTTTTTATCGAAGGTAAAATCCTTGTAGGTTATGAAGAGATAAAACAAAATTTAAGGGATGCAATAATAAAAGCACTGAAGAAAAAAAAGACTATTAAGATAATTAATTTACCTTGGGTGGATCTTGTGGAGCGCTTTCAATCCTGGGGGGTTCTGACGATTGTTAGCGCAGGTCTAGTAGACGGAATAAATCCCTGTGCCTTTACAGTAATTGTTTTTTTTATCTCCTTTCTTAGCCTGCAAGGCTATCGTCGTAAGAAGCTTCTTGGAATAGGTTTATCGTTTATATTTGCGGTATTTCTTACCTATGTATTAATTGGCTTAGGAATCTTTCGTTTTCTTTATGCACTAAAGGGGTTTTATTGGCTAACTAAGTTTATTTATTATTTAATTGCATTTTTATGCTTTATCTTAGCAGGTTTTTGTCTCTATGATTTATGGCTCTTTAAGAAGACCAAGAAAACCGAAGCGATGACCTTACAACTTCCTAAGATTATAAAAAATAAGATCCACGCAATCATTGGTTTGCATTATCGAAAGACCCCTCCTCAAAAACAAATATCATCACAGGTAAATCTTATAAGATTGATAATTAGTGCCTTTGTAGTGGGGTTTTTAGTATCTCTGCTTGAGGCGGTTTGTACAGGGCAATTATACCTTCCTACCTTAACCTTTGTATTAAAAGAGCCATCGTTGAGATTTAAGGCCTTTTGGTACCTTATATTATATAACCTTATGTTTGTTATTCCGTTAGTGTTTGTGCTTTTATTAGGCCTTCTGGGTACTACCTCGGAAAGGTTTTCTTACTTTATGAGAAAGCATATGGTAGTAATTAAATTATTGATGGCTTTACTTTTTTTGATCTTCGGAATTATAATAATTGGGGAAGCTTAATTCTTTCTATGGAGATTTTCGAATGGATAAGGTTGGCTTTTAGAAGGAACACAGATATTAAAGGATTTACGCCTTTTAAGACCTTAATAACCCAGGGTTTAGAAGAGGCAATTGATATAGCGATAAGTGGGATGCTTAAGTAGAAAATTACATTAGGAAAAGGATTCGCAAATGTTAAGAAAAAGGCTTCTATTTGCTTCTATCGAAAATTCCTGCCGTAGTCAAATGGCAGAGGCCTTTGCCAGAAAACTGGCTAAAAAAAAGATAGAGATTTATAGTGCTGGTGCAAGGCCATCTTTTAAAGTAGACTTAAACGCGATAAAGGTAATGGAAGAGTTAGACATAGATATCTCTGCTAAAAAACCAAAAAGGTTTAATCAATTACCCGTAAAGAGATTTGATTATGTAGTGAGATTGGGTCATCAAGGTATATGTCTTTCTGTGTTAACCGAAAGGCTTATTGAATGGAATATCGAGGATCCTAAAGGCAAAGACTTAGATTTTTATCGCAAGATAAGAGATAAGATAAAGCAGAATGTAGAAGAATTAATAAAAGAGATTCTTCAAGAAAGGATATAAAATAGTCATTTGTTCATTCGTAATAAGGTTTTGAGGATAGACCTTTAATTCAAGATAACCTTCATTAATAAATTTTCTATTGATTTTTATTAAAAATATAGCAAAATATAAGAATACTTTAAATTTTTAAAGGAGGTTAAGAAGGATGGTTGGCTTTAATCTTTTGTGGCTGGTGCCTTTGGGTTCGGCGCTTGCTTTAGGCTTTGCTTTATATTTAGCATTGATTGTTTTAAATAAAGAGCGGGGAACAGAAAGAATGAAGGAGATCGCGGAGGCAGTTAAGATAGGAGCAAAGGCTTATCTTAAACAGCAGTATCGGGTAGTTTCTATATTCTTTATAGTAATGTTTATAATCTTGTTAATCTTAAGTCTTAAAGGATATTTGGTTATCTTTGTCCCTTTTGCCTTTTTAACCGGAGGATTCTTTTCCGGTTTAGCCGGTTATATTGGAATGTCTATGGCCACATCCTCTTCTGACCGTACAGCCCAGGCAGCAGGCTCAAGTTTAAATAGTGCCTTAAGGGTAGCTTTTTCCGGTGGTGCGGTAATGGGATTAGTAGTAGTGGGATTGGGATTATTAGATTTAAGTGTCTGGTATTATTTACTTAATTGGTATTATTCTACCCATCCCTTATCAGAAGGAATTGATAAGATTACTGCGATTACTTCTACGATGCTCTGCTTTGGTATGGGTGCATCATCTCAGGCATTATTTGCTAGGGTAGGTGGGGGGATCTTTACGAAAGCTGCAGATGTGGGTGCAGATCTGGTAGGTAAGGTTGAAGCGGGAATCCCTGAAGATGATCCTCGAAATCCAGCGGTGATCGCGGATAACGTTGGTGATAATGTGGGTGATGTAGCAGGAATGGGTGCTGACCTTTATGAGTCTTATGTGGGTTCAATCGTAGCTACTATGGCCTTAACAGTGGCAGCAGGGTTAGGAATTAAAGGGATAACGGTTCCCCTGGTAATGGCTTCCGTGGGGATTATTGCTTCCATTATCGGGACATTCTTTGTACGCGCCGAAGAGAAGGCAGAACAAGGGGTATTACTTAAGGCTTTGCGACGGGGAATCTATACCTCTGCAGTCTTGATTGCCATTTTTTCTTATTTCATTGTAAGGTTAGTACTTGGTCAAGAATATTTTGGTATATATTGGTCAATTATTGCAGGGCTGTTGGCAGGTCTTCTTTTAGGATTGTCTACCGAATTTTTTACCTCGGATAAATACCTTCCTACCCGTTTTGTAGCTAAGACCTCTTTAACCGGACCGGCCACAGTGATTATTGGGGGATTATCTATAGGAATGTTTTCTACCGCAGTTCCGGTAATTTTAGTAACCATAGCAGTTCTGGTGAGTTTTTATTTTTCCGGTGGAGCAGAAAACTTTAATTTAGGGCTTTATGGAGTGGGAATCTCCGCAGTGGGGATGCTTTCTACCTTGGGAATAACCTTAGCTACTGATGCCTATGGTCCGATTGCGGATAATGCCGGAGGGAATGCACAGATGTCGCATTTAGGCCAGGAGATAAAGATACGCACCGATGCCTTAGATGCCTTAGGAAATACCACCGCAGCTACAGGTAAGGGCTTTGCGATTGGCTCAGCAGCCTTAACCGCCTTAGCTTTAATTGTTGCCTATAATGATAAGATCATCTCTTTAGGTAAGAAAATGGATATGAATTTTATAAATCCGCGACTAATCGGGGGTTTATTTATTGGAGGAATGCTGCCATTTTTATTCTGTGCGCTTACCATGGGTGCGGTAGGAAGAACCGCAGGAAGGATTGTGGAAGAAGTAAGGAGACAGTTTAAACAGATCCCTGGACTTATGGAAGGAAAGGCAAAACCTGATTATGCGCGATGTGTGAGGATTGTCACTATTGGTGCACAGAAAGAGATGATTTTACCCAGCCTTCTTGCTTTAATTTCACCTATTATGGTGGGTATTTTTATGGGATTGGAGGCAGAGGTGGGTTTACTTATTGGTGCTTTAGTTTCGGGCTTTATCTTAGCGGTAATGATGGCTAATTCCGGAGGTAGTTGGGATAATGCCAAAAAGTATATTGAGAAAGGGAATCTTGGCGGAAAAGGTTCAGCCAATCATAAAGCAAGTGTGGTGGGTGATACAGTGGGAGATCCTTTTAAAGATACCGCCGGGCCTTCTCTAAATATCCTAATAAAACTTATGTCGATGGTTTCCATTGTCTTTGCTTCCTTTATTGCGGCAAATACCTTCTTTAAATAAAAATGCTTTTTAATTCAAAGTAAGGTTTGATTCGATTGAAAGGTTATAAAGGAAAAGTTCTTCTCAAGGTTTTTAAAGACCTTTTTTAATTAAAAGGAATGATAAAGAAGTTTTAGTCCCAGCATAAGAATTATTCCTAAGATAAAAAATAACATAGAGAAGGTAGAGTTTTTTATATTGCTTTGGCGATGTAATTCGGGTATAAGGTCACAAGAAGCAATATAAATAAATCCACCTGCGGTCAAAGGAAGAAGAAGATTTGAGAAGCCAGAGATTCTTTCTGAAAATATATATCCCAAGATTGCTCCTAAGACCGCAGTCAGGCTAGAGATAAAATTAAATGAGACTGCTTTAATAAGACTAAAGCCTCCATAAATTAATACTCCAAAATCCCCTAACTCCTGCGGTATTTCATGAAAAATTACTGCCAAGGTTGTAGCAACCCCTATCCTTATATCTGTAAAGAATCCTACCCCAATAATTATCCCATCCATAAAGTTATGGATTCCGTCACCAATAAGATTTAGATAACTAAATATATGGATATCGCAATTTTTTCCTTTATGGCAATGTCGCCAGTAGAGATATTTTTCTAAGACAAAAAATAAAACAAATCCTAACAGTAAATTTAAAAAAGGAAAGAGGCTTTCTGTATTTTTCTCAATCGCCTCTGCTAAAAGATGTAAGAAACTTCCGCTGATTAAAGCTCCGGCTGCAAAAGCCACTAAAAATAAAAGTATTTTCTTTAATGTATTTTCTTTTAAAATCAGACTGAAAATACCTATAAAGGAAATTATACTTACAATTAAACTTGCTCCTAAAGCAAAAATAAAATTCATCCCCACCTCCTTTAATTTTAAATTTTATTTTACCAGATACAAACCGATAGTCAATATATTAAGTTAGTCGATAAATCTATTGCCTACATTATTTTTTCTAGATAAAATATAAAAGATAATTAATTTAAGATGGTTAAGATAGGCTGTTGTGGTTTTCCGGTTGAAAAAGAAAGATATTTTAAGCATTTTTCGGTAGTAGAGATCCAGCAAACCTTTTACCAATTACCAGAAAAAGAGACTGTTTTAAAATGGCGCAGGCAGGCACCTGCGGATTTTGAATTCACCTTAAAAGTCTGGCAGTTAATCACCCATTCTCCATCCTCACCTACCTATAAAAGATCAAAGATAAAACTTAAAGATGAAAAAAAATATGGATTTTTTAAACCCACGGAAGAGGTTTATCTAGCCTGGGATGAGACAGAAAAGATCGTAGAGATTTTAAAGGCAAAAATTGTTGTCTTTCAATGCCCTGCTTCATTTAGGCCAGAAAGAGAAAATATTAATAATTTAAAGAGATTCTTTAAAAAGATAAAACGCAAAGATTATATATTTGTCTGGGAACCAAGGGGAGAATGGGATAAAGATTTAATTAAGGGCTTATGTGAAGAGTTAGATTTGATTCACTGCGTGGATCCTTTCAAGGATAGTCCGGCTTTGGGAAGGATAAGATATTTTAGATTGCACGGTCAGAAAGGATATAATTATAGATATTCGGATGAAGAAATTAAATCTTTAAAAAAGATGATTAATCCAAAGATTGATACCTATGTAATGTTTAATAATGTATATATGTTTGAAGATGCCTTAAGGTTTAAGAGTTTATTTTGATGGCTAAATGTAGAGTCTGTAAAAAGGAATCTTTATTTATTTCTAAATTTTTAGGAGTTTGTTTAGATTGTATAAGAAAGGATTTTACTCAAACAAGGCCTTATATTTTTGTGTTACCACAATATAATAATGTCATCTTTCTGCAAAGTAGAAATGTCAGGGTAGATTAATGTAAAATACCACCTCCGAAGAAAAAGGAGGTGGTATTATGCAAGAACTAATTACCCTGACAATGAAGGAACACCTAAGATACGAAGTAAGGCTTAAGCAGGGACGTTCCTTATCCTAAAGCATAGTCTGTCCCCCCTTAGATAAGATATTAAAAACTTTCACTTAAGAAATATAACTTATCCTTGCCAATTATCTGCCTCTTGAGCTCAAGAAGTTAAAAAAGAAAAAGATTTTTAGTCAAAATTATGCAAGGGATAAATCAAGCTTAAGACCAGCCTAAAAATCATCTAACCGAAAGGGACATTCTTCCGATGGGATAGAAACACGGCCCCTGATGGGATGAAGGAACGTCCCTAATTACTTTA
>JAMWCL010000049.1 GCA_023819035.1 Candidatus Omnitrophota bacterium
ACAAGCTTTACCGCCAATCAAGCAAGGTATGGTCCTGTAGAGCTTTGTACAAAGGATGTTTGGGGTAGAAATACAAATTTTGGAGTTCCCATAGATGCTCGTCCTGCATCTAGACCATACGGAGGCCGCTATGATGGACCTTATTTTACCTCTAATCCTTTTAATACTTATACAGCTTATGATAGCCGTTTCCGCAATCCTTTATTTTCTCAGAATAAACCCATCTTCTTTGGTGGCGGAGAGGCATCCTGGCGGGAGATCGACAGCGCTTTGTATTAAGGATTAAATTCCTCAAGGATTAACCTATTTTTCTTTACATCCAAGCTGAGCAGAAAATTCTCCAAGAAACTCATTCCTAATAGTCCATCTTCCGGGGATGAAACCCTATCTAATACCGCACAAGAAACATTTTTTAATTCTAAATCCCCTACCTTTATACTTTCTAAAATCACCGGATTTGCTTCCGTCTTTCTTCCATCGGCAAGGATAAGCGGTATCCGCTCCTTGCTGGTATCAAGACCTAAACGCTGAGCGATCTGTTTTGAGAGGATGACTAAGCTTGCACCGGTGTCTACCATAAGTTTTGCTTTTACCGTTCCGTTAAGAAGGCAATCTACAAGAATACCTTTTTCTTTATAGCTATATTCTATTGAATAACGCGTAAAATCCTTGCCCATCTGCTCCAGTCCTTTATGGAGTGCTTCAAGAAAATAGCGACTCTCTTCCTTAATCATTCCCAAATTTTCTAAATGCGTGTAGGCCTCTTTAAATCTTTTCTTAAAGATTCTAAATTCGTTGATATAATCAGATATCCTTTGCTCTAAAAGGGCAATCCTTTCCTGGTTATTCTTTTTATCAAGCTCTAATCCTTTCATCTTGACAATACTTAGATTAAATTCTTTTATTAAGGCATTATATTCATCAAGGTTAGTTTCGGGATTAATCTGGGCTAATTTATCGGTTGTCTGTTTAAAGTGAATATTTAAATCTTTTAGTTTTGTTTTAATCTCTTCGCTTTCTCTTTTTAGATTATCTAATTCTTTTTTATCTTGAATGGCTTTTTCCCTTAAGTTTTCCAGGTTATCAAAATCTTTAGCAATAATCTTTAACTGCGATGGAATGTATTCTGTTCTTCTAAAATAAAGATATTTCCAACTTTCCTGTAAAGCAGTCTGTTCTTTTAGGCTATATCTATGAATATACTGGATATCTTTTTTATCTAAGGTTATTTTTCCATAGCCTGTATTTAGGATAATTTTATTATCTAACTCTTTCTCAACGATGCCCTCCAGGGAGTTTCCATTTTTAAGATAGACCATATCCGCAAAGGCAAAAGAAAAGATAGCCGACCCAAGAAATAAAAAAGATAGTATCTTTAATCCCAATAACTTCATCTCTCTTAAAATTATATACATAATTGTTATAAAAATCAACCCCTTTATAAAAATACCTTGACAAAAATATAATTTTGTTATATATTTTAAACCTAAGTATAATTAATATATACATTAGTTAACTAAAATGACTAAGCGATTTTATTCTACAAGGGAAGTGTTAAAAAAGATAGGTATCTCGCGCAATACACTGTTCCTGTGGTTTAAGAATAAAAAGATACCCGAGGTTGCCAGGGACCGTAATGGCCACCGTGTATTTTCGAATAAAGACATTAAGGTAATCTTAGCGTATAAGAACCGCATTGTACCACCTAAGGAGTAAAGATTGGCAAGGATAAATCTTTTGCCTGCCGAGTTTAGGCGCATCCAGAAACAACCTACGCTCTCTGTCTCTAAGATACCCAAGATTATATTTTCTTTAGGGATTATTTTTCTGGTTGTAGGCATATCCCTAAGGATAAGCACTTTATTTCAAAGGAAGAGTCTCAACCGGATTATTGAAGAATACAAAAATACACAGGAATTAAACAAGAAGCTGGTTTCGATTAAGCTTGAGTTAAATAACTTGGAAGAAGAGATAAATTTCTTAAATAATTATTTAAAAAGAGATATTAACTGGTCAGAAAAATTAAGTCAACTTAGGGATATTATTCCTGAAGAGGTATGGTTAACATATCTGTCCTTTGAAAAGAAATCTTTAGGTACTGCAAGTTTTAAAACTCTTTTATTAAAAGGTAAACTTATTATCCAGGAGAAAGTCAGCCCCGTCAGTGCCTTAAGTATATTTGTAAATAAATTAAAACAAGACCCCTCATTTTTTGCTAATTTTGAGAATTTAACCTTAGTTGATTTCCATACCGAGACCTACAAGAATATTGAGGTAATGAGTTTTTTTATCGAATTACCTGTTAAGAAACCATGAAGAAGGGCTTAAGTATAATAGATAAATTTAAAGAATTCTCTAAACAGAAAATAGTTTATCATTATCTTATTTCTTTTTTAGCCTTATTTGTGGTGTTATATTTTATTTTCTTTCCTGGGGTTAGACAGTTCTTTTCCTTAGGTGGGGAGTTAAAAGAAAAAATCCAAACTTTAAACCGCGTAAGAATACCCAAAGGTGAATATGATGCTTTTGTTGAGAAGAAAGAAAATGTAAGGACCGAATTAGATTTGATAAAAAGAAGGCTTTTTTGGGAGAAGGATATCGGTAAATTCTTAAATGAACTTACGCAATTAGCTTCTATCTTACCCCTGGAGTTTGTTTCTTTAAAACCTGAATCCGCGGTGTATGTGGTAAAAAAAGAAGATAAAAAAAAGGATAAAAAGTCTGCATTATATACGATCTTAGAGATCCCCATCTCAGCGGTGCTTAAGGGTAATTACGATAGTGTTTTAAATTTTCTAAAAAGAATAGAGCAGTCAGATAAATTTATAAAGGTGGATACCTTTAGTATTGAATCGGATATAAATAATATTTATCGGCATAATGTAAAGATAAGGTTGGGTATCTATGTTAAGGAAGATTAAAAATATGTGGGTGACAATATATAAATTAATTCTTTTGCTCAGTTTGGTTTTTTATCCTGTTTGCCTTAAGGCACAAGAGAGAGACCCTTTTGTTTCAATTGTTGATTTTCGCCAGCAGAGTTTGTCGGGGGAAAGGATTGAATTAGCTAATGTAGAATTAAAAGGGATAATCGGCTCTTCAGAAAAGGCAATCGCCATTCTTAATGATGAATTGGTCGCTAAGGGTGATAATTGGAGAGGGTTTAAGATTGAGGAGATCGGCAAAGATAGCGTTACTTTAAGTGATGGTTGGAAATCCTATAAGATATTTTTAAAAAAAGAGGAGCTTCTCTTAAAAGACACTGGTAGTCAGACCATTGAAAAACCAAAGGAAGACGAAAAAACAGAGGAAGAATCTTTCTTAAAACCCGAAGAACCTCTATTACCTTAAGGAGGTAAGATGAAAACCATGATTAAAAATGCCATTTTTATATTATTAATGATCATTCTTTGTCCTTACTTTAATCTGGTTGCCCAGGAGAACACTGTTGGTCAGATGCCTGTTGAATCACAGCCTAAAGATACAACACCCCATGTAGATTTAGATCTTAAAGAGGTAGATATCAAGGATGTTGCACGGGCTATTTCTCATATTGCTGGTAAGAACATCTTGGTAAGTGAGGAGGTAAAGGTGAAAGTCACCTTAAGACTTAAGGAGGTTGACTGGAGAACCGCCTTAGATATGATCTTAAAGGCTTATAACCTGACGGTAATTGAGGAAAAGGATTATCTTATCATTACTACTTTTGAGAAACGCAGGCAAGCAGAAGAAAGGGGTGATTTACGCACGGAGGTAATTAGTTTGAACTTTGTGGATGTAGAAGCAGTTAAAAAAACCTTAAGTTCAATGTTGACCAGTAGGGGAAGGATTGAAACAGATTTGCGTACCAATAGCTTAGTTATCACAGACATTTTTGATAAGATCGAAAAGATTAAACAGGTTGCTTTACAGCTCGATACCAAGACACCCCAGGTAATGATAGAATCGGTAATGCTTACCGTAAGATTAGATGAGAACGAAAACCTAGGTATTGATTGGACACTTACCCATAAACAGAGACCAGAAAGGAGGATAGATTTTAGAGAGGCACCTGGAGTTTCTTCGGGTCTAGATTTAAGATACGGTAAGACCATCCTTCCCTGGGCTGACTTCTCTGCTTTAATTGAGTATTGGTGTGAAAATAGAAAGGCAGAGGTCTTAGCTAACCCGCGGATCTTGACTCTTGATAATCTTACTGCTAAAATTGACCTTATTGAGCGAGTCCCTTATACTAAGACCACGGAAACCGCGGAAGGAGCAACTGTATCTACTGATTTTAAGGATGTGGGAGTAAATCTTTATGTTAAGCCCCACATTACCAAGGATAATTATATATTTATGACCCTGTATACAGAACAAAGTTATGTTAGTGGTTATGTCGCTAGTCAACCTATCATTGATACACGTAAGGCAGAGACTACGGTGATGGTTAGGGATGGTGAGACGATAGTTATCGGTGGATTAAGAAAGAAAGAGGAATCTAAAGGAAAAGAAAAGATCCCTATTCTGGGTGATATTCCTTTTATAGGAGCCTTCTTTAAACAAACAGAGAATAAATTAATAGACACTGATCTCCTCATCTTCGTTACCCCCCATATTGCCACTGATTTAAAGCTAACCGAAACAGAAGTAAAGGAATTAGAAAGAGGATTGGAAAAGAAAAAGGAGAAGAAAGGGGTTTTCAACCAACAGAAGATTCCTTTAGAAAAAACAGCTCCCTTTCCTCTTAGACCTCCTTTATTAAGTTATATAAAGAAGGAGAAGACATGAAAGTTTTAATTGCCGGATGGATTATATTGTCTTTAATTTCTTTTAGCAAGATTTATGCTCAATCTTATTCAGTAAAAGAAACAGAGGGCAACGAGGAAAAATTTCTTTCTGATTTAAATACTTTTCAAGAAAAGATAGACCTACTTAGTCAGGCAATAAAAGAAAAGAATGCAGAAAATCAAGCTTTAAAAGAGGAACTGACTCAGCTGAAGATGAAGGAAAAACAGCTCCAGGAGCTTTTAAATAAGAATAGCCAGTTGGAATCTGCGCTTGCTGAGAGGACCAAGGAATTAAATACCTATAAAGAGAAATTGGCCCTGCTTGAAAATGAGCTTTCTTCTTTAAAAGCTAAAGAACCTAAAGCAAAGATAGAGGCACTTAAAGAGAGGATTGAATCCTTAGATTTAGAGATAAAGGAGAAAGCAAAAGAGTTCGTTCAGTTAAAAAAGGAGTTAAATACAAAAGAAGGGGTTATTGAAAATCTCAACAAAAAAATCTCCCTCTTAGAAAACGAAAAGAAGGCCTTGGAGACCGCCCTCAGCAAACAGCCCAAGGATAAATTAGATACCTTACAAAAAGAAAAGACCG
>JAMWCL010000019.1 GCA_023819035.1 Candidatus Omnitrophota bacterium
TGGCAGATGTAAAAGCAAAATAGAAATTTCATATTTTTAGCAATATAGAAATTTCATATTTTTAAAGAGCACTAGCTAACATCTCTTCTTTCTCTTTAAAATTTAAAGAACCGGGTAACTTAAACTTTGTTTGTAGCATCATCGACATAAGTCATCAAAACAAGTTCTGGATCTCTTTCCTCAAGCCATTTATGGTGTGAGCCGTCGAGTTGGACCAGCTGGCCGAAACATTCACACCTTTGACGCCAAAATCTATGTTTTCGGGATTTTCCTTGTCTGTGCCATAAGCCCTCATCAATTAGCCACTTCCTTAGTGTCTCTTGCTTAATTTGATCTTATTTAACTCTAAGAGTTTTTCAGTTGCTAAGGTAGGACCAAAATCAGGGTATTTGTTCTTGTAAAGACTAATAACCCTATCCTTTAGCCTTTGAGGAATCTTAAGGTTAGAAGGTCTACCTCTTAACCTGTGGACTATACCTCTATCGCCTTCTCTTTTGACTCTTTGCACTAAGTTGGCTATTTGTCTCTGAGAAAGAACAGGTAATTCTTAAGCTTGTTTATGAGTGATGTGTTTACTTATTGCTTCTCGGATTACTTTTAGCCTTTTTAATTCCTTTTGAGTCAATATAATAATCTCCTTCTGGCTCATCATACCCTCCTTTCCGGAGGGTATTGTAGCATGACTTAGAATGTGAAATTTCTACTTTGCCAGAATATGAAATTATTATATTGCAGTTACAGTAAAATCTCTGAAAAAATAAAAAACCCGCTGTCTTTAAGAACAGCGGGTGACGTTTATATATTCGAGACTATTTATTTCTTGGATATCTTAAGTAAGATAAAGGTTATGGCTACCAATAGGCAGGTATTAGTAAATTCTAAAAACGCAGAAGCACCAATTCCCCCAGGAGCTAAAGGGAGGCGAAACATCGTCACGCGAGAGATTATTCCTAAAACTAAGCTTACTAATGCTACAATTATCGCACTATTGATGATCGCATTCATCTTGACCTCCTTTCTTTGTATTTTAAAATTTATTTTATTACTAAGTCTCCGAAAAGTCAATAGCTTAGTTTGATTGTGTTGTTGCAGGAATTGGACTATGTAAATCAGTGGGATTTAGAGGTGCAAGCCTAAACCTCCTTATCTGCCTGGTGCTTAAATCTAATATCTATACTATTTCTATCTGTTTTCCCTTCTTATCTAGTAGTCTGTGTATTATATATAATCGCTTTAACTCCTTTGATTCATTATAATAATATCCTTTTGTTCATAACAGCCTATTTTTGGAGGGTATTATAACGGACAAATCTATTTTGCCCAATCAGGACAATATTATATTGCAATTACCGGATACTAATCTATCTAAAAGTATTCTTGATAGATCTCTTTAATTTTACTTATTGCTCTAAAGAATATATTCTTTGCAGATAAAGGGAAGGTTGTGGTCTTTCCTTGGATAACCTCGGAAACTATACCCAAACAGGTAATATAGGTAAGATATTTTTGTCCAGATAAAATATCTGTAGAACGTATAAGCTCAATAATTAATGGAGCATTAATATGGATCAATCTTACCGGGATAACTAGATTATTTTCCAACATCTCCAAAAAACCCTCTAAAAGAATTGTTCTTCCTACAGCAATAATACTATTTATTTCTTTAAAATTAGGCATATCTTTTAATAAATCCTTTAAGGAATCGCAAAATAATTTTACTTTAACACTTATAATCTGAGAGATTACTTTTTGTTTTATAGGTTTATAAAGGCTTCGCTTTTTTATCAAGATTTCTTTTTCTTCATTAAGATTATGTTCTAAGAGATTACCATAAGATCTCTTTACCTCCTCAGCTAACTCAAATGGTATACCCAAACCTAAGGAAAGGGCATTAGTTAAATCCTCCCCACCAAAAGGCAGGATCTTGATTTCCCTGAGATTCCCGTCTTCAAATAATAAAACCTCCGTACTATCACCACCAATATCACATATTACATTAAAACCATTTTTATTTTCAGAGTTAAAGACTACCTGGCTTGTAGCAATCCCTGAATAAAATAAATCTTTTATGTGATATCCAGATTGATTTATTATCCGCATTAGATTCTGAACAAAAGATGATTTAGCACAGATCAAATATAAATCTACCCCTAATCTATGACTGTATAGACCAACGGGATTTTTGATATTACTGCCTGAATCAATAATATAACCTAAGGGTATCTGATGGATTATCTCTTCCTCAAGACAGGAACCTAAGATGCGCGCTTGGGCGTGAACCTTTTGAATATCTGATAAGGTAATAAGTTTGTTCCCTTTCTCTACCAAAGGTATTACTGCCTGGCTATGTTTAGCGATTATATTCTGTCCAGGGATACTAACATAAACAAATTTAATCCTTACACCGGATTTATTCTTTAAATTCTTCAATAGATTATCTAAAGCATCGAGTAAAGCT
Organism: Candidatus Omnitrophota bacterium; assembly: GCA_023819035.1. GTDB lineage: Bacteria > Omnitrophota > Gorgyraeia > Gygaellales > Profunditerraquicolaceae > JAMWCL01. The sequence continues at coordinate 2,459 of JAMWCL010000019.1, forward strand.
ACAGGATCAACAATCATACCTCTTTTAATTCCGGAGTAAGGGATGCTATCGAAATAGATAGACTCGGGACGGTTTCTCTTTAGTCTTACTAATGTTCCGGCAATCTTGCTTGCCCCGATATCTAAGGCACAGATATAATTATTATTTAACATCTTTAATTTTTACTACCGGATCCTTAAATCTTAAATCAATATACTTTATATTATAGAGATCATCCTTTTTTATGCGATTCAGTAAATCTGAAAGAATATTTACTTTATTATCTATATTCTCCTCACCAAACCTTACCTCTAATAAAGCTTCTTTATTATCTTTAATTTTAGTTATAGAAGATATAAGTAAAAAGGCTTTAGAATAGGAAGGATTATCTACATCTACTATCTTTACGGAATAATCTTTTAGAAAGGGAGATTCTTTCATTTTCTTTATAATCTCTAAAGCCAATCTTAATTCTTTAATATAATATTTCTTCTTGAAGGTAATCCCAAAAATCTTTGTCTCCAAGCCAATAATTACAGGAAGCTCCTCCGTATTTACTAAAGCGCCATTATTAAAAAATACTAAATCCTCATCTACATAAAAATCGCGATATAATCTTACTATTGCCTGAGGTCTTCGAGGGATAAGGATAATATTTAGATAGTTAGGTAAAATTTTTAATATCTTCACTTCTCGGTAATTTGGATATAGATTTAAAATATTATCTGCTTCCTTTTTTAAATCTAAACTAAAAATATTTTTTCCTTTAAGATAGGATAGATCTAATATATCATTCTGATTACTCCGAATATATTTTATTTTAAAATAATCCGAACTTAAAAGAACCTTGGTACCCCTAAACAATAAAAATAATCCAACCAAAATTAAAAATGTAAAAACTAAAATTTTAATAACCCAATTTAATCTTTGTCTTTTCATAAGCCAACTCAATCAGTTTAAGGCATAATTGGTCAAACTCTATACCTTTTGCCTTTGCTGCCTTAGGAAGAAGACTGGTGGGAGTAAGTCCGGGTATAGAATTTATTTCCAAAACAAAGGGGACACCTTGCTGACTCAATATCATATCAACGCGGGAAAAATCTTTACAACCTAAAAGCTGATGGGCTAAATAAGCAGTTTGTTTCAATCTCTCTGAGATTTCTTCCTCTATTTGAGCAGGAACCACATATTCGGTCATCCCTGGCTGATACTTAGCCTCAAAATCAAAAAATCTTTTTTTAGGGATTATCTCTATTACAGGTAAAGCCTCTTCAGCCAGAATTCCTATCGTCATTTCTCTTCCTTTTATATATTCTTCAATAATGATCCGTTCATCAAAACTAAAGGCTAAATCCAATGCTTTATCTAAGTCATCCTTATCATCTACAATTGAAAGCCCAATGCTTGAACCATGGGTAGCAGGTTTAACTACTAAAGGAGGATTTAAATCCTCATATTGATGTGCTTTATTTTTATTTAATCTATCCAATACCTTATAGCTTGGGACATTTAATCCATTGCTCTGGAATATCTTACGCGACATAACCTTATCCATTGCCAATCTACTTGCCAAAGGACCTGAACCAGTATAAGGAATTCCTAAATCATCAAGGATCTGCTGAATCTGACCATCCTCACCGAAATGACCGTGCAGAGCCAAAAATACACAATCTAAATTATTGGATTTTATTAAATGTATGGCCTCTTCGGAGTTATTGGTTTGAATATCGACTGCCACTACCTGAAGACCTAAATTCCTTAAACTTTCATATACATATTTACCTGACTTAAGCGAGATTTCCCTTTCGCTAGAAGGCCCACCCATCAAAACTCCAATCCTTCCAAACCGCTTTATAACTTCCGGGTTTATTTCCATATTTTAATCTCGGGTTCTAAATCTATCTTAAACCTTTTCTTTACCTTTCGCCTTATTAGATGCATTAACCCTAAAACATCCTTTGCTTTTGCCCTTCCTAAATTTACAATAAAATTAGCATGTTTTAAAGAGACGAACGCATCACCAATCCTTTTTCCTTTTAATCCACATAAATCTATAAGCTCTCCAGCAGATCTTTTACCAGAAGGATTCTTAAAAACACAACCTGCACTCGGCAAAAGCATCTCTTGGGTAGCGATTCTTTTTTTTAGGTATCTTACCAGGGTCTGCTTAATTTTTATTTTATTTTTCTTATTAAGTCTTAAGCAAGCAGTTAAGATTACGCAATCTTTTAAACCTAACCTGCGATATCCAATTTTTAAATCCCTTAGGGTTAATCTTTTCTCATTACCATTATAATCCATTACCTTAACCTCTTCAACTAATTCTCCAATACTTTTCCCAAATGCACCTGCGTTCATCATTAAAGCCCCGCCTAATGTCCCAGGCACCCCTGCTAAAAATTCTAATCCAGAAAGCCCCCGTTTGTAAGCTTCATTAATTATTCGGTTAAGTTTAACCCCGCAACCCGCTTCTAAGAGGTTATCCTTAAAACTTACCCTTTTAAAAAAACTTGAATTTAAATGTACCACAATGCCTTTCATATCGGTATCCTTAACCAAAATATTACTTCCTGCTCCTAATAAATAAATAGGTTTTTTATATTTTTTTGCATAGCGAAGGATTAGTTTCAAATCCAAGGTATCTTTTGGCTCAATGAAGTATTCTGCTTTACCCCCGATCTTAAAAGTGGTATGTTTTGCTAAGGGTTCGAAAAATTTAATCTTTCCTTTTAAGCGCTTCCACCAGCTCATCATTGATCTTTCCAATATCTCCCGCACCTAAGGTTACCACAAGGTCATAAGGTCTTATAATCTTTAAAATATGTTCTATAATCTTTTCTTTTTCAAGAAGGTATACGGGTTTATCTTTAAGACGCGGTCTAATCTTATCGTAAATCAGCGTAGCGGTTACCCCATCAATGGGATCTTCCCCTGCGGGGTATATATCAGTAATAATGAGATAATCAACTAAATCAAAGGAGGCCACAAACTCCTCAGCCAGTAGATTCGTGCGCGTATAGCGGTGGGGTTGAAATATAGCAATAAGCCTTTTGGGATTTATATTCCTTAAAGCTGCCAATGTAGCTTTAATCTCAGTGGGATGATGCGCATAGTCATCAATAACAAGAAAATCCTTTTCATTAAATTTTATTTCAATTCTTCGCTGTGAACCTTTATAATCCTTAAGGACTTTTTTAACGATGGTTAGATCTATTCCCAATTCAAAACCCAGGGCAATTACTGCTAAGGCATTAGAGATATTATGCATCCCGCCCAAGGCCAATGAGAACCTTCCTGCAAATCTATCCTTAAAGAAACAATCAAATTCTGAACTTAATCCTTTTATCCGGATATTCTTGGGATAGATATCCGCGGGAGGATTTAGGCCAAATAAAACATATCTTTTTTTATAATCCATTAGAAGCTTTCTTAAATTTATATCATCCGCACAGGCAAAGACACAACCGTCACTACTGGTTCTTTCAATAAACTCCTTAAAAGAAAAAACCAGATTTTCAAATTCCTTATAGTAATCCAGATGCTCGTAATCAATATTGGTAATTACTGAATACTTAGGTCGATAATATAAAAATGAACTATCCGATTCATCTGCCTCAGCAACAAAAAAATCTCCTTTTCCTAAGGAAACATTATTATTGATATTCTTTAAAATACCCCCAATAGCTACAGTAGGAAATAGATCCGCCTCCAATAAAAGATAAGAGATTAAAGAGGCGGTTGTCGTTTTACCGTGACTACCCGTAACCGTAATTACGACTTTATCCTCCATTAACTGTGCTAATGCCTGTGCACGTTTAACTAAGGGGAGCCCCAGGCGTTTAGCCTCTTGAATCTCGGGGTTGTCCGGTTTAATTGCTGAGGAATAAATAATTACATCTGCTCCTTTAATATTATTCGGATTATGTCCAATAAAAATTTTTGCCCCTAAATTCCTTAATTCTTCCGTAAGTCGGGTCTCCTTTAGATCTGAACCACTTACTTTAATATCCCGTTGCAAAAGAAGTTTAGCTATCCCGCTCATTCCGATCCCACCGATTCCGATAAGGTGATAATGTTTTTGCATAATTGTCTCTTAAGAAATCATTAAAGATAAAACCTCATTCATTAAAATCTTGTTTGCTTCAGGAATATAGATACCACTATAACCAGAAGCCATTTTCTTAAGTCTTTCAGGATCCCTTATTAAATCCTCCATAATCTTTCTTAATCTATCTGTCTCTAATTCATCATCTTTAATAATAAAGGCGGTACCTAACTTCTGTAGGATTAAGGCATTTGCCAGTTGATGTTGATAGGCAAAGGGGTAAGGGATAAGGATAGCAGGAATTTTATAAAAGATTACCTCTGCAATAGTAGTTGCCCCTGCTCTGGAAATTATTAAATCTGAAGCACTATAGGCAAAACCCATCTCTTTTAAAAAAATAAATACCTTAGCTTGTATTTTTAGATAGGAATAGCTTTTCTTTATAAGCTCGAAATCTTCCTGACCACTAAGGTGGATTACCTGAAGATAAAACCGATAAGAAGAATCCGAGATAGCCTTTAAAAAACCGAAATTTATCCTATGGCTTGCCTGACTGCCTCCCATAACCAGCATAGTGAATCTATCGTGCTTAAACCCAAAGAAATTAAGGGCAGTTTTTTTATCATATCTTGTCAAATCCTTACGAAGGGGATTACCAGTAAACACAATCTTCGACTTAAAGGTTCTTAGATAATTCTCAGTCTGAACAAAAGATATTGCTATCCGCTCTGCAAACATAGATAAAAAATGTGTAGCCCTTCCCGGAATTACATTTTGCTCATGGATCACTGTCTTTATTCTAAAAAGCCAGGCTATTAAAAATACAGGAACGCAAACTATACTTCCAAACCCTACTACTATATCCGGCCTAAACCTTACCAAGATAAATAAGCTCTCTAAGAATCCCTTAAGCAGATTAAATATTGCTGAGATATTCTTAAGGTTAAGCCTTAACCTTATTGGAGAAATAGAAATATACCTTACCTCATCTCCTAAAAAAGGAATATTTAACTGCTTAACCTTTTTAGGCAAGATTAACAAAGTAGCTATATTTTTTTTATTACCCTTTAAAGTCTCCAGAAAGCTTAAAGCAGGAAATATATGCCCTCCGCTTAAACCGGCGACCACAAGTATCTTCATAGATAATCCTGGTTATGTCCGATATTCATTAGAATTCCTACGCTTATTATATCGAATATAAAGGAGGAGCCACCGTAACTGATAAAAGGAAGGGGAAGTCCTTTAGTGGGTAATATTCCACAGCAGACCCCCATGTTTATTATCGTCTTAAAAATAATCGTTAATAAAACCCCTAAACCCAGAAAATAGCCAAATCTGTCTTGGGTATTCTTTATAATCTTTAGGCCATAATAGGTAAAAATAATATAAAGGATAATAATAGTAATTGTTCCCATAAGACCGAGCTCTTCTCCAATTATAGAAAAGATAAAATCGGTATGAGCAGCAGGCAGATAAAAAAGTTTCTGTTTAGAATGCCCTAAGCCCATACCAAATATTCCTCCCGAACCTAAAGCAACCTGCGATTGTATAATTTGAAAACCACTTCCTTTGGGATCAAACCAAGGATTTAAAAAGGCTAAGATACGCATTCTGCGATAAGGGACATTAAAAAGTAGAATATAAAATAAAGGCAGGGCTAAGATTGCTAAACCTAAAAGATAGGTTAAATTCGTCTTGGCTATAAAGAGCATAATAATCACAACCATACCAATAGCCAAAGCAGAACCTAAATCGGGTTGCATAAGAATTAATCCAGCTATTACTGAAAGAATGAGAATGGGCGGTAGAAATCCCTTCCAGAAGTCCTTTAAGAGTTTTTCTTTGCGACTAACAAAATCTGCAACATAAAGAACGATTGCTAAATTAGCAAATTCTGAAGGCTGAAAACTGATATTCCGAAATCTAAACCATCTGCGCGCTCCGGCAACCTCTTTACCTATCCCGGGAATTAAAACTAGGCCTAAAAGTAAAATTGAAAATAATAATACTGGCTTAGCAAGGCTTTTTAATCTTTGATAAGGAAGACCTAATATTAAAAAACAGAAAGATATACCTAATAAAACAAAAATAATATGCCGCTTAAGAAAAAAGAGACCATCTTTATACCTTTCCCAGGCATAAATACTGGAGGCACTATAGATCATTACAATACCGATACAGACCAAGATAAAGGTAACAAAAAAAAGATTGGTAGTGATTTGGTTATGCATCTTTTAAAGAAGTCTCCTTGCTAAATCATAAACTGCCTTCTTAAATGCCCTGCCCCTTTCTTCGTAATCCTTAAACATATCGAAGCTTGCACACATGGGAGATAATAAAACACAATCTCCAGGAACTGCGCTCCGATACGCCTCCTCTACCGCCTCTTCTAATGTAAGTGCCTTCTGAACAACCACAGAATCCTTAAGCACTTTTTCTATTTTATCCTTTGCCTCTCCAATCAAGATTGTTTTTTTTATTTTGTTTTTTGCCAGAGCTAAAATTGGTTGATAATCTATACCTTTATCTTTACCTCCTGCAATAAGAATCACTGGTTCTTCAATATTCCTTAATGCCCAGAGTGTAGACTCTACCGTAGTACTTTTTGAATCGTTAATAAAATTTATATGATTTAACTCCTTAACAAACTCAAGACGATGCTCAATCCCTTTAAATTCCCTTATCAGCTGTAAACATATATCTTTATCTATCTTTAAGATTGAACCGATGGCCAACAATGCCGAGTAATTAGAATTTAAGTTATCCTTTTCCTTAAAAAAGACTACCTTTGCTTTTGTTTCTTTTGCTAAATCTTTAACTACAGGATCATCTTCATTTAAAACTAAATAATCTGTCTCATCTTGGTTCATAAATATCCGCTTTTTTGCATTAAGATATTCCTCCATATTTCTATATCTATCTAGATGATTACAGCTGAAGTTTAATATCACTGCTATCTTGGGCTTAAAGGTCTTTATTCTTTCTAACTGAAATGAACTTACCTCCAAAGATACAAAGTCAGATTCCTTTATGTTTCTTACCTCTGCTGAGAAAGGATTTCCAATATTACCACAGATAAAACAATTTCTTTTTACTTTATTTAATAAATTTCCCACCAAGGTTGTCAGTGTAGTTTTGCCATTCGTTCCAGTAATAGCAATGATTGTACCTTCGCAAAGTAAAAAAGCAAACTCTATCTCACTTATAACCGGGATATTCAATTTCTCTGCTAAAACTATGGGGTAAGCATCTTGAGGTACGCCGGGAGAGACAACAATAAGGTCTTTATTTTTGATAAAATCTTCTGAATGCCTTCCTAATTCTACCTTTATATTCTTAGATTTTAACTTTAAAACATTCTCATGGATAGCAATATTATCCTGATTATCAGTAACATTTACTTCTGCTCCTAAATCGTAAAGGAGATTGGCAGAACTAACTCCGGAACGCCCCAAGCCTATAACCGTAACCTTAAGATTTCTAAATTGTTGAATATTCTGCATAAACTTTTAAATTATCTGATCTTTAAGGTTATTATGGTAAGCAGTGCTAGAAGGCTTGCTAAGATCCAGAATCTTACAATCACCTTACTCTCTGTCCAACCCAAGAATTGAAAATGATGATGTAGAGGGGCAATTTTAAATATCCGTTTCTTACGTAGTCGAAAAGAGGCAACCTGTAAAATTACCGATAATGCCTCAAGAACAAATATCCCACCTACAATCAGAAGAAGTAATTCCTTCTTAATCAATACTGCCACAGTTCCTAAAGCACCCCCTAATGCCAAAGAGCCAACATCACCCATAAAGACAGAAGCAGGAAAACAGTTAAACCATAAGAAACCCAGCCCCGCTCCCACAATGCTGGCACAAAATACTGTTAATTCTCCCGTATTAGGAATATAAGGGATAAGAAGATATTGGCTAAATTTAACATTTCCAGTTACATAGCTTAAGACACTTAAACTCAAGGCCACCATAATCACAATCCCTATCGCTAACCCATCTAAGCCATCGGTAAGATTTACTGCATTAGAAGAGCCGGTAATAACTAGAATTACAAATAGTATATAAAATATACCCAGGTCTAATGAAAGATTCTTAAAAAATGGGAAATCTAAACGCATGCTATTGTGCGGATCAAGAAAAAGGATAATTCCTAAAATTAAACCAAGGTTTATTTGGCTAAAAAGCTTTGCGGTGGCAGTAAGGCCTTTTGATCTTTTATGGATTTGTTTTAAATAATCATCAAGGAATCCAGTCACTCCCAGCCAAAAGGTACTAAATAAACAGATAAGAATATAGCGATTAAAGATATCTGCCCATAATAAATTAGAGGAAAGGATTGCTAAAAGGATAAGTAACCCCCCCATGGTAGGTATATTCTGTTTTTGAGCGTGTAATTCATATAGCCTCTCACTATCCTCTTTTCTTATCTGTTCTTTAATCTTTAATTGTTTAAGTTTATTTATAATTGATGGCCCGAAAATAAGACTGATAAGAAAGGCAGTCAGTGTTGCCATTGCGGAGCGAAAGGTAATATAGCGAAAGATATTAAAAAAAGAGATTAATTCATGTAAAGGATATAATAGATGGTAAAGCATTTATTTTCTAAAAACCCTCTCCATCTGAATTGCCCGCGAGCCCTTAACCAAAACAATATCATTCTTATCAGGGGTAATCTTATTAAAAAGGACATCCCTTGCTTCCATGGAAGAATTACAGATAAAGATATTATTACGGTTGAAACCTAATTTATTTACCATCTCAGCGGTTAAGCGTGATAATTCTCCTACAGTTATAAGCACATCGCAAGTGCTGGCCACCTCTGGGCCTGCTTGATAATGGAATCTATTACTTAAATTACCTAACTCTAACATATCTCCCATAATAAATATCTTTCTTCCTCTGATGGTAAGATTTCTTAAGGTATTCAGTGCCTCCCTTAAAGATAAGGGATTGGAATTATATGTATCATCTATAAAGTTTATATTGTTTAGCTTAATAAGCCTAAGCCTGCCTGCGGGAAATTGAAATTCTTTTAAGCTTAAAATTATTTCTTTATAATTTAATCCAAAAATCCTGGCTACAGCAATTACCGCTAAGGTATTATACACATTATGGTAACCTAATGTATTTAGAGATACTTTATATTTTTGATTGACTTGAAATTCTACTTTATTTTGAGAAACCTTAATCTTTGAAGCAGAAAAATCCGCATTGTTTTTAATACCAAAACTTATTATAAATGGTTTTAAGGTTTTATTATCTATCTTGGTCCTTAAAAATCTATCATCCGCATTTAGAAATCCCAGATAAGGTTCTTTAAGATTTTCGATAAGACTGTACTTTTCTTTAAACACCCCTTCTAAACTACCTAAATATTCCAGATGCGACGGGCCAATATTAGTAATTATACCCAAATTAGGAAGGCAGATCTTGGAAAGATAATCTATCTCACCAATGTGATTTGTTCCTAATTCTAAAACCGCAATCTTATAATTATGACTAAGCTCAAAAAGGCTTAAGGGAAGGCCTATCTGATTATTCTTTGTTCCTTCATTCTTTAAAACCTTAAATCTGCGGGATAAAACAAAGGCAAGCATCTCTTTAGTAGTAGTTTTACCATTTGAACCAGTGACCGCAATAACCGGGAGATCGAATCTTCTTCGTTGAAAACGGGCAATATCCCCTAACGCTTTAATTGTATCTTTAACTTTTATAAAAGGAATCTTTGTTTTTATATCCGATAATTTTTCTATAATTACACAGCTGGCTCCTTTAGCGATCGCCTCTTTAATAAAATCATGACCATCGAAATTTTTTCCTTTTATCGCCACAAAAGCCTGTTGTCTTTTTATAGTGCGCGAATCTATAGAGATACCTTTAATAAGAAAATCCCTAAAATCTCCAATTAATATTCCTTCGGTAGCCTTTATGAGTTCTTTAAGTTTAAACATCTTTTAATTACCTGGCTATCATTAAAGGGAATAACCTTATCTTTTAAAATCTGATAATTCTCGTGTCCCTTTCCTGCCACAACCACTATGTCACCCTGCTTAGCTAAAGTAAGTGCTTTTTTTATCGCCTCAAATCGGTCAGGGATAACACAGTAGTTTCTTTTTCGGATACCTTTTTTAATATCTTCGATGATTGCCCGAGGGTTTTCTGAACGCGGATTATCACTGGTGATCACTGCGTAGTCAGCTAATTCAGTTACCACCCTGCCCATCCTTGGTCTTTTTGTCTTATCGCGTTGCCCCCCGCAACCAAAAACAACAATAATCCTTTTCTCCACTAAAGGTCTTAGGGTCTCAATAACATTTCTAAGTGCATCTTCGGTATGGGCATAATCTACAAAAACAGAAAACCCTTTCTCAGAATTTATCCTTTCTAATCTACCGGGAACAGAACAGAATTCTTCTATTACTTTTCTTACAATCTCAAAATCTATTCTTTCATTCAAAGCAAAGGATATTCCTGCTAATATATTATAAACATTGTGCCTGCCAATAAGACCACTTTTAAGTCTTACCTTAAAATCCTTGGTGATTAAGTTAAACTCGGTATGGGAAAGGTCATATTTTATATCTTTGGCTAAAATATCACTTTGGTTATCTATGCCATAACTAAATAATCTAGCGGGAGTAATCATCTTTAATCTTCTTCCATAAACATCATCATTATTTATAATAGCCAGGGAGCGGGAAGAAAGTTCCTTAAAAAGTTTACTTTTTGCCTTAAAATAACTGGTAATATTTTTATGATAATCTAAGTGGTCTTGGGTTAAATTAGTAAAGATACCGTAAGAAAAACCTATCCCCCTGGTCCTTTCTTGGTCAAGGGCATGTGAAGAAACCTCTATAATCACATAATCAACACCTTTATCTACCATCTCTTTTAATAGAGACTGAAGCTCTATTGGGCCAGGGGTGGTGTTTTTAGAAGGGATGACTTTATTTTTATAACGATAGCTGATTGTACCTAAGACTCCCGGATTAAAACCCGCCTCTTTTAAGATCGCCTCAATTATATAGGAAGTCGTGGTCTTACCGTTTGTTCCCGTAATTCCCACTACTTTTATTTTGGCTGATGGGTCTTTATAAAAATACCTCGTCAAATCGGCAAGAACCTTGCGGGTATCCTTTACCTTTATAAGATTTATCCTTTCTTTTAAAGGATAGTTTTCTGAGGATGATTGGACAAAAACTGCCTTTGCTCCTTTAGCAATCGCCTCTCCTACAAAATGATGACCATTGCAAGAATTCCCTTTAATTGCGACAAAGATAAACTTATCCGAGACATCTTTAGAATTACAACTTATACCCTTAACAAAAAAATCTTGAATATGGTTATTATTAAGACTTAATTTTTTAATTAAATCCTTAAACCTCATCTTTAATTTTGTGTTTCTTTTTGTATATTTAAAGCCATAGCTTGGCGTAAGGGTTGATTTGACCTAAGATACCTTATTACATCAATGGCTACATTTTTAAATACAGGCGCAGCTACCACGCCTCCAAAATAATATGGATGTGGCTCATCAATTACTACCGCAATAGCAATTAAGGGATCATGTGCAGGAGCAAAACCAATAAAGGAAGCCATAAATCGACTATATGAATATCTACCCTGGGGTTCTATCTTCTGAGCGGTCCCAGTCTTTCCTGCCACCGTAATATCGGGAAGATCAGCAAGTTTACCGGTTCCTTCCTTTACTACCCCTATAAGAATATCTCTCATTCTTTGTGCTGTTTCTAAAGAGATTACCTTCCGGATCATCACCGGTGAAAAAGCCTTAATTGTTTCTGAGTTTCTATCCCTTATCTCCTGCACAAGATAAGGCCGCATTAATCGACCACCATTAGCAATCACTGATATGGCATTAACTAACTGCAAGGCGGTAACCGCTACCTCTTGACCTATAGGAATAACTGAGATGGAGATGGAGGACCAAAGGCGCGGTTCCTTAACTATGCCGGAGACCTCTCCTGAAAGATCGATACCGGTTTTTGAACCAAATCCAAATATTTTTATATATTTATAAAGCAGTTGGCTACCTAAGACTTGTGCTATTTTTACTACCCCAATATTACTTGACTGCTCGACAACTTCTTTAAAGGTAAGCCATCCGTGAGGCCGATGATCATGAAGGGTATGGCTGGCAACCTTATAGGCACCATTCTCACAGAAGAATCTGTCTTCTTCTTTCATTTTATTTTCCTCCAATGCTACCGACGCAGTCACAATCTTAAACACCGAGCCTGGCTCAAATAAATCACAGATTGCTCGATTACGGATCTGATCTTTTGTGGCAGTGGTATACTCATTTAAATCATAGGTGGGTCGATTTGCCAAAGCAAGAATCTCTCCGGTATGCGGATCCATCACGATAATGCTTCCACCTTTAGCATTGTTCTCCTTAACCGCTTTCTCCAACTCTCTTTCGGCAATAAATTGAACTATCGAGTCTATGGTTAAGATCAAATCATAGCCATCCTTAGGCGAAACCATTCTTTCTGCTAAAAGATCTAATTTTTTCTGACGCGCATCCCTTAAAAAGAATGTATATCCCTTTTCTCCTCTAAGGTATCTGTCATAATAAAGCTCTAGACCCTCAAGCCCTCTATTGTCTAAGCCGGCAAAACCAATTACATGACTAGCAAGATAGCCATTAGGATAACAGCGTTTACTCTCTTTTATAAAATTGATACCTGGCAGATTAAGCCTACGGACTGCATTACTCTGTACGTTATTAAGTTTCCGCGCCAGCCATACAAAGGATTTATCCCGGTATAATCTTTCTCTTAAAAAATTTTCCTGGACATTTAATATCGGAGAAAGTTGTTTTATAATCTTTTCCTTATCTTTATCCAAGAGCTGATTAGGCTCAGCAAATAAAGAATCACAGTTTATATTTACTGCTAAAGGATTAAGATTCCTATCGTATATCGTTCCTCTACGTGGCTCTAATTCTACAAATTGCAGGTGTTGTTTTTGGGCAAGCTTAGAAAGATATTCAGAATGGAAAAATTGAATAAATAAAAGGCGGATAATTAAGATAAGAAAAAAAATAATAAATATCCCAAAAACCGTTTGGGTTCGACGGTGATAATCGTTAGTATACACAATGATAAATATCCCTTCGGTTTTTAACCGAGGAGGACAGAGCTAAGGATTAATTGTTTTTGCTTCGGCTTGCCTCTTAAGACCGAAGATGCGCGCAAAGATATTCTCTTGCTTTGATCCTTTGGACCGTGCTAAACCTGAATCTAATTGCTGAGGTAACAATCTCACTACACGATAATCCTGTGGCATCTGAAGTTCTTTGTCATTGTTAAAATGATTAGCCACATCTATCAATGATGTCCTTTTTTCCATATTGTATCTTAAGATACTATTTTTATCAAGTAAATCTTGAAATGTAACAAGCTTTCTCTGATTTATGTATCCTAAACGATAAATCTCTGTTTGTTGATAGACATAGATAAGACAGATAAAGGTAATGAATATGCTTACCGCAAGAAATCGTGGTGTTCTCATCTGTTTATATCCTTTCCGCTACCCTTAATTTACCACTCCGACTTGAGGGGTTCTCTTCCAATTCAGATAAAGTCGGTCTTAAGGGTTTAGGAGTAATTATCTTTATCAAACCTAAAGAATAAAACTTGCGAAAACTATTTTTTACAATTCTATCCTCTAAGGAATGAAATGAAATCACACAGATTCGAGAGCCTTTATTCAGAAATTTTACTGCTTTCTCTAATGCGGTCTCTAATGCCTCCAGTTCTCTATTTACTGCGATGCGTAACGCCTGGAATGTCCGCGTAGCAGGATGTATTCGCCAATGTTGATATCTATACCTTGAAGGAATTGCCTTAAGGACAATCTGGACTAACTCCGAGGTAGTTGAGATAGGACGAATCTGTCTTTCTTTAACCAAGGTGCGAGCGATCCGACTATGCCATCTCTCCTGTCCAAAATTCCAAAGTAAATTTGAAAGTTCCTCTTCATGAAGATTATTAACTAAATCATAAGCGCAGATGAAACTGTTTCGGTCAAAACGCATATCTAACGGACCTTCGGATAAAAAACTAAATCCTCGATTAGAATCCTGAAGTTGAAAGGAAGAGAGCCCTAAATCAAAAAGAACCCCGTCTATATCTTTAATCCCCAGATCATTTAAAATATTATCAAGATACATAAAATTACCGTATACAACTTCATAAGCATCGCCAAATCGGGATAACCTTTCCTTAGCAAAAGCTAAGGATTCTTGATCGCGGTCAATACCAATAAGCCTTCCTCCCGGAAGAATCCTTTCTAAGATACCCTCACTATGCCCTCCCGTTCCTATCGTGGCATCAACGATAATCTGACCCGGTTTTAAATCTAGATAATCTAAAACCTCTTTAAACATTACAGGTATGTGAGATCTCTGGTCCACTTTTTATATAAACTCATCTTAGGCAGTATCCATTAATCTCTCAGCGATCTCCTCAAATGACTGCCGAGAAGAATTATAAAATTCAAACCATTTCTCTTTTGCCCAGATTTCAATTCGATTAGAGACACCAATAAGCATAACCTCTCTTTTTATCTCGGCAAAATCCTTTAAATATTGGGGGATTAAAATTCTTCCTTGTTTATCCGGAATCACCTCCACCGCTCCGGAAAAATATAAACGCGTGAAGGCGCGTGCCTGTTGTCTGGTAAAAGAGATGCTTTTAAATTTTTGTTCTTGTAAACGCCACTCTTCTTCGGAAAACATAAATAAACACTTATCTAAACCGCGGGTAACAAAAAACCGTTCAATAAAATTGGCTTTAGCAACCTCACGGAAATGGGCAGGAAGGATAAGGCGTCCTTTACGATCTATAGAATGTAAATACTCGCCGTAGAACATAGGATTTTATTCCACTTTATTCCACTTTTAACCACTTTGTATCACAAGTATAGAAAAAAAAATTTATTTTGTCAAGATAAAAATTTACCTAACTTAATGAAACACAATAAATAGTGGATATAAACCTTTTAAATAGGCATATATTGTGGTAAGCTTAAGCGGAGGAAAAAAGCCTCTTGGTCTGCAGGATATCCTTTCTGATCTGCTCTGCTAAGGAAACACAGGAACTAAATCTTTTCTCATTCCTTATCTTCTTTATAAATTGAATCATAAGTTTCCTGCCGTAGATGTCTTGAGAAAAATTAAATAAATGCACCTCGATATACGGTTTTATCCTTTGCCTTTTAAATGTCGGTTTTGTCCCAATATAACAAATACCATCTAAACTTCTTTGCTCAAGAATAACCCTGACCGCATATACACCATTCGGAGGTATTATCTGATGATAAGGGCTTATATTAGCAGTAGGAAATCCCAATCTTTTTCCAAAGGATGTACCTTTTATTACGACACCCGATATAGTTACCGGAGTAAAAAGCATCTTCTGAGCGATCTCAAGCTTTCCCTGAGCAATGAGTTTTCGAATTGTTGAACTACTTATTGTATGTTTTTTTATTTTCATTAACTTAAATATCTTCACTTTAAAATTATATATGCAGGATAGCCTCTGAAGTAATCTTAAATCTCCTTCTCTATTCCTCCCAAACCTAAAGTTTTGGCCCACATAAATATATTTTGCCCCTATCCTTTTTATCAATATTTCTTTTATAAAATCTTCTGGCGAAATTAAAGCGAATCTTTTATTAAACCTGATCACTACGCAAACATCTATACCTAATTTCTCTATTAATCTTAGACGGTCTTGTAAAGAATAAAGACTTAAATCCTTATGAGGATCGGGCCAGAAGGTAACTACTAACGAGGTGCCTTTTATTTCTTTAGCCTTTTCTACTACTGCCTTTAGAATCTTGTGATGGGCACGATGAACTCCATCAAATACCCCCAAGGTAACCACAGAATTCTTAAATCCCCTAATTTCTTTTAAGCGGTAGATGACCTTCATCTTAAACTTTGTTCTATCTTTCTTAAAACCCTGTGAATCACACTTTCTAAGCCTCCCTTAATGGTTACCCCGCTGGCAGTCTTATGCCCTCCCCCTCCAAAGAAACCTGCTAACTTATTTACATCTATCTTACCCGTAGATCTAAAATTCACCCTGATTTCATTCTCTATACCCAGATTCTCTTTAAACAAGACTACAACCTCCGCTCCCTTTATTGCCCGACAAAAATTTAGGACATACTCAGTTAAATCAAAGGATAGCTTCTTCTTTAGCAATTCCTTTTCTATCTTAAGCCAGATTATCCTGTGATTACATTCACATTTCATACCGGCTAATATCTTGCTTAAAACCTGCATCTCTTCAAAAGGTATATTTTCATAAACATTCTTATATATCCTTCCTATATCCAGATTGAATCTTAACAAATCCGAAACTGCCCGGTGGGTAAAGCTGGTAGTGTTTAAATAACGAAATGAGCCGGTATCGGTAAGGATGCCCGTGTATAAAAGAATAGCAGTATTTTTATCTAAGGAAACCTTCATTGCCTTGTAAAGTCGATAGACCATCTCAGCCGTAGAAGACGCCTCTGGATCAACCCAATTTATCCTCCCAAATTTTTCATTACTGATATGGTGATCAATATTTAAAATAGGTTTATTTTCTGAATTTAACTTATAAACATTTCCTGTACGAGTTAAATCTGAACAATCCAAGATAACAAGGTAGTCAAAATTAAATCCTTTAAGATCCATTTCTTTTAATCGCCTAATCTTATCCTTATAAGGCAAAAATTCATAATTTAAGGGAACCCTGTCTTCATTAACAAGCTCTGCCTTTTTACCTAACCTTCTAAGAAGATTATAAAAGGAAAGCTCTGAACCCAAGGCATCGCCCTCTAGGTTTGTATGGGTGGTAATTAAAAAATACTTATTCTTTTCGATGCAATTGATTACGCTTTTTAAACTCATCTTCCTTTATTTGGTCAAGTATCTGTTGAACCCTTACACTGTATTCGCAGGAATGATCCTGTTTAAAGATAATCTCAGGAGCAAACCTTATATTTATCCTCTCGGCAACCAATCTACGGATAAAACCCAAAGCAGAATCTAATACCTTCTGCGTCTTTTTATAGTCTTCAGCCTTACCCAAAACACTAAAGAATACTTTAGCATACCTTAAATCAGGGGTTAGTTCTACCTTAGTAATTGTGACGAAGCCTAAGCGAGGATCATTTAACTCATTCTGGATAATAAGGCTAATCTCTTTTTTTATCTGTTGGGCTACGCGTTCATATCTAGCCATAAACTAACCCTTCTTTTGTTTATATAAACCATTATATAAGCTTTTTGCTTTTTTTATCTTAAAGAATATAAGCTGGACTATCCGCGCATTCTGTTTTAACATTATCCCGAAAGGATTTTCCACTACCAAGATAAACTCTCCCTTACCTTCAAATCCTGCATCCCAAATACCATGTTGACTGAAAGCACCCATGCGTAGTAAGGAGGTACGGGGAAAACATAAAGCTACCAAACTAGCATCGAGTTTAATTATTTCGTTTGTCCTTATTTTATAGACACCTTTTTTTAAATGCCACCAGCCAAATTTATCCTCAGGACTCTGTTTTTTAGGGAGTAAAGGGCTTCCCTGGGGAATTCTTCTTTCTTTATTAGAGAAGTCTAAACTACCCAAGCTATCGAATTCTAATATCTCTTCTACTGTTAAATCAAATCCGTTGGGGGTAAGTTGTTTTTCTAAATTAATATAATTCTGAATAAGGCCTTTCTTTAAAATAAGCTTTTTTATTTGTTGGTGGTTGAGCATAATTTTTCAAGTATCTCTTCGGGGATCTTAGTGGGTTTAAAATCTTTATCTACGCAGACAAGGACAGTTCTGGCGGAGGTGGTAATCTCATCTTTCTGGTTAATGATCTCATAATCAAAGACTAATTTTACTAAAGAAATCTCAATAAGCTTTGCTTTTACACTAAGCAGCTCACCGTAGAAGACCGGTTTAAGATACTGGATTTCTTGAGATCTTACCACAAAGATTATATCTTTCTTAACCAAATCCTTTATAGAGATACCCTTTTCTTCAAAAAATTCGGTGCGCGCCTCCTCAAGAAAATCAAGATATCTACCGTAATAAACTACCCCACCACAGTCAGTATGATGGTAATGAATACGTAATTTCATCCTCTTAATCTAAGTAAGATTTTATTCTTTTCGTAATAACTTAATCTAATCTTACTTACTATATGACTAAAGAATTCAATACTTGAATCGTAAATTTTTTTGTCTATCGGATAAGGAGTCCTAT
Source organism: Candidatus Omnitrophota bacterium (assembly GCA_023819035.1). Taxonomy (GTDB): domain Bacteria; phylum Omnitrophota; class Gorgyraeia; order Gygaellales; family Profunditerraquicolaceae; genus JAMWCL01. Next base: position 20,770 of record JAMWCL010000019.1, read on the forward strand.
CTTTTCCGCCATGGGCAAAACTATAGCGCGCGGGATCCTTATAAGATGGCTGTGCTGCGTAGATAACCTCAGAAACTAAACTTAAGGCGCGAATCGTTTTTGGGCCTACCCCCTGCTCAGATAAAAGCTCTTCATAACTGGCCGGTCTTTTCTCGCAGAGATAGCGAAGTATTTTTTTTAAATACTTACTTCGTAAGAAATCCTCTTCCAGAACCGGATGACAATGAAATTCTTTATCTTCTAAATTTAAAAATGTAAACTGTTGATTTTTTACCTTAAAAGAGATCATCTGAGAAATTGAGGTAATATGTTTTCTTAATATTTGGACATCTTTAAATAAACCTGTAAAACCTTTCTGAACCAATTCTATGCTTAATTTACGATTGGATTCACTTTCTCGGGCAGTAAGATCTAAGGTAGGAGCCTTAAGCTGGGTAATTATTCCCGTATGGGGCTGGCAGACCAGATCCTTAATATTTTCTGAATGCCAATGGTATCTGCGCGCAGTCTGATTTAATGTATTCATTCCCTGTTGCACTACCGCCCAGGTGCCTTTTTTGGTAAAAAAGAAACTATGATGATACAGCTGGTATCCATCTTGTACAAGACAATTATCTACCTTCGCAGACATGCGCGAATTATAAACTAGGCTTTCTACCTGCGAAGTAGGCAGACTTAAAATATCCCCCCATCTCTTTATCTCATCCGGGGTCTTAAGTGAGGTCTTTCCCTTTCCTCCACAGATAAATAACCCTAAACTATGTTCTTTTCTCTTGATTGCCTCTTTTAAGGCAGCAGTTAAAATAGTAGTAAGACCAGAGGCATTCCAATCAAAGGCAAGCACCGTGCCTAAGGATTGAAACCAGACCGGATCTGCGACTCGTTTAACAAACTCTTCAGGACTATATTCTTTAACAATTATCTCCACAATCTGAGAACCCAATTTTACCATTCGCTCAAATAACCAGCGTGGACAGGTCCCATAATCTAAGCTAAAGGTAGCAAATCCTCTCTGAATCATCTTTTTAAATATCTTTCGGTGGCTTTAATAATCTGATTCATCATTCTCACCGCTTCTACCGGATATCTACCCACCGCGGTTTCAGCAGAAAGCATAAGAAAATCTGAACCATCTAATATTGCATTTGTTATATCGGATACCTCTGCCCTGGTTGGGCGTATCTGTTCTGTCATCGATTCTAACATCTGGGTAGCGGTAATCACAAATCTTTTTTTTACCCTTGCCCTTTTAATAATCTCCTTCTGAAGTATGGCTACCTCATGAATAGGGCAAGAAACCCCTAGGTCTCCCCGGGCAACCATCACTCCATCACATTCATCTAAAATCTTTTCTAAATTCTTTATAGCAACCGATGACTCGATCTTGGCAATTAACTTAATATTTGATTTCTCAGGTATTAATTCTTTTATCTTTAAAAGATCGGATTTATCCCTTACAAAGGATTGAGCAAGATACTCAAAATTATAATCTAAACAAAATTGTATATCAGTTCTATCTTTTAAAGAAAGCCCCTTAAAGCTTAATTTAAGCTCGGGGATATTTACTCCTTTATGCTCTAATAATAATCCCCCTGTTAACACCTCGGCTTTAAGTAATTTACCCCTAAAGCCCTGAGCTACCAGACAGAGCCTGCCATCGTCAATATAGATAAAACTACCCTTTTTTATATCTCTTAAACTGCCTTTGTAATCAAAAGGAATAATATTGTCTTCTCCGACAATATCTTTTTGCGTAAAATAAATAATCTTTCTTTTTTTAAGTTCAACTGGTTTCTTTAGTTTGTCGATTCTAATCCGATAACCCTGCAGATCACCTAAGAGCTTTACTGCCCTTCTATATTTTTCGTTTATCTTCCTTACCAGCCTAATCCTCTCAAGATATTCCTCGCTCTTTCCATGAGAAAAGTTTATCCTTACCACATCTAACCCTGCCAAGACCATCTTTCTTAAAACAGTATAGCTACTGGAGGCAGGGCCTAAGGTAGCGATAATCTTTGTTTTAGGGATCATGTTTTAAGATCAATTCTGATAATTTTTTTCGCGAGGTCCGCTTTACCCTTTTGTTGGGATAGCCTAAGCTAATCAAAGCCATAAATTCAAATCTCTTCTCTAAACCCAAAAACTCTTCTACCTCTTTTTTCCTATTTAAAATCTGGCCTAACCAGCAGGTTCCCAGGCCTAAAGAATGTGCGCAAAGAAGCATATTCTGAATGCAGGCACCAATGGCCATAATATCCTTTTCATAATGATAACTATTTTCTTTATCCAAAAATACAGCAATTGCTAAAGGGGCTTCCTTTACGATCTTTCCATAATTAGTAAAATTTGCTAAGCGATCTTTGATAGAGCTTTTTT
>JAMWCL010000020.1 GCA_023819035.1 Candidatus Omnitrophota bacterium
TGGGTAATAATAATCTCTTTATGGCTTATACCCATATTGCTCATGATTGTAAAGTAGGCAATGATTGTATTATTGCTAATAATGGTACATTGGCAGGCCATGTTACTGTAGAGGATAAGGCGGTAATTGGTGGTTTGGTAGCCATTCATCAGTTTGTGCGGGTAGGCAGTCTATCCATTATTGGTGGCTGTTCCAAGGTGGTTCAGGATATTCCTCCTTATTCAACCTGCGATGGACATCCTGCACGAGTTTATGGTCTTAATCTGGTAGGCTTAAGACGTCATAATGTGTCTAGCGAAGGGATCAAATCCCTTAGTCGTGCTTTTAAGATATTATTTAATTCTAAGTTAAGTATAAAACACGCCTTAGAAAGAATTGAAAAGGAGATTTTACCAACCACTGAGATTTCCCATCTGATAGATTTTATAAAAGGTTCGCAAAGAGGCATTGCCCATTCCTGTTATAAAGTGCAGGAAGAACCCCTTTCCTAAAAAGAAACAATGGAGAAGATTGGTTTGATTGCTGGTAATCGTAAATTTCCTATCTTTGTTTCTGAGAATGCAAAGAAAAAAAATTACTATATTATCGCGGTAGGAATAAAAGAACAGACCCTGCCTGGATTAAGAAGATATGTGGATAAACTCTATTGGTTAGAGTTAACAGAATTTCCCAGATTAGTTCAGATATTTAAATCAGAAGGGGTTAAAAATATAATTATGGCAGGTCAGATTAGCCCTTATTTACTTTTCGATAAAAAACTTAGTAATAATGCAGAGATAAAGATTATACTTGATAGTATAAAGGATAAAAAAGCAGATACTATCTTTGGTGCGATTGCCCAAAGGCTTAAAGAGGCAGGTCTGGAGCTTTTAGATTCCACCCTCTTTGTAAAAGAATTCCTTCCTAAAAGGGGTACCCTTACTAAAAGAGAACCTAACTTCTCTGAATGGGAGGATATATATTTTGGTTTAGATTTAGCTAAGATGATTGCCTTTTTAGATATCGGTCAGACAGTAGCGGTTAAACAGAAGGCGATCCTGGCGATTGAGGCTTTAGAGGGAACAGATAGCCTTATCAGGAGGGCAGGAAGACTTTGTGGTGGTGGTTTTGTAGTAGTAAAGGTAAGTAAGCCCCAGCAGGATATGCGTTTTGATATCCCGGTGATTGGGCTAAACACAGTAAAGAACCTTATAAAATCAAAAGCATCCTGCCTTGCCTTAGAGTCAGAAAAGACACTTTTCTTAGATCAAGAAGAAAGCATTAGATTAGCAAATAGATATGATCTTTGCATCATAGCAGTATAAAAATCCTTGACATAGCCACATTTATTATATATTCTACTACCTTAGAAAAGGAGGTTACTATGGCAAAGGTTACGAAAGCAAAGTTTACAGTGTTTAAAATCTATGCTCCGCAGGCAAAAAAGGTCTATCTTGCAGGTAGTTTTAACAATTGGAATCCCAAGACTATTTCGGCAAAGAAGGATAAGAGTGGAAATTGGACCGCCAAGGTAGATTTAAGACCTGGTAGATATGAATATAAATTTATAGTAGATGGCAATTGGACAGTTGATCCCTGTGCCTCTGCTTATGTTACCAATAATTTTGGTACCCAGAATTCAGTAATTGAGATAAAGTAGATTTTGGAACCCGCCCCACCTTTTATGAAAATATTTTCATTGAAAAATAAAAGGTGGGGTTTTTAACTTAAGAAAAAAATGAAATATCTCTATGGCCCGGTCTATTCACGGAGATTAGGTTTATCTTTAGGATTAAACCTTGTGCCTTATAAGGTATGCACCTTTGATTGTGTCTATTGTCAGTTAGGAAAGACTACCTGTCTTACTTTAGAGAGGAAGGAATACATAAATATAGAGGAGATTCTTACCGAATTGAAGTCCTGGTTCCAGGTTAACCCTGAAAAGACAAAGGAGCTAAAGTACATCACCCTATCCGGCTCAGGCGAACCCACTTTAAATCTAAAGATAGCTCAATTAATTAATCAGATAAAAAAGATTACCCCTTTACCTATAGCGGTTATTACCAATAGTGCATTACTGTCTGATATTTCAGTACGTAAGGAATTATCCGAGACAGATTTAATCCTTCCTTCTTTGGATGCAGTAAAAAAAGAGGTTTTTGAGAGGATCAACCGTCCATATCCTGATATAAGTATAGAAAAGATTATTAAAGGACTTATAGATTTAAGAAAGGAATTTAAAGGCAAGCTCTGGCTTGAGGTAATGTTGTGCGCTCATATAAATGATGATTTAAGAGATATCAGGAGACTTAAGAAGGTTATTGATGAGATAAACCCGGATATAATCCATCTTAATTCTCCCATACGTACAACCACAGAGCAGAATATCTTACCTGTAAGAAAAAATAAGCTTAAAAGGATTAAAGAGGTTTTGGGAGAAAAGGCTCAGATAATATAAAGATGTGCCTGTAGCTCAACTGGATAGAGCGCCAGTCTTCGGAACTGGATGTTGCAGGTTCAATTCCTGCCAGGCACATTTATTATGAGATCTTGCAAACCTTATAAATCTTTGTTAAAATAATTAAATTAATAAAATTTGGGCCACTAGCTTAGTTGGTAGAGCAGGGGACTCTTAATCCCAAGGTCGAAGGTTCGAGTCCTTCGTGGCCCAGATAAGCTTATAGTCAGTTAAAGATGATGAAAAAAAATTATGAATTTTTGGAGCATACCGCGGATATCGGGATAAGGGTCAAGGCAAAAGATCTAAAAGCACTTTTTAAGAATATTGCCCTGGCGATGTTTGATGTAATGGCAAAAAGAAATTCAGACCTCAGTCCTCAAAGCTCAAAGCTCAAAAAAATTATAATTAAACAGAGGGCAGGCAGTTTAGAAGAATTATTGGTTAACTGGTTAAATGAACTATTGTCTTTATCAGCAGTAAAGGAATCGATTTTCACAGATTTTAACATAACAAAATTAGATAATGATAATTTAGAAGCAGAGGTTTTTGGAGAGGATATCAAAAATTATAAATTAAATACTGAGATAAAGGCAGCAACCTATCATCAGTTAAAGATTGAAGAAAAAGATACCGGTTGGCAAGCAGAGATAATCTTTGATGTCTGAGGATAATAAGCCAAAGTTAGATTTGGAACGTCGGAAGTATAAAAGGGTAGAGTTAATCACAAATGTAAAATATGCTGTACTTGTACCTAAGGCATTTGAAGAGGGTTTAATTCAAAATATCAGTGAAGGGGGATTATGTTTACTTTTAAAAAAAGGATTAAATGTAGGAGATATTCTTCATTTGGAGTTTCAATTGCCAGGCGATAATCCAGAATCTATAAAGACCTTAGTAAGGGTTCAGTGGCAGTTGCCCAAGGAAGGTAAATTTTTGGTGGGAGTTAAGTTTATCACTTAGAAAGAAATAAAGATATGTCGGATATTTGGCAAGGACCGTTAGAAAAGCTTAATGATTATTGTTGGCGCATCCCCAAGAGTTATAAACCTGGAATGCGTGTTGCGGGGATAATCTATGCTGATGAACGATTATTAAAAGATATTCGTCAGGATAAAGCACCCGAGCAGGTAGCTAATGTTGCGTTTTTACCTGGCATTGTTAATGCATCTTTGGCTATGCCCGATATCCACTGGGGTTATGGTTTTTGTATCGGTGGGGTAGCAGCTACTGATCCTGAGGAAGGCGGGGTGATCTCTCCTGCAGGTGTGGGTTATGATATAAACTGTGGTGTCCGTTTGATAAAAACAAATTTTCAGTATGAGGAGATAAAAGGAAGGATTAAGGATTTAATCTATGTTTTATTTTCCGATGTTCCTTCGGGTGTGGGTTCAAAAGGAGAGATCCGTGTAAGCGAAAGAGAAGAAAGGGAGATCTTAGTTAAAGGCGCTAAATGGGCAGTGGAAAAGGGTTATGGGACAGAGGAAGACTTAGAATGTACGGAGGAATACGGAGCAATGCCGGGCGCTGATCCCTTGGCAGTCTCTCAAAGAGCTTATGAAAGAGGAAAAGCACAATCAGGAACCTTAGGCTCAGGAAATCATTTCTTAGAGATTCAGGTGATTGATCAGATTTATGACAGCAAGCTTTGTGATGAATTCGGCTTAACCTTAGGTCAGATCACCATAATGATTCATTCGGGTTCCAGGGGATTAGGTTATCAAATCTGTGATGATTATACAAGGAATATGATTCATTGCCTTTCTAAATACAATATCAATGTTCCGGATCGACAGCTTTCTTGTGCACCGGTAAATTCTTCCGAAGGGAAGGCATATTTTTCCGCGATGAAATGTGCAGCTAACTATGCCTGGGCGAATCGCCAGTGTCTGATGTATCTTACCCGCAGAGCCTTTGAGAAGGTTTTTGGCATTTCTTGGGAAAAGATGGGAATGAAACTTATATATGATGTTGCTCATAATATCGCTAAATTAGAAAAGCATATAATTAATGGTAAGGAAAAGACCCTCTGTGTTCATCGCAAAGGGGCAACTCGTGCCTTTGGCCCAGGACACCCGGCGTTACCACCGCGTTATAAAAAAACCGGTCAGCCGGTAATAATCCCGGGAGATATGGGCAGGAATTCTTACCTTTTAGTGGGTACACAGAAGGCAATGGAGGAGACCTTTGGCAGTACCTGTCACGGTGCAGGTAGAATAAAATCTCGTACCGCTGCTACCAAATCCATTGATGCAGATGCCTTGTTAAGAGAATTAGAGTCCAAAGGCATAATTGTTAAGGCTTCCGGTAAAGCAACAATTGTGGAAGAGGCACCCCAAGCCTATAAGGATGTAAATGAGGTAGTCGATGTAGTCCATAAGGCAGGGATTTCTAAGCGTGTTTGTCGAATGCGGCCATTAGGTGTCATTAAAGGATAAGAAGATGCTTGAGATAAAGTTTATTCGTCAAAATTTAGATTTAGTAAAAAACTCAATTATTAATCGGGGGTTAAAATTGGATCTGGATGATTTAATTAAGCTCGATGATTCTCGCCGAAAGATCTTGGCTGAATTGGAGGGCTTGCGTTTTCAACAAAACAAAGCTAATGATGAGATAAATGCGCTTTTGAAAGAAAAAAAGGAGATCAAAGAAAAGATTGTTTCTATAAAAGTGGTTTCTGATAAGATCGATACATTAGAAGAAAGATTAAAACGGATAAATATAGAATTAGAGAATATTCTGTTAAATATTCCTAATATCCCTCATCAATCGGTTCCAATTGGTGATACCACCTGCAAGAAGGTAGTGCGTAACTGGGGTAATATCAGAGAATTTGATTTTAAGCCCCTTACCCACATAGAATTAAGCCAGCATTTAGATATTATTGATTTTGCTCGAGCCGCTAAGATCTGCGGTTCAAACTTTGTGCTTTATAAAGGCTGGGGAGCAAGGTTGGAGCGTGCCTTGATTAATTTTATGCTTGACCTGCATACAAAAAAACATGGTTATACGGAGGTCTTCCCACCATTTTTAGTAAATCGCGCTTCTATGAGAGGTACCGGTCAACTCCCTAAATTAGAAGAGGATATGTATCGACTTAAAGATGATGACTATTTTCTTATCCCTACCGCGGAGGTTCCCGTAACTAATATCTTTAAGGATGAGATATTAGAGGAAGAGGATTTACCTATTTATTATACTGCTTATACTGCCTGTTTTCGCAGAGAGGCAGGTTCTTATGGAAAGGATACAAAGGGACTTATTCGTGTTCATCAGTTTGATAAGGTAGAATTAGTTAAGTTTGTAAAACCCGAATATTCCTACGAGGAATTAGAAAAATTAGTTAAAGATGCGGAAGAGGTATTGCAACTTTTAGATCTTCCTTATCGGGTAGTGTTATTGCCTACCCAGGATCTAAGCTTTGCGGCGAGCAAATGTTATGACCTTGAGGTATATGCACCGGGGATAGATGCTTGGCTGGAGGTTTCCAGTTGTTCTAATTTTGAGAGTTTCCAAGCTCGCAGAGCAAACATAAAATTCAGACGTAAAATGGAAGGCAAGCGACAGGTTACGGAATATATCCATACTTTAAATGGTTCAGGGATTGCCCTTGCCCGCACGGTAATTGCGATATTAGAGAATTATCAAGAAAAAGACGGTTCAATCGTTATCCCTGAGGTTTTAAGAGATTATCTGGATGGAGAAGATAGAATCTCTTAAGAAGCAAGAGATTCAAACTACTTTATCTACACTTAATTTATCCTATAAGATATTAGTTGTCCTTAAGTTGATCTTAGGATTATGTCTTTTGCCATTTGTCTATTCTAGTTCGGTATCTTTTCTTAACGAATTTACAGTTATAGATAAGGATTTGCAGAATTATTTCTGGCAGGGGGTAATTACCTTTTTAATATTTTATTTATTCATCTGGCAACCTAATATAATTTATTTAAAAGGCCAGAGAATCCTTGAGATAATATTTAGTTTTTTCAGACCATTTATAAAAATAGCGCCCTATCTTCTACCTATTTATACAATAATTTTGTTTTTTCTGTATATGGTTTTATCTTTATTATTTTCTAACCAGTATTTGATTAATATCTTTATTTTTCTTTTTGGTTTTAGTATTGGTCTACATCTTGTCTTTAGTGCAAGGTCTATAAAAGCAAAACAGAATGACCCTTTAAAGACAAATTATATCTTTGGCTTCTCTTTGATTTACATTATTAATTTAGGACTGCTTAGTTTTCTATTTAATTTCATCTTTAAGGATTTTTCTTTTGTTAATTTCTGTAATAATTCTTTGCAGATTTCAAGGCAAATGTTTAATACTATATTTCAGCAATTATTTCTTAAAAAATAAAAGGGTGGGGTGGCAGAGCGGTTGAATGCGGCAGTCTTGAAAACTGTTGTCCTGCAAACGCGGGACCGTGAGTTCGAATCTCACCCCCACCGTTTAACTAAGGAGGTGATTTAAAATGTTTGAGGAAATTACGGTCCTTGATGCATTGAGAGTTATTCTTCTTTGGATTAGCCCGATAGTCTTGGTTTTGGGGTTAGTTCTTTTATTTATTCCTTCCAATGTATATGTCAAATTAGAAAATGAATTGCAGAAAGAAATCGGAGGAATTAGAAAAAGACTCATTATACCTCTTGAGAAGAATATAGAAAATCTCCATCAATTGATTTTAGCCAATAAAAAGATTGTGGGGTTAGTTTGTATTATTGTTTCTTTGCTTATCCTTTTGCTTTTTAAATAATAGAATTTTTGATTATAGGAAGGATGCCAGAGTGGTTGAATGGGGCGGTCTCGAAAACCGTTACCCCGAATTTTCGGGGTCGCAGGTTCGAATCCTGCTCCTTCCGTTAATTTATCCTTAATACTTAATTTAAAGGGTAAGAGATGAAAAGATTAATTGAGAATTTTTTTAAATTAAAGGAATTAAATACCAATATCCGTACAGAGATAATTGCCGGGCTGACTACCTTTATGACGATGGCTTATATTATCTTTGTAAATCCTATAATGATCTCCCAGACAGGTATGGATTTTGGAAGTGCGATGATGGCAACCTGCATCTCTGCAGCAGTAGCGACAATTATGATGGGTCTCTACACCAATTATCCTATTGCTTTAGCTGCCGGGATGGGTGAGAATGCCTTCTTTACCTATACTGTCTGTATAACCATGGGTATCTCCTGGCAGGTAGCTTTAGGATGCGTTTTTATTGAAGGGCTTATATTTGTCATTTTGACCTTACTTAAGATCAGGCAAGCAATTATTGAAGCAATTCCTTCCCCTATCCGATATGCTACTGCCTGCGGGATAGGTATGCTTATTGCCTTTGTAGGATTGGTAGATGCGGGTTTGATCACTGGCCATCCTGCCACATTTGTTACTTTAGGAGATATCAGCAATCCCGTAACCTTATTGTCTATATTTGGTTTGGTAGTGACAAGTATCCTTATAATAAAAAAGGTCAAAGGAGCGATATTGTGGGGAATTTTATTTACCGCTATCTTAGGGATTCCTTTAGGTATTGTTAAATATCAGGGGTTGATTTCCTTACCACCCTCAATGGCACCCACATTTTTAAAGCTGGACATAAAAGGAGCATTAAACTTAGGTCTTCTGAGTATAATATTTATATTTTTATTTATGGATATTTTTGACACAGTGGGAACATTGGCAGGGGTGGCGGAATTAGGAGGATTTATGAAAGAAGGCAGTCTTCCCCGCGCAGGCAGGGCAATGTTTACCGATGCGGTAGGAACCTGTGTAGGAGCTATCTGTGGAACCCCCACCGTTACTAGTTATATTGAAAGTGCTGCGGGCATTGCTAGCGGAGGCCGTTCGGGTTTAACTGCGGTTATAACTGGGCTTATGTTTCTGGCGGCTTTATTTTTTTCACCCTTGGTTAAGATGGTGGGAGGCGGATATCAGACTACCAAGGGTTTTCTTTTACATCCTGTCACTGCACCGGCATTAATTATTATAGGTTGTATGATGCTTCAGATGATTACTAAGATTGATTGGCAGGATTATAGTGAATCAATCCCTGCTTTTATAGTAATTATAATGATGCCACTTACCTTTAGTATTGCTACGGGTATTGCGATGGGGTTTATAAGTTATACTGCTTTAAAATTATTTACGGGAAAAGCTAAAGAGGTCTCTTGGTTAGTTTATCTTTTAGCCATACTTTTTATATTGAGATTTATTTATTTAAAATTAATTTAAGATAAATCTGGAGAGGTCGCGTAGCCCGGTTTAGCGCGCACGCCTGGAGAGCGTGTGTCCGCCAAAAGCGGACCGTGGGTTCAAATCCCACCCTCTCCGCCAAAAAGGAGATCAATGGCGATGTTAGGGTTTAGTATATTTAATCTTTTCTTAGGAGGTTTAGTACTTTTAATCTACTTAGTTACCTTTATCATCTGTATAATCTTTACGGTTTCTTTAGATACTTATATAAAGGTAGAAGATAAGTTAAATCTAAATCTTTTCCCTGTAACTATAATTACTCCCTTAGATATTCAGATAAGTTGGGTTGACGAATGGTTAATGCGCTACCACCGGATAACAGGAACTATATTGACTTTGTTATCCCTTATAGGATTAAGATTACCTTTTTTTATCTTTAATAATCTATAATAAGAAAAATAATTTAAAAAAAGATTATAATCTAAAAAGAGAGAGGATTCTTGCGCCTGTGGCTCAACTGGATAGAGCGACGGCCTACGGAGCCGAAGGTTGGAGGTTCGACTCCTCCCAGGCGCATAATTTTATGAATCAGTTGAACCTTTAATCTAAACTTATAAAAGATGGGTAAAATTGATAAAATATATATGTCTGAGGCAATAAAGGAGGCAAGAAAAGCCCTCGAAGAGGATGAGGTGCCTATAGGCTGTGTTATAGTTTATAAGGGAAGGATAGTCAGTCGAGGATATAATCAGGTTGAGCGTCTGCATGATCCGACCGCTCATGCAGAGATGTTAGCAATAACCTCAGCTACTTTATACTTAAATTCTAAATGGTTGAATGAATGTTCAATGTATGTTACAATTGAACCGTGTAGTATGTGTGCGGGGGCTTTGGTTTTAGCAAGGGTTAAAGATCTATGCTTTGGAGCAAGGGACCCTAAGGCAGGCGCCTGCGGTTCAGTTTTAAATATCGTAAACAATAAAAACCTTAATCATCGTATAAAAGTAAAGGGTGGAATTTTAGAGGAGCAATGCAGTGATCTTTTAAAAGAGTTCTTTAAGAAAAAAAGAACTTAAAATATGGTGGGAGAGGTGGCAGAGTGGTTGAATGCAGTTGCCTGCTAAGCAATTGGCCTGGGAAACCGGGCCCCTGGGTTCGAATCCCAGCCTCTCCGCCAATAAGATGTTTACCTCCTTCAATTTGCCTTCCCGAATAACTTCTTATATAAAAATAGATAAATGTAAACTTGCCTTAAATATTTAAGAGTAATCTATGATGGACTTAGAACAATTAGAAAGGTTTGGGATTGATAAGGAGTTTATCCAAAGGTTTAAACAAGAAAATATAAAAGCCCTCTTTTCTCATCAAGAGTTAGCCATAAAAAAAGGTCTCCTTAAGCATAAAAATCTGGTTTTATCCTGTCCTACTGCCTCAGGAAAGACCTTAATTGCTACATTAGCGATAATCAAAAGTATATCCAAAAAGCCTATCAAGATCGTCTACATCGTTCCTTTAGTCGCCTTAGCCAATGAGAAATACAATTACTATAAGGATTTTTTCCGTGGTCATTTAAAGGTCGCTATCTCTGTAGGTGATTTAGACTCACAAGACCCTTGGCTTAAGGATTATGATTTAATTATTGTAACTCAGGAAAAACTCGATTCTTTAATTAGACACGGTGCAGATTGGATAAACAGCATAAGCTTAATTATTGCTGACGAGATTCATCTTATCAACGATCCATCGCGCGGTCCAACCTTGGAGATCCTTTTAAGTCTTTTAAGAAAAATGACTAAGAAAGCTCAGATTATAGCTTTATCCGCGACTATAAGCAACGCTTTAGAATTATCTTCATGGCTTAAGGCGAAATTAGTAGAATCTGAATTTAGACCGGTAAAATTATATGAAGGGGTCTGTTTTGCAGAAAGGATACATTTCTTAAGAAAAAAGGATTACCTTCTAGAATCCGAAGGTCTGGAGGGTTTAATTCAGGATACCCAAAAAAGAAAAAAACAGATATTAATCTTTGTCTCCACAAGAAAATCAGCTGAGACCCTGGCAGAAAGACTGAGCAGATTTAATCTTATTCAAGAAAAAGAAAAACATTTTTTAGAAAATATTTCGAAGGAACTATTGAATGCCTTAGAGATCCCCACCTCTCAATGCCGAAGATTGGCCTCGGTTTTTAAAAAAGGGGTTGCCTTTCATCACGCCGGTCTTTTGGCTAAACAGAAAAGATTAATCGAAGATAATTTTAGGCAGGGTTTAATAAAGGTAATCGTGGCTACCCCCACCTTGGCCATGGGAGTAAATCTGCCTGCCTTCCGAGTAGTATTAAGGGATGTAAAAAGATACTATCCAGGTAGGGGTTCAGTTTATATTCCGATTTTAGAATATAAGCAATTTGCTGGACGCGCAGGAAGGCCACAATATGACGAATTCGGTGAATCCATAATTATGGCAAAATCAGAGGAGGAATCCAAGGAGTTATTTAAGCATTTTATAAAAGCAAAGCCAGAAAATATCGAATCTAAACTTGCCCAGGAATCTGCCTTAAGAATGCATACTTTATCCTTGATCGCCTGTCGCTTTTGTCAGAGTTTAAAATCACTCTTAGAATTTTTTGCTTTAACCTTTTTCGGTTTTCAATATCGAGATATCTATCTTCTTCAAGAAAAGTTAGAAGATATTCTGTTTGATTTACAGATGTGGGGATTTATTTTAGAGACAGATGAAAAACTTTATGCCACTGGGTTAGGAGAAAGGATAAGCCTTCTTTATCTTGACCCTCAAACCGCGCATCAATTTATCCTCTGTTTAAAAGAAGCAAAACTTAAAGGTTTAAAAGACCTTACAATTTTACAGGCGATTTGTTTAAGTCAAGAGATGCAACCCCTGTTGAATGTTAAACCAAAAGACATTGTCTATTTAAATGAGGAGATAGTCAAAATTAATAAAGAATTTTTGATGCCTGTTCCTAAGATATGGGATGATAACTATGATATATTTTTAAGGTCATTGAAAACTGCTTTAGCCCTTAAGTACTGGATGGAAGAAAAGACTGAAGAACAGATATTTGAAGAGTTTAGCCTTACCCCGGGTGAGCTTTATGCAAAGCTGGAGATCGCTGATTGGTTAATCTATTGTGTTATGGAAATATCTTCTCTTTTAGGTTTTAAGGATTCTATTGGTATATTGAAAAACCTAAGGATAAGATTGCTTTATGGAGTGAATGAGGAGTTGTTGGAGCTTGTTTCTTTAAAAGAAATTGGCAGGGTAAGGGCAAGAAGACTATATGATAAGGGTATTAAGAATATTTCTATCTTAAGAAAGATACCTCAGGAAGAACTTGCGCTTATCCTTGGACCAAGGGTTGCCCAGATAGTAAAAAGGCAGATTTAAATTTACCTTGATATGTTAGATAAGAAAAAACTTGCTTTGATACATATCATCAAAAGAGAGCTTAATCTTGGGGATAGCGAATATAGGAGAATCCTTCTTGAGGCTACCGGTGTAAATAGTGCCAAAGATTTAGATGAAAAAAGATTTAAAAAATTAATGCGTTATTTTGTACACAGTAATTATTATCGGATAAATCCTTTGGGTTTAACCATAAAACAAAAATTATATATTAGATATCTTCTTAAGGATTTAGCTTGGAGCCTTAAACATCTAAACAATTTTATTCGTAAGTATTATCATAAACCAGATATAGATAGCTTAAGTCGAAAGGAAGCCATAAAACTGATTGAATCTTTAAAGGCAATCAGAGAACATCAGTTATTGAAAAATTAATACTCTGAAGATAAAATATATATTTTAAGGAGGTGTGGAGGATAATGAAAAAGGATTTTAGTGATTTGGACTTTGAGATCAATTTTTACGAAAGGATACTGAAGGAACGCCCCAATTTTATTGAAGCACTCGTGGCTTTAGGCGATGCTTATACTAAGAGGGGATTTTATGAAAAGGGTTTAGCTATAGATAAGCGCTTGGTTGAGCTTAAGCCTTATGATCCAATTGTATTTTATAATCTTGCTTGCAGTTATTCCCTTTTAGGTTTAATCGATGAAGCAATAATAAGCTTAAAGAAGGCGATAAGACTTGGTTATCGAGATTTTAGATGGTTAGAAAAAGATGCTGATTTAGAAAACCTAAGGAGATCTCCTAAGTATAACCAGATTATTAAATTAATCCTTAAAAAAAGAAAACAGGATTTAAGGTCAAGAACAAAGAGGAGATAAATGCTCACTGCCCGGCAGATCTTGAAGGAAATCTTTGATTTACTTTATGAAAGATTTGGGCCCCAGCACTGGTGGCCAGCTCAGACCCCTTTAGAGATTATTATTGGAGCGATTCTTACTCAGAATACTGCTTGGCAGAATGTAGAAAGGGCAATCGCTAATCTTAAAAGAAATAATCTTTTAGATGTAAAGACGCTAAGGAAAGTTCCCTTAAAAAGTTTAAGCGCTCTCATCAGACCCTCGGGTTATTATAATCAAAAGGCAAAAAAGATTAAAAACTTTATTCAATTTTTATTTAAAAATTATGATGGCAGTATCCAGAAGATGTTTCAGGAGGATTTCTTGATTTTGCGCGCAAGACTTCTTAATATAAAAGGTATTGGTTTGGAAACCGCAGATTCAATTCTTTTGTACGCAGGGAATAAACCTATCTTTGTAGTTGATGCTTATACAAAAAGAATTTTAATCCGACATAATCTTATAAGGCCCGATTCTTCTTACAGTACTATTCAAAGTTATTTCATGGATAATCTGGAATCAGATGTTAAGCTATTTAATGAATATCATGCACTTTTGGTTCGCTTAGGTAAAGAATTTTGTAAAACCAGGCCTGAATGTAAAAAATGTCCTTTAAAGAATATTGATGCTCGAATCAAATATCAATGTGATTCATGCGGAAAACAACTGCCTAAACCTCAGGATAGATATATCTTAGAGATTAAGTTATACGCCAATCCAGAGGTGGAATTTACCACCGCCGACCTTAAAAAGGATCCAAAAGAAGAGATAAAAAGAATAATCAAAGAAACCAAGGATATAGATAGTCAAAGATTAGAAGAGGAGGTTTTTGTTTTCTATAATTTAGTTGTTTGTAAAAGATGTCGGGATATCTTTAATGCACGCCTAAAACATCGGGAGTTTGTTTAGTCTTGTATTTTGTTTAGAAAGGAGGTACTATGCCTCTTTATGAATTTCAATGTAAGAAATGTAAGGAGAATTTTGAGATAAGTTGTTCCCTTAAGGAATACGAAGAGACAAAACCCTCCTGTCCAAAATGTAAAAGTAAAGAGGTTTCAAGACGCATCTCCCTGTTTTTTGCCAAAACCGATTCGAAGACTTAAGGTTTAATGGTTTTTATATTAGATAATTTAGCGATAGGCAGTTTAGCGGATGCACAGAATCTTCCTTCAGAGATCACCGCTATACTTAATGTGGCAGAGGAGATAAATATAGAATTTAAGGATAGATTATATTTTAAGGTACCGGTTAAGGATTTTTCAGCTATCTCCCCTGAACAGCTAAAGCAGGCGGTTGACTGGATTGATAGCCATATTACCCAGCATAAGATCCTTGTTTTCTGTAATGCCGGAATAGGCAGGTCCACATCAGTAATAGTGGGTTATCTTGTATTAGTTAAAGGTTTTAGTTTTGGTCAGGCAATAGAATTTATTGCACGTAAGAAACCGGATATTTCTATTCTCCCTGGTCTTATTGAAACAATCAGGAAACTCACGAATAAGGTATAAAGATCTGTTTAAGATTTTTGGCAATAAATGGTTAGAGTTAAAGAGCACCTAAGCTTATATGAATTTAATCTTCCCACCAGGATAATTTTTGGCTGTAAGAGTCTAGATAAACTTCCTGAGGTGCTTAATAGTTTTGGCAAAAGAGTGCTTTTAATTACAGGTAAGCAATCCGCCAGAAGGATTGGTCTTTTAGAAAGGATAAAGATACTTCTAAAGGATTTCTTGCTTGAGATATTTACTGAGGTTGAGCCCGAACCAACCTGTTTAACCGTAAATAATGCAGTTAAGCTTGCTAAAGAAAAGAATTCAGAGGTAATCGTTGGCTTAGGCGGTGGCTCAAGTATTGATGTGGCTAAGGCAGTGGCAGGTTTGGCAAATAAAGAAGGTAAGGTAGAAGATTATCTTTTAGGAAGAAGAAAGCTAACCTCTTCTGGGCTTAATTTTATTGCCATTCCTACTACTGCCGGTACGGGCGCAGAGGTAACTCCTAACGCAGTTTTATTAGATGAGGAAAGAAAGGTAAAGGAAAGTCTCAGAGATAAATCCTTATTTGCCAAGGTAGCTATCGTAGATCCTGAATTAACCTTATCCTTACCTAAAGATCTTACTGCCTACAGTGGAATAGATGCGCTTTCTCAGTCTTTAGAATCCCTTGTTTCTACTGGCTCAAGTCATCTTACAGATGGGATCTGTAAAGAATCCATTGAGCTTATTGCTAAAAATCTCCTTAAGGTTTATACCAAGCCCAAGGATATCCTTGCTAGAACTAATATGTGCTTCGCTAGCCTTTTAAGCGGAATTGCCTTATGTAATGCCCGTATGGGTGCGGTGCATGGATTAGCCCATCCTTTAGGAGCACTCTATAGAATCCCTCATGGATTAACCTGTGGAGTACTTTTACCCTATGTCATGGAATTTAATTTAAAGGTCGCCTTTAAAAAATACGCTTTAGTTGCCTCCTACTTTGGAATCAGTTTAAAAAGCTCTAGTTCCAAAGAAATAGCAAAGCTTCTTATCCTAAAGATAAGATGGCTCTTAGAAAAATTGGGATTTCCTTTGAGTTTAAAGGTACTAAAGATAAAAAAAGAAGATTTTTTTAAGATTGCTAAAGATGCCCTTTTATACTCAGGTTCTTTAAAGGCAAATCCAGTAAAGCTATCTAAGAATGATATAATCAAGATACTAAATCGGGCTTACCAAGGAGGTGATTATGCAGATGATAAATGATAAGGATTGTGCTTTCCGATTTGGAGATTTTGGTCCAAAATATATCTTCAGGGGCCCAAAGCATGAATGGGGCTTGATTCGTTTAAAACCAGGTGATGAGTTAGGTGCTCACTATCACAATGAAGTAGAGGAGACCTTTTATTTCTTAAGTGGAAAAGGAAAGATAAAGATAATGGATAAAGAATTTCTTATTCACATTGGCGATGCCTTCCGCATTGAGCCAAAAGAGCATCACAATATCATCTGTCAGGAAGAGATGAAGATAATTTTTATTAAATGTCCCTATCTACCTGACGATAAGATTCCCCTTTAGTTTATAAGCAAAGCAATTTTAAACTTGTTTTTTATATGAGAAAGAATTCTTTATTTGATCCTTATTACATAAAAACCTATCGGGAATCTCAGTTAGATAAAAAAATAGAATCCTTAAATAAACTCCTTGAGAGTTGCACCCTTTGTCCGCGCAGGTGTGGGGTTAATCGTTTAAAGGGCCAAAAGGGTTATTGCCAAGCCGAGATTCAGGTAAGGGTTTCTTCTGCCTTTGCCCATTTTGGCGAAGAGGCGTGTCTTGTAGGAAGGTATGGTTCGGGAACGATCTTTTTTTCTTATTGTAATTTAAGATGTGTATTCTGTCAGAATTATGAAATCAGCCATCTTGCTGAAGGCCAGGATCTTACTGTTGAAGAACTTGCCAACCTTATGCTCTACTTACAAAAAATATCCTGTCATAATATAAATTTAGTTACCCCTACCCATTATGTTCCTCAGATACTTCAAGCATTAAGGATTGCTATAAAAAATGGTCTTACTCTACCTATAGTTTATAACTGCGGAGGTTATGAATCAGAACAGGTAATCGATCTTCTTGAAGGGGTGATTGATATCTATATGCCGGATGCGAAGTTTTATTCCTCCAGTGTCTCAGAAAAGCTCTGTAATGCCAAGGATTATTTTGAGAATCTAAAAAGGGTTCTCAAAAAGATGCATCAACAAGTAGGGGATTTGGTAATCGTGGATGGGATTGCTAAAAGAGGACTTTTGATTCGCCATTTGGTTATGCCAAATAACTTAGCCGGAACTAAAGAAATTATGGAATTTATTGCCCAGGAGATCTCTCTTAATACCTATATAAACATTATGGCGCAATATCGGCCATGCGGTCAGGCATATAAGTTTAACCAGATTAATCGAACAATAACCAGCGAGGAATTTCTTGAAGCAAAAAGGATTGCCTTTTCCCTTGGTCTTAAGCGATTGGATAAATGAAGATAATCTTTTCTCAAAGGTGTTTAGAGTATGAAGTTTTAGGACATCCAGAAAGCCCACAGAGGATAAGATTGGCCTATAATTTCCTAAAAGAAAAAGGATTTGAATTTATTGAACCGCGTCCTTGCTCAGAAGAGGATATCATTTTAGCACATTCTAGGAGCCTTTTAGAGAAGGTAAAAAATAATCAAATTTTTGATCCCGATACGCCCAACATCCTCGATATCTTTAAATATGCCTGTCTTTCTGTAGGTTCAGCAATTTTAGCTCAAGAAATCTGTCTTACAGAAAATTCTAAAGTATTATCCTTGATGCGTCCGCCTGGACATCATGCGGGTTATGAGCAATTAGGCGGTTTCTGCTATTTTAACAATATTGCTATTGCCATAAAGAAGGCTTTACAAAAGGTAAATAAAGCAGTAATCTTAGATTTAGATTGTCACCACGGCAATGGTACTCAAGAGATATTTTTAGGGAATAAAAATATCCTTTATGTTTCTTTGCATCAGGTTCCTCTTTATCCGGGAACAGGACTTAGGTCGGAGAAGAATTGTCTGAATTATCCCCTTCCACCAGGAACACAGGAGGAAGAATATTTAAAGACACTTCGTCAAGCCTTAGAAAGAATAAAGGAATTCAAACCGGAGATTATTGGTATCTCTTTGGGGCTAGACACCTACGAGAAAGACCCTTTAGCAAATTTAAAACTTAAGTTTTCTTCATATCATAAGATCGGTTTTTTAATAAATAGATTAGAAATACCGAGTTTTGCAGTTTTAGAAGGAGGTTATAGCGCTGATTTGGGTCGATGTATCTATGAATTTATCTTGGGCTGGGAAGATAAAAAGGTCGATTTTTAAAAAATACTTTCTTTAAGTTATTTTTTATGCTAAAATTATTTTCTAGAAATTTTTAAAAAGAAAACAGGAGAATGAAAAAATACTTTTTAGCGGGATGTTTATTTTTTTGTTTTACTTCTTTTTGTTTTGCTTATTGGCAGAAGAGACTACAGTTACGTTGGCAGCATTTATATCATTATGATTTACGTCAGGATAAGCACCAGCTTTATAATAATCGGATATCCTTTATATTTAGTTATATGGATAAGCATGAAAAAACTCTTTTTAAGATCGAACCCTTTTTTGAATTTAGAAGAAATATAAACAAGGATATTACTGAAAGGAAAGAATTAGGAATAGAGATAGGAAAGGATATATTTACTTGGTTTTATATAGGTGAAGTTATACAACAGGTGTGGATGAATGAAGATTACCGGTATTATACAGATTACGAAAAAAGAGATTTTACTAATTCAGAAACAAGATTATTATTTAAGCACAGTCTTTTAAATAAAGATAAATTTAAATTAGAGGGTTTTATCTTAGAAGAATATACCTTCGATTTTAATCGACAAAAAGGTCTTTGTAATGAGGTAGCTATAGGTTTTATTGTTCCCCTAGGTAAACATCTTCAGGTGAATTTAAACTGGCGACATATTGATCGCATTCATTATTACGATTCCGATACCTTTGAAACTTCCTTAACCCTGTTCTATTAAAATGGCTTATACTGTCTTTGCCTTAAAATGGCGGCCAAAGGGTTTTGATGAGATCGTTGGCCAAAGACATATTGTTTTAACCTTAAAGAGTCAAATTCAAAATAATAAGCTTGCCAATGCCTATCTTTTTGCTGGTCCAAGGGGAGTGGGTAAGACCTCTACAGCAAGGATCTTATCTAAAGCGCTCAATTGCAAAGAAGGGCCAACCATAAGTCCCTGCCAGAGATGTTCTTCTTGTATAGAGATATCTCAAGCGAGAAGTTTAGATGTTATTGAAATAGATGGAGCATCTAATCGATGTATTGATGATATTAGAATTTTACGGGAAAATGTAAAATTCGCTCCTGTAAACAGCAGGTTTAAGATTTATATTATCGACGAAGTGCATATGCTTACCTCGGAGGCCTTTAATGCTCTCCTTAAAACATTGGAAGAGCCTCCGGAGTTTGTAAAATTTATCTTTGCTACTACTCAACCGCATAAGGTATTACCTACTATCCTTTCCCGTTGTCAGCGCTTTGATTTTCGACGAATCTCCAACATGGAGATTATTACTCAACTTGAGAAGATAGTTAAAGAAGAAAATATAGAAATAGATAAGGATGTTTTCTTGGCAATTGCTAAAAGTAGCGATGGTTCCTTAAGAGATGCAGAATCAGTTTTAGAACAATTGACCTGCTTTTCTAAAGGAAAGATCTCTTTAAGAGAGGTTATTTCCCTTCTGGGACTGGTAGAACAAGAGGTTTTATTCCAGATAACTGATAAGATAATTCATAAAGACGCTCAAGGCGCCTTAGCTTTATTTAACACTATCATTGAAGAAGGAAAGGATGCAGGGTTATTTCTCAATCATCTTATTGAGCATTTCCGTAATTTAATGATCGCTAAGATTACCCACGCCAATACCAAGCTAATCGATCTTCCTGAAGAGATTTGTCAGCGGTTGTTAGAACAGTCAGAGGCTTTAAGTCTAGAGGAGATATTTAGCACCCTTAATCTTTTAGTAAATACCTATGAGATGACCAAAAGATTAGATTCTTTACGTATCCCTTTAGAGATTGCTTTAGTAAAGTTATCCCATGATAAGAAAGTAAATTCTTATCTAAATTTACCTTTAAAGCCTAAGGAGCATCTAGAGGATAAACCGGTTACACCTTTAAAACAAATAGAGAAAAATCCTTCTTTACCAAATCAACCTTCTTCTAATATTACTCTTGAAGAGATTAAGAATGCTTGGGATGAGATAATTGGCAATCTTAGTAAGATTAAGATGTCGGTAGCAACTTATCTTAACGAAGGAAGCCCTTTACACATCCACACCAATGTATTAACCATTTCGTTTCCTAAGAATTATCTTTTACATAAAGAATCTCTTGAGAGAAAAGAAAATAAAGCAATTGTGGAAAAAGTATTTTTAGATCTATTTAAGACCCCGATAAGGATTAATTTTATTCTTTCTAAAGAAATAATAGAAAGACCCCAGGAAAAAGAAGAATATCCTTTTATTAAATCTGCCTTGGAGACCTTTCGAGGCAGGGTAGTGGATGAGGCTAAAGATAAATAATGTCGGGTTATATCGCTTCTATTGATAAATTGATTAATCAATTAATAAGACTACCAGGGATTGGTAGACGTAGTGCAGAGCGCATTATAGATTACATTATAGAAGCTCCGTTAGATGAGATAAAGAGGCTTTCCGAGGCAATCTTAAAGGTAAAAGAGAATGTGCGTTTTTGTCGTATCTGTCATAACTTAAGTGAACAAGAGGAATGTTTTATATGCCGTGACCCTAAGAGAAATCGTAATCTACTCTGTATTGTTGAGCGTCCTAATGATGTTAACTGCTTAGAGAAAACAGGTGTCTTTAATGGGTTATATCATGTACTTATGGGGTCCATTGCACCCCTTGAAGGGAAAGGCCCTTCTGAACTAAAGATAGATGATTTACTGACACGGATAAAACAGGGTAATATTCAAGAGGTTATTATTGCTACTGATTCTGATACCGAAGGAGAAACAACTGCTTTATATCTTACCAATCTTATTAAACCTTTGGGTATACGTTTAACCCGTATAGGTTTAGGGCTTCCGGTAGGTTCAAATTTAGAATACGCAAACCCTGCTACGCTCTCTAAGGCTTTAGAGTCTCGGCAATTGCTTTAAGGGAAGATGATCTATCTATTTTTAGGTATATTCTTTAGTTTCTGTGCGGGATTTATTGGAGGGATAATTTTTTATCGAAAAAGGCTACCTTCTATTACGCAGGATAAGCCTAAACCCTTAACTTCCGAAAAGCCTCTGGGGGAGGGAATTTTTAAAAGCGACCTTGAAGAAATGATAAAGTTTCGTGAAGAAATGTCTTTTATCTTTAAATTGAATGAGAAATTGTCCTTTACTTTGGAAAAAGAAAAAATTGCTCAGTATATAGCTGAGGATATTCAGAGATTTTTAAACACCGTTACCTGTGTTATTCTTTTGTATGATAAATATAAAAATGTATTAAGAATGGAGTATGCCTTAGGCCCAAGGGCAAATGAGTTTAAAGGATTAACCTTACAAAAAGGTGAAAGCATCTCTGGTACCGCGATAAAAACAAAGGCTCCGATAATGGTAAATGATCTTGAGGATGATTTTCATTACAAGTCCATTAATAAAGAAAATTATTTTAAACATTCTTTTATCAGTGTACCACTTATATTAAAAGATGAGATTATTGGTGTATTAAATGTTACTGATAAAAAGACCAATGAGCCATTTACATCGCAGGATCTAACCTTTTTGGTTAATGTATCTCGGGTAGCTGCTATTGCTTTTAACAATGCTTTTCTGTATACACAGATACAAGAAAGTTATCTAAAGACAATGACCGCCTTAGCTTTAATTATCGATGCGCGTGACCCATATACTGAACGACACTCGGAAAGTGTTATTCGTTATTCCTTAGCTATAGCAAATGAGATGAATTTGCCCCTTAAGGAAGTAGAAATACTTAAACGTGCTGCCTCGGTCCATGATATTGGTAAGATTGGGATAAGAGATAGTGTGCTATTAAAACCCACTAAACTTACCCCCGAGGAGTTTGAGGAGATAAAGGTTCATTCTATTAAAGGATACCAGATAATTGCTTCTTTGCCTTTTTTGGAAGAAGAAGCCAGTTTGGTTAGACACCATCATGAAAGGTATGATGGTACAGGATATCCTGATGGTAAGAAAGGCGAAGAAATTGAATTAGGCGCAAGGATATTAGCAGTAGCAGATGCATTTGATGCCATGCTCAGTGAAAGACCCTATCGCAGAAAGTTAAGTTTAAAAGAGGCAAAGCAGGAGCTTATACGTAATAAGTCTACTCAATTTGATCCTGAGATAGTAGATTATTTATTAAAAGCAATTGAGAAGAATCCTGATATAGTCCAAATCTAAACAGATCTTCTAATAACTTAAGTGAACTTGACTTAATCTTTATTTTAGATAGAATATTTAATAAATATTCCCCTGCGTAGCTCAGCTGGTAGAGCGAGTTCCGCCACAATACGTGGCGGACCCGCCAAGGTTTTTGGCGGGGGCTGTGTAAAATGTATTATGTTTATGTTCTAGAAAGTATTAAGACAAATAAAAGATATGTAGGTCGAACTTCGAGAGATTTGTTATTGAGATTAAAAGAACACAATTGCGGCAGAAGTTTTTGGGATAAGAATAACAAACCCTTTGTTCTATTATATGCTGAGAAATTATATTCCTTAGAGCAGGCAAGAAGAAGAGAAGAATTTCTTAAAACTGGTCAAGGAAGAAGATTTTTAGATAACGTCATTCCCCCGTAGCTCAGCTGGTAGAGCGAGTGGCTGTGCACGAGGAGCGAAGCGACGAGTGCAAAAACTCGAAGCAGAGCTTGGAAGTATGAAAGGAGGTGACAAAGGCATTGCTCGATAAGCGAACCTATAAAGATCGCCGCCAATATTTAATTGCCGCAGTTCATAAAAGACGTAAGAAAATCAGACAGATGGCAATTGAATATAAAGGTGGTCAATGTCAGATATGCGGCTACAATCGCTGTATCGATGCTTTAGAATTTCACCATAATAATTCTTCCGGTAAAGACTTTAGCATTTCTGAAAAGGGTTACACGAGAAGTTGGACTAAAGTTAAGGAAGAATTGGATAAGTGTATTTTGCTTTGTGCCAATTGTCACCGAGAAATTCATGCTCAAAGCGCAGCTTCTCCGAGAAATCGGAGTTGAAAAAGCGGGCTAATTCAGGGAAGCCCTAAAGTTAGGGTAACCCTGAGCTAAATCCGCCAAGTTTTTTGGCGGAAAATGTGCAGAGACTATACACCCGCCTCCCGTAACGTAAAGTCGTGGGAGAAGATATAGTCCAAGCCTGATAGTAATATCAGGGCACTTGTAACCACCAGGTCCGAGGTTCGAGTCCTCGCGGGGG
>JAMWCL010000050.1:0-2668 GCA_023819035.1 Candidatus Omnitrophota bacterium
GGATAAAATTAAAATTAGAGAAGCAGGAAAGATTATTGGTAGAGCCTCTAGAGGTTTAATTAAAAGCCGCATTGCCGTAAAAGACAACGCCATAAGCGAGATAATCAATGAACTTACTGCCAGCGCACCTGAGGCAAGGGGTCATGTTAACTGTGTAGAAATAATTCAAGATAATGCCCAGGCAAAGGCTATACCAATAGTCAATGTCACCCATGAATTTGCCAAGGTTACCCATGAAGCAGCCATCGGAAGAGTAGATAAGAAACAGGTAGAAACTCTTATGGCGCGTGGACTGGAAGAAGAAGAGGCAATTGATATTGTGGTAATTGGGATGCTTAAATAAAGAATAACATTTTTGCTCACTAGATTTACTAAATTAATTCTTCACTTCGGTTGAATCAAGAAACTAGCTCTTCTATCTTAAATAACGCCCTTTAATTTAAAAGTAACGAAGTTTTTCATATTGTTCGAAAAACCTAGTGTTTGTATTATTGATATTTAACTCAACAAGATGTATAATAAATCGGTAAATGACTTATCAACCCATTTCTCATTAATCTCATTAAATTTAATTAAATAATCACAATATTATGTCAAAGAGAAAGAAAACCAATTATCTTTTGAAAAAGATTATAAGTATTTTTAAAGAAGAGAGACGGGGAAGAGTTTTAGATTTAGGCTGTGGGGAGAGAGACTATTCGATTAAATTGCAGGAATTAGGTTTTGAAGTAATAGCTGCGGATTTAGATGCACAGCGGTTTAGGTATAAAGATAAGATAAATTTTAGAATCTGCGACGCTACAAAAATCTTGCCTTTTTCCGATAATTGCTTTGATTATGTCCTTTCCACTGAGTTAATAGAACATATCAAAAATCCCTATTCTGCTATTAAAGAAATTTACAGGGTGTTAAATAAGGACGGTAAATTTATACTTTCAACCCCAAATATATTGAACCTAAATTCTCGCATTAGATATTTATTCGAAGGCTGCTATGAATATTTTAGAGAACCACCATTGGATCAAGCAAAAAATCCAAAAGAGGTTATTTATAATCTTCATCTTATCCCTTGGCGTTACCATGAATTAGAATATCTCTTAATGGACTCGGGTTTTAAAATTGAAAGCATTTATACGAGTCATTATGAAGAGTTTGGATGGTTTTTTCTACTCCCTTTAATATTTTTTCAACTTAAAAGTAAACAAAAAAGATCAATAAAAAAGGTCAAGATATTTAAATAAGCATTTTCAAAAATCAGGGTCATAATTATTCTTAGTTAAAAAAGAGACATGACCTGTTTACCTTAGCCATATTTAAGGCTATTGAGGTTATGGTGCGTTTATTTTTGTCTGTGCTGATAAGTATTAAGTTTATAGAAAGACAGATTTAGAGGAATAATTAAGTAAAATAAATTTTCTATAATAAAGCTATGGAATTAACTATAGATAAAAAGAAAAATTATGAAATCATCGTTTTTTCTAACCAAGAACAAGGGCTAAAAGCCCAGCAGATTCTGGTTACAAAAAATATTGATTTTAAGCATATCTCTACTTTAGCGGTAGTTGTCCCCGAAGAGAAATGTGAAGAGGTATGTTTACTTTTAAATAATGAAGGTATCCTTATCAGTGGTTATTATCCCTTTTTATACCGCGATTATGAAGAAGAATTCTTTAGGCGTGCTCAAGAATACGAGCCTTCGAAGGGCGAAGGAGAATTTTTAAAATCCATTACCATATGTTATGTTGCACCCTGTATTGCGGATCCGAAAAAGATTCGCTTGATTGCTTATTTTTCCTGTGATATCTCTGAGATTTTACCTTACTTAAACGCAGTAATAAAAGGCGCCTCCTATAATAAAAACGCACCTACCCTAACCTTTACCAAAGGCCGACGCATAATTAACCTTTATAATATCAAGGTCACCATTGCCAAGGCAGAGGATATCATTGATGCCTGGAATATCTTAAATGAACTTAAGGATTTGATAAATAAAACCTATCAGAATAAAGATAAGATAAAACCCAATTATGAAGAAAAGGTAAAAGTAACGGCATTACAAATTTACGGCTGGCTCCCCAAAACTAATTGCAAGGCTTGCGGTGAATCTACCTGCCTTGCCTTTGCGGTGAGATTACTTCTGGGAGAGCAGAAATTAGAAAATTGCAAACCTTTATTTAGCGAAGTAAAATTTGCGGAAAACAAAAATATTATGCAGGAAATGATAGAAGCACTGGGGCTTTAGTTAAATATTAAATGAGAATAGTTCCTATTGGATTAATACGTTCACCGTTTAAAAATAAGAAAGAGGTGCCTATACAGCCTTTTAAATCCAAATTTATAAGTTTCATAAATCAAGGGGCTTTAAATTATTAGTTGTGCCATTCCTTGATAATAAGCGCAGAGGGTTATTTGCGACAAGGTATCCAAGAAGGCCAAATCGGCATCACAGTGGTAAAACTGTTAAAAAGACGAAAAAATATTTTGATTGTTAAAGGAATTGATGTTATTGATAGAACGCCTTTGCTCGATATCAAGCCGTATGTTCCGGAATCCATCACTAAATCGAGGATAAGAATTGGTTGGCTAAGAGGAAAATTGTAGCAAGGCCGCTTAATAATAAAATTAAAAACAGAGATGTTTCTTGTCTAGTGTCATGAATATAACAATA
>JAMWCL010000050.1:2678-4259 GCA_023819035.1 Candidatus Omnitrophota bacterium
AAGAAAAACAAACTAAAATAGACAAAAAGGATATTGACAGTTTAAGTAGAAAACTGTTCCAGATTAAGATATAAACTTGTAAACCTAGCTCCTTTTCATCTTAGATTATGAATGACGTATTCTTAATCTCAAAGAAATATGAATATAACAATATCAGGCGTCACAGTTGAATGTATTAAGGGAGATATTGCATCACAGAAGGGATTTAGCTGTGTGGTAAATGCTGCCAATGCCTGGCTTAAGATGGGTGGTGGAGTGGCAGGCGCAATTCACCGTGCGGCAGGACCGGGATTAGAAGAAGAGTGCCGTCCCTTGGCTCCCATTAAGCCGGGAGAAGCAGTGATTACCTCAGGACATAGACTTCCCAACAGATACGTTATCCACTGCTTAGGTCCGGTTTATGGAGTGGATAAACCAGAAGATAAGATTTTAGCCAGTTGCTATCGCAATACCTTAGAACTTGCGGATAGCTACAGAATAGATTCTATTGCCTTTCCGGCAATTTCCACCGGTGCATTTGGTTATCCGGTGGAGGAAGCAGCCAAGATTGCTTTCAAGACTATTTTAGAAGAAATTCCGAAACTAAAATATGTTAAAAAAATTCGTTTTGTGCTCTATAGTGAAAAAGACCTTGAAATCCACAAAAAGGTTTTATCTAGTTTAACAGAAGAAGCAAAATAAGTTTAAAAATTTAGAAAATTTTACCTTACATCAGAAATGAAGAAACGCATCAAAGAACAAGGTATTATTTTTTATAGCGTAGTGAAATGGATATTTCTATCGGTAATTGTAGGCATCATTGTTGGGATAGCGGTTGCACTATTTCTTAAGACCTTAAATTTTGGAATATCTTTTACTGAAAAATTCCAGTATTATTTTCTTTTTCTACCCTTTGTTCTTTTCTTTAATGCCTTACTTATGCGTTATGTCTTTCCTTCTGCAGATGCCTGCAAAACAGATAAGGTTATCGAATACTTGCATAACTTAAAAGATATTTCTTTTGCCTCAGCCATAAAATCTTTTTTTCTGCCATTACTGACTATTTCTGGAGGTGGTTCTGCGGGTAAAGAAGCACCTGCTGCTGATGTTGGGGCGGGTGTAGGTATGCTGTTGGGAAAGATATTGCGTTTAGACGCTTATGACAGAAAAAAACTGGCCATCTGCGGCATCAGTGCTGGTTTTGCCTCTGTCTTTGGCACACCGATTGCGGGAGCTTTATTCGGGATAGAGGTTTTATTCGTGGGCAATATCCTCTACGATGTGATGCTACCGTCGTTTATCTCAGGAATTATCAGTTATAATGTTTCTTCAGCGCTGGGTATCCGCTATTTTCATCATTCACTGACAAGCTCCCTTGATTTTTCTGCAGTGTTTTTCTATCAAATTATTCTTGCCGGGGTATTCTTTGGGTTATGCTCATTCTTAATGGTTGAGATATTAAACATTGGCAAGAAGCTTTCTGAGAGAATCAAAGTTTGGATGCCCTTTAAGGGTTTAATCGGTGGAGGTATTTTAATTGTTATTGCTTGGTTGTTTTCTTGCGATTATTTAGGTCTAGGACTTAAAACAATAGAATCTTCT
>JAMWCL010000021.1 GCA_023819035.1 Candidatus Omnitrophota bacterium
ATATAAATAAAAATAAAGAATTTAAACAGAGAATAATTCTTTATGGAAGGGCAATTAATAAATTAGCACAAATGTAAAAATAATTTTAATGAGGTTAGTACTACCTACAAGGCTTATGCGAATAATAAATATGTCTGCGGGTATGCGAAATGTTGATATGTTATTTTCGTTAGGTTCGTTATAACGAACTAACGAGATTAATGAACCCAACGCACTCAACGCATGACTGTATTTTAAGGATATTTAAAAATTGTGCTTAAATGATGGTACAGACAATAAAATATTCAATTTTTAAGTCGGGGAGTAAAATAAACAAAAAATATTTGATAAAAGATATGAATAATGATTTACTTGAAGATATTAATAAAAAAGAAGTTTCTTCTAAAGTTTATTTTCAGACAGATTCTATATGTATCTATAATGACGATTTCTTAAAAATAGATTATATCAAAGATAATTCTATAGATTTAATAGTAACTTCACCTCCTTATAATGTAGATATTCATTATAACGCTTATAATGATAAGATTTCTTATTATGACTATTTGATTTTTACAAGAAAATGGCTTGCTAAATGTTTTAGATTAGCCAAAAATGATGGTAGATTCTGTCTTAACATTCCCTTAGATAAAAATAAAGGAGGACAACAGAGTGTATATGCAGATATAACTACCATTGCAAAACAGGTTGGTTGGAAATACCATTCTACAATCATTTGGAATGAGCAGAATATTTCTCGGCGTACTGCTTGGGGCTCTTGGCTTTCTGCGCGTGCGCCTTATGTGATTGCCCCTGTAGAGGTTATTTTAGTTTTATATAAAAAATATTGGAGAAAAGAAAATTTTGGAAAATCTGATATTACCAAAGAGGAATTCGTAGAGTGGACAAATGGAGTTTGGACCTTTTCAGGAGAAAGTAGAACAAAGGTTGGTCATCCTGCTCCCTTTCCTATAGAATTGCCAAGGAGATGTATAAAACTATTTAGTTATGTGGGTGATACTATTCTTGATCCATTTCTTGGTAGCGGTTCTACTTTAATTGCTTCTGTTAAGACAGATCGTAAAGGCATTGGCATTGAAATAGATAAAAATTATTGTAAGATTGCAAAACAGAGATTAATAAGAGAGGCAGGGATAAATCAACTTAATTTTAATAAATTGATAATCAAAAATATAAATGGGTAAAACCATTACTGATTTAATAATAGATTATTTCAAAAAACATTCTAATAAAGCCTTATCTCACGGACCAGTGGTTGATTGGGTAGAGGAACAGTATATAAAATTATATGGAAAGAAACCGCGCGATATTTGGAGATCAATAAGACGCTTGTATCAAGAGGGGGTATTGATAAAAGTTAAAAAGGGAGTATATAGATATGATCCCACATATATTAAGAAAAAAGAGTTACTTGATTTTTCGAAAGAAATCAAAGAGCAGGCTCTCAGAAGAGATAATTATAGATGTGTTTGGTGCGGGCGAGGTGAAGAGGATAATGTGGAACTTTGTGTGGATCATAGAGTTCCTTTAGATCGTGGCGGAACAAATACTTTGAATAATGCTCAAACATTGTGCATGCAATGTAATTTAATAAAGAAAAATTATTCTCAAACGGAAGCAGGCAAAAGATTTGTTATAAAAATGTATGAACAAGCAATTGCTAAAAATGACAAGAGGATAGTTGAATTTTGTAAACATATCTTTGATGTTTATAATAAATTTCAGATAAATAGCCACATAAAAAGACCAGATAAAGAATAAAAATAATGTAGATAAAAAAAGAAGTAAAAATGAAGAAGATTCTTTACATTGTTCTTGACGGTTTAGGTGACCTACCCATAGAAGAGCTAAATAGTAAGACGCCCTTAGAAGCAGCTATCACGCCAAATTTAGACTGCTTAGCCCAGAAAGGAAAAACCGGGATTGTTTATCCGGTAGCAGAAGGTATTGCCCCGGAATCCGATATTGCGGTGATCTCTCTTTTGGGTTATGATGCCCATAAGTATTATACGGGAAGAGGACCTTTGGAATGTTTTGCGGAAGGTTTATCTGTAGAGGATGGAAATTTAGCTTTGCGCGTTAATTTTGCTACCCTTGATACTGACGGAAGAACAATTAAGGACCGCCGCGTGGGAAGAAATTTAACTACAGAAGAAGCCACTAATTTAGCCAAAGAGATAAATTCTAAGGTTTGTTTATCCTCTGCAACCTTTGAGTTTAAAAATACCATTGGACATCGAGGGGTATTGGTAATTAGAGGGATGCGTTCTAAATTATCGGGTTGGATCACTAATACCGATCCTGCCTATGAGAGAAAAGGGGTCTTTGGAGTAGCCAAGGAAAAATTTGAAAATTTAGTTGCGGAGTCAAATCCCCTTCCCGGATATGAAGATAGCCCCGAAGCAAAAGAGGCAGCCTCCTTATTAAATGAATTTACTTATAAATCGCATAAGGTTTTAGAGGAATCTTTGGTAAATAAAAAGCGCATCTCGGAGAATAAACTTCCTGCAAATATCATTCTTGCGCGTGATGCAGGAGACCATTTGCCTAAGTTTCCTAAGATATCCAGCCTATATAATTTAAGATTTGGTTCCTTTGTACAGATGCCTGTAGAAAAGGGGATTGCTTTATTAACTGGTATTGAGATAATCACTGTCCCTGAGCCTACTGGACATTTAGATATAGATTATGCTATCTGGGCAAAGTTAGCTTTAGAATCAATTAAGAATTACGATGGACTGTATATTCATATTAAAGGTCCGGATGAACCTGCGCATGACGGTGATTTCCTTAAGAAAAAAGAGATCATCGAAACTATAGATAAGTTTTTCTTTGCTAATCTTTTGCCTTCTTTAAAGATGAGGGAGATTATCATCGCCGTGACCTCGGATCATTCTACTGCTTGTAAGGTTAAAGCTCATACCGCTGACCCTGTGCCTTTAGTTATTAGTGGAGGAGATATTAAACCCAATGGCTCAATAAACTTTTCTGAGAAGGCTGCCAGGATTGGTTCATTGGGTGAGCTTAGAGGTCAGCAGATACTACCTCTTCTGGTAAGATTTTCCCAATAGATAAAGCCTAAATTTGCTATGAGGTTAAATCTTCAATCCATTAAAAAGTTTTTTGGATAGGGATTCTTGTGATTGTTGATATATGCCTTACCTTGACATTTAATAGCAATAGAAAGATATCTTCTTACACAAAATAAGATCTAAGAGATAGCTTTTTGTTTTGATTTAAGAATCATCCTTCAGGCAAAAAGATGGATTATGAGATTATTGTAGTGGGCGCAGGTCATGCTGGGATTGAGGCAAGTTTAGCCTCAAGCCGCCTGGGTTGTCGGACTTTACTGGTAACTTTAAACAAAGAAACTATAGGTTTAATGAGCTGTAATCCGGCAATTGGTGGGGTAGGCAAAGGCCAGTTAGTCAAAGAGATTGATGCCTTGGGTGGTCAGATGGCTAAATCTGCCGATGCCTGCGGGATTCAATTTCGGATACTTAATGCCTCAAAAGGTCCTGCAGTGCAATCCTCGCGTTGTCAGGTAGATAGAAAAGAGTATAATCTTTACATGAAAGATATCGTTACAAAACAATCCAATCTTTTTATAAAAGAAATCGAGGTAAAAAGGCTTATCGTAAAGGATAATATTGTAAGAGGCATTATTACTACTCAGGATGAAGAGATCCTCTCTAAAGTAGTAATTATCTGTCCGGGAACCTTTTTAGATGGATTAATCCATATAGGGTTGGATCATTTTCCTGGAGGAAGAATCAATGAGCCCGCAAGCATTAGTTTAGCAAGGAATTTAAAAGATTTAGGTTTTCAGCTTTTAAGATTTAAAACAGGAACCTGCGCACGTTTAGATAAAAATTCTATAGATTTTTCTTCTTTGTTTGAACAAAAAGGCGATGATCCACCTAAGCCCCTTTCCTTCTCTACTGATAAAATTACCCGGAGGCAGGTCTCCTGTTATATTACCTATACCAATGAAAAAACCCATAAGATTATCTTAGAGAATTTAGACCGCTCTCCCCTTTATACGGGAATAATCAAGGCAACCGGGGTAAGGTATTGTCCTTCCATCGAAGATAAGGTAGTTAAATTCTCAGATAAACCGAAGCATCAGATATTCTTAGAACCCGAAGGATATACAGCACAAGAGGTGTATCCCAATGGTTTATCTACAAGCCTTCCTGAGGATGTTCAGCTTAAGATGTTGCGTTCGATTAAGGGTTTAGAGAATGTAGAGGTTATCCGCTTTGGTTATGGAATTGAGCATACAATAGTGTCTCCCACGCAACTTTATCCTACCTTAGAGACCAAACTCATTAAAAATCTTTATCTTGCTGGGCAGATCAATGGAACCACTGGATACGAAGAAGCAGCTGCACAAGGTTTAATCACCGGGATTAATGCGGTTTTAAGGGTAAGAGGAAAGGAGCCGTTGATTTTAGATCGTTCCTCAAGTTATATCGGGGTCTTAATTGATGATTTAACTACCAAAGGAACCAATGAACCATATCGGATGTTTACCTCCCGGGTAGAGTATCGTTTAATCCTTCGGGAGGATAATGCGGATTTACGTTTAAGAAAAATAGGTTATGACCTGGGTTTACTAAGTAAAGAGGATTATCTTAAGACCCAAGAAAAACAAAAAGCCATACAGAAAGGATTTGTCTTCTTAAAAAACACTTATTTAAAACCAACCCAACAGATTAATGCAATATTGGTTAATAGATTAAAGACCTCACCCTTAAAAAAAGCCATTTCCTTAGAAGAACTTTTAAAAAGACCAGAGATAAAAATAACCGACTTAAACTTATTTAATCAATTTGAGTTAGAGATTTCAGATTCTGCTTTACAACTGCTTGAGATCGAGATAAAATATGCTGGTTTTATCGAGAGACAACTTAAAGAAGTAGAAAGATTTAAATATTTAGAGAATATAAGATTACCTCTGGATTTAGATTATAATATTATCCCTGGGCTCTCCCGGGAGATAAAGGAGAAATTAACTAGATTCAGGCCCTTTAATCTGGGGCAGGCCTCTCGCATATCAGGGATTACCCCAGCAGCTATTTCTATTTTGATGATATACTTAAGAAAATTAAATGCAAGCAGAGAATAATTATCTTAAGCTAAAAGAATTCTGTTTAAAAGAAGGAATAGACCTTTTTGGTGTCGCAGATATCTGCTCTATTAAACATGAATTTAAGGTTTCTTTAAAAATTTTAGATAAGGTTAACCTTGCTATCTCGTTGGGTTTAAGGCTCTCTAAGGCCATATTAGACGAGATTGAAGACAGCCCTACACGGCTTTATTTTCATCACTATCGCACAGTAAATACGTTTTTAGATCAGATCGCCCTTAAGGTATCCAATTATATTCAAAGAAAAGGCTACACCGCCATACCCATACCTGCCTCCCAGATTATCGATTGGCAAAATCAGCGGGCGCACCTTTCACATAAAAAGATCGGTTATTTAGCAGGCCTGGGTTGGATAGGAAGGAATAATCTCTTGGTAAATCCTAAGTTTGGTAGCCAATTCCGATTAGTCTCTATCCTTACTGATTTTATCTTAAAAATAGATCTGCCTTTAAGATTAGATTGCGGAGATTGCTTTGGCTGTTTAAAAGCTTGTCCGGTTTCGGCAATAAAAGAAGATCCAAAGGATTTTGATCATCTAGGGTGTTTTCAGAAGCTAAAGGATTTTCAGAAGCAGAGATTAGTTGATCAATATATATGTGGGATATGTGTGAAGGTATGTAAAGGAAGATTGGTTTTATGATTAAAGAACTTTTCTTTGGTATCTTAGGTGGATTAGGTCTGTTCATCTATGGGATCATTGAGATGAGTGAAGGATTGCATAAGGCTTGCGGAGAAAGGATGCGGCGGACCCTTGAGGGTTTAACCACTAGTGCCATAAGAGGGATACTTGTGGGTGCAGGTATAACCAGTCTTATCCAATCCTCTTCTGCTACCACAGTAATGGTGGTAGGATTTGTAAATGCAGGCCTTATGAGCCTTACCCAGGCTTTGGGTGTAATATTTGGAGCCAATATTGGTACCACCATTACTGCCCAGTTAATTGCATTTAGATTAACCGATTATGCCTTACCTATTATTGGAATCGGGATGTTCCTAGCCTTCTTTGCTAGAAAAAAAACTTATAAAAATATAGGAGAATTTCTCCTTGGTTTTGGTATCCTTTTTTTGGGACTAAATATTTTAACTAACAGTGTAAAACCGCTGGGTAAGATCTCTTTATTTAATCATATTTTAGTTCTGTTCAGTCGCAATCCGGTTTTAGGTATATTTATTGGCAGGACTAGGGGTTACCGCAATATTACAAAGTAGTTCGGTTACCACTGGTATGGTTTTGGGTTTGGCGATGGCAAATCTGATTAGTTTAAGAGCCAGTATTCCTTTGATTTTGGGTTGTAATATCGGAACCTGCGTTACTGCCTTGATTGCTTCTGTTGGAACAGGTGTTTCGGCAAAACGGGCGGCATTGGCACATATTATGTTTAATGTTTTGGGTACGATAATATTTTTGCCTTTTCTGGGTTTATTTGAAAAACTGGTAATTTATACCTCACCTAATCTTGCTCGACAGATTGCCAATGCCCATACCTTTTTCAATGTGATAAATACCGTTATATTTTTGCCATTCATTAAGTCATTTTCAATTCTACTTACGCGTATGATTAAAGGGGAAGAAGAGGAGCTTGAGTTTCAACCTAAGTATTTAGACCGGCGTCTATTAAACACCCCTCCCATAGCTTTAGATTCAGCGATAAAAGAAATCGTCAGGACCTTGGGTTTAACCCAACGAATGGTAAGTACAGCAATGAACTGTTTTTTAAATAATGATTGCAAGCCCTTAGAAAAAATAACCCGGGCAGAGGTGGCGGTGGATTCTTTAAGAGAGGCAATTACAAACTATCTTGTGCAGTTAATGCAGCAGGAATTGAGTTTTGAAGAGTCAAAGAAGATCCCTGCCTTAATACATGTAATAAATGATGTAGAAAGGATTGGGGATCATGCTGAGAATCTAAGGGATCTTGCTTTTCAGAAGATTGAAAATTATATGCCTTTTTCAGAGATAGCCGTAAAGGAATTAAAAGAAATGTACGAGGAAGTAGATAAGATGGTCTCCTCTGCTATCAGGGCGCTTGAGCAGATAGATGTAAAGCAGGCACAAACGGTACTTGAGCAGGAATGTAGAATTAATACCTTAAGGGATAGGCTAAAGAAAAATCATGTAAAACGGTTAGAACAAGGTATCTGCAAGGTTCTATCTGGGGTAGTTTTTTGGATATGATAAGTAATTTTGAGAAGATAGCCGACCATCTTAATAATATCGGTCAGGCGGTCATTGAGGGCTTACAATAGGATAGTTTTTTGAATTTATGTGGAATCCACCTTTTTAATTTTCTATTTTAATTAGGTTTAAAGAAAGCCTATTTTCTTGCATAAATAACAGGAGGAGAAGGGTTTTTTTGTAAAGGCCATTTATCTTCAGGATAAGGAAATACCTTGATTCCTAAGTTTGCCTGTTATATAATTTTTTGTATTAGATTGGTTCAAGGTAATGAAAAGAAAGATTACTCAATGGATTAGAAAACAGGTTCAAGACAGCGGTGCAAAGGGTGTGGTCTTAGGGCTTTCGGGGGGAGTTGATTCCAGTGTAGTATTGGCTTTAGCCAAAGAAGCCTTGGGGAGAAAGAAAGTCTTGGCTTTAATCCTACCTTGTCATAGTCAGAAAAAGGATCTAAAGGATGCGGAGCTTATGATTAAAAAATTAAAGGTTAAATCTAAAACCATAGATTTATCAAAGATATATGACTTTTTAATTAAGATTTTACCCAAAGCCCAGAGGACAACCCAAGCAAATTTAAAAGCGCGTCTGCGTATGATTATATTATACTATTTTGCTAATAAACTAAATTATCTTGTTTGTGGCACAAGTAATAAATCTGAACTTATGGTAGGATATTTTACTAAATATGGTGATGGAGCAGCGGATATCTTACCTATCGCGGATTTATTAAAAAAAGAGGTAAGGCAGTTAGCTAAGGATTTAAAAATCCCTGAACAGATTATTAATAAACCACCTACTGCCGGGCTTTGGCCGGGTCAAACTGATGAGGACGAGTTAGGCATTACTTATGAGGAATTAGATGATATCTTAGATCGCCGAGAAAAAAGAAAAAAGCAGGTTCTTCCTAAGTCAAGGTTGGATAAGATAAAAATAATGATAGCAAGTTCCGAACATAAAAGGCAAGGTCCTAAGATCTGTTACTTATAAGGAGGTAAAGGATGGATGAGATATTAGAGATTTTAGAAAAGGATGCACGGATAACTCCGGAGGAGATTGCCAAGATGTTGAATAAGAGCCCAAGGAAAATAAGGGAGATGATAAAGAGATATGAAAAAGAAGGGATAATATTAGGTTATAAGACAGTAATAAATAAAGAGCTTATCCGAGATGCTAATTCTGAGGTTAGGGCATTGATTGAGGTAAATGTTACCCCTCAAAAGGATGTGGGTTTTGACAAGATTGCGGAGCGCATCTATTCCTTTCCGGAGGTAAAAAGCTGTTATCTTGTCTCAGGCACCT
The DNA here is from genome assembly GCA_023819035.1 of Candidatus Omnitrophota bacterium. GTDB lineage: Bacteria > Omnitrophota > Gorgyraeia > Gygaellales > Profunditerraquicolaceae > JAMWCL01. Next base: position 8,628 of record JAMWCL010000021.1, read on the forward strand.
ATGATTTACTCCTGATTGTTGAAGGTAAGGACTTACATACTGTCTCAAGTTTTGTTGCTGAGAAATTAGCGCCTTTAGAAAATGTGAGAGGCACGGTAACGCACTTTTTACTAAAGAAATATAAAGAGGATGGCGTAACTTTAAAGCATAGAGAAGAAAATAAAAGAATTGCAATCTCTTATTAAAAAGAATGAAAGAGATAATTTCTAAGAAAGTTCAAAAAATTAAACCCTCTGGGATCAGACAATTCTTTGATTTAGTCCTGGGTATGAAGGAGGTAATCTCTTTAGGGGTGGGTGAGCCGGATTTTGTTACCCCTTGGCCAATAAGAGAGGTAGGGATATTTTCTTTAGAGGAAGGATTTACTACCTATACCTCTAATAAAGGGCTTTATAAGCTAAGACTTACCATCGCACGTTATCTAAAGAATAGATATAACTTAGAATATTCACCTGAGGATGAGATTCTTATTACGGTGGGAGTAAGTGAGGCATTCGATTTGGTTTTAAGGGCGATTTTAAATCCTCAGGATAAGGTGCTCATCCCTCAGCCCAGTTATGTTTCTTATGAACCGCTTACGGAGTTATGCGGGGCTATACCTATATATATTGATACAAAGGATAATGATTTTAAGCTTACCCCTGAGGCAATTGAGAAAACAGTGGATAATAAAACCAAAGCAATTATCCTAAATTATCCTAATAATCCCACCGGTGTCTCTTATAGAAAAAAGGAATTAGAGGCAATAAAAAAGGTAATCTTAAAGCATAAATTAATCTGTATCTCTGATGAGATATACTCTGATTTGACCTATGATTTTGAACACATTCCTTTTGCTACTCTTTCTAAAGCAAAGCAATACACTGTATATCTAAACGGTTTCTCTAAGAGTTATGCGATGACGGGCTGGCGGGTGGGGTATGCTTGCGGTCCAAAAGAGATTATCTCGGCAATGACTAAGATTCATCAATACGCAATTATGTGTGTTCCTACTATTAGTCAGATGGCTGCCTGTGAGGCATTGCATTCAGCTAGACATTTAGTAGAACAGATGAAGCAAGTATATAAAAGAAGAAGAGAATTTATTGTGAAAGAATTGAATCGCATCGGTCTTAAATGTTTAAAACCCGATGGTGCTTTTTATGTCTTTGCATCCATAAAAGATACAGGATTAAATTCTCTTGATTTCGCCCAAAGGCTTCTTAAAGAAAAGAAGGTGGCAGTTGTTCCAGGAACTGCTTTTGGCAGATCAGGAGAAGGTTATATAAGGATTTCTTACACTTGTAGTTTTGAAAACTTAAAGGAGGCAATCATCAGGATAGAAGATTTCTTAAGAAATAGAAAGGAGAAAAAATGAAAAAAAGGCTTAAGACTAAATCCGAGATTTTAAGATTGGTTAAGGAATACAAGATAAGATATATTCGCCTGTGGTTTACCGATGTATTGGGATTTTTGAAGGGTTTTACTATTACGATCGATGAGTTGCCACGGGCTTTAGAGGACGGTATGGGCTTTGATGGTTCATCGATTGAAGGGTTTGCACGGATTGAAGAATCTGACATGATTGCTAAACCCGACCCTACCACTTTCGCGATTTTACCTTGGGAATCAAAGGAGCAACCGGTGGCAAGGATGTTCTGCGATATCTATACTCCGGATGGAAAATCTTTTGAGGGAGACCCACGTTATATCTTAAAAAAGAACTTAGCCCGTGCTAAAAAGATGGGGTTTACCTATTATGTGGGTCCGGAATTGGAATATTTTTATTTTAATAATCCTAACAATACTGTTGTCTTAGATAAAGGAAGTTACTTTGATCTGACACCTTTAGATGTTGCTCAGAGCGTGCGTAATGAAACAGTCTCTGTTTTAGAAGAACTTGGGATTGTGGTGGAGTATAGCCATCATGAGGTCGCCTCTAGTCAACATGAGATCGATTTAAGATATACTGATGCCCTTACGATGGCAGATAATGTAATGACCTATCGGCTTGTGGTAAAAGAGATTGCACAAACAAAAGGTTTGCATGCCACCTTTATGCCTAAGCCGATATATGAGATCAATGGTTCAGGTATGCATACCCACCAATCCTTATTTAGAGGTAATACCAATGCCTTCTTTGATAAAAAGGATAAATTTCATCTTTCCCCCATCGCTAAATACTTTATTGCTGGATTATTAAAGCATGCTCACGAGATAACCTCAGTTACTAACCAATGGGTTAACTCCTATAAGCGTCTTGTCCCGGGATATGAGGCGCCGGTCTATATCTGCTGGGCGCAGATGAACCGTTCTGCCTTAATAAGGGTTCCCATGTATAAACCGGGAAAGGAAAATTCTACCCGTATTGAATATCGGGCACCCGATCCTGCCTGCAATCCTTATTTAGCATTTTCAGTAATGTTGGCAGCAGGATTGGAAGGGATAGAAAAGAAGTATCCCTTGCCTGAGCCGGCAAATGACAACATCTATGCGATGAGTGAGGAAGAAAGGAAGCGGCACGGAATTAAATCTTTACCTGAGGACCTTCTTGAAGCGATTAAAATTACGGAGAAATCCGAATTGGTGAGAAAGGCATTAGGAGAACCGCTTTTTGATTTTTTCATTCGCAATAAAAAATTAGAATGGGATGAATATAAACAACAGGTAACCCATTACGAGATAAGTAAATACCTGCCTATCTTATAAAAATGAAAAAAGATAGAGCTCTTTTGATTGTAGATTTGCAGAATGATTTCTGTCCGCATGGTGCATTGGCAGTTCCCCAAGGTGATAAGATTGTTCCCCTAATAAATAAATATATAAAATTATTCTCTAAAAATAAATTACCCATCTTTGCTTCGCGCGATTGGCATCCTAAAAAGACAACGCATTTTAAAAAATTTGGTGGATTATGGCCAGTGCATTGCGTTCAAGGTTCAAAAGGCGCACAATTTCATCCTGATTTAAAATTACCCAAAGAGACAGTTATCATCTCTAAAGGTATGTCACCCCAGAAAGACAGTTACTCTGCCTTTGATGGAGAAGATAGCTCGGGACAACCCCTTTATAATCTTTTAAAAATCTTAAGAATTAAAGAACTCTATGTAGGAGGATTGGCTACTGATTATTGTGTAAAAGAGACAGTTTTAGAGGCGTTAAGAAAAGGTTTTAAAGTAAGACTTCTTTTAGACGCTGTAAAGGGAGTAAATATTAAAAAGGGTGATTCAGAAAAAGCGATTCAAGAGATGAAAACCCAAGGTGCAAAGCTCATTAATTTTAAAGAACTGAAAGCAAGATGGAGCGTTTAAAGAAGTAGTGATCTTTTTAGAATGCTTCCTTAAAAATCCTCGCCTATATCTTAAAGTCAATAAAGAGGGGTATAAACTCTTCAATGAGAATTATCTTTGGTAAGACTTAGGGACGTTCTTTGACCCAATCGGGGGACATCTTTTAAGCTAATCGTAAGGGTGTCCCTTAAGAAACGCTTCTTAAGTAAACTCCTTAGACATCTTCTTCTCTAAAATAGGATGACACGCCTTATCCAATAAATAATTTCCTTTTATCTAAATATCTAATTTTATCCTAAAAATAGAGAAAAGTCTGTTTAAAGATTGCAGTAAAGAAGATAGAACCAGAGGAGATCTATCTTATAGCGATTTAAAAATAAATATTTTTCTTGACAAAATGATACTTTTATAGTATCATTCATAATGTTATGAAACTTATTACCCGTGATACTGATTATGCCATAAGGATATTATGCTTTATGGTAGAAGAACCAAATAAGATTTTTACCACAAAAGATTTAGTAAAGAAACTTAATATCCCTTATCCATTTTTAAGAAAGATCTTGCAGATTCTCCATAAAAATAATATCCTTGAGGCATTCAAAGGAAAAAGAGGAGGATTTTTATTAAAAAAATCAATAGATGAGATTTATCTATTGGACTTAATGAATATATTTCAGGGAAAATTTAGTCTTAGTCAATGTTTATTTAAGAAAAAACCCTGTCCGAGGATTGATAGCTGTAAATTAAGAAAAAAGTTAAAGAAGATGGAAGGATATTTATTGAGCGAATTAAAAAGGATAAGCCTCGGTTCCCTATTAAAATAAGAAGGAGGTATTTTTATGTTTTGTTATCAGTGTTCACAGACTATTCCTGGGGGTTGTAAAGTTCATGGCGTCTGTGGGAAAGATGAGGATGTGGCAAGCCTACAGGATATCCTTATCTTTGGACTAAAAGGAATCTCTGCTTATAATTACCATGCAAAGCGCTTAGGTTTTTCTGATTCAGAAATAGATAGTTTTATAAGCGAAGCGCTTTTTACAACCTTGACCAATGTTAACTTTGATGCGGATAGATTTATCGAATACATTTTAAAAGCAGGTCAGATCAATATAAAGGCGATGGAACTTTTAGATAAGGCGCATACTGAGCGTTTTGGTTTTCCTGAACCTACAGAGGTCTTTACGGGAACAAAAGAAGGTTATGGTATAGCGGTGACCGGTCATGACTTTTTAGACCTTTATGAACTGCTTAAACAGACAGAAGGGAAAAATATTAACATCTATACCCATGGAGAGATGCTTCCTGCGCATGGGTATCCGGAATTAAAAAAATTCAAACATCTTGTAGGAAACTGGGGCAGTGCTTGGTCAAAGCAGAAAGAAGAATTTGATAATTTCCTAGGAGTAATACTTGCTACCACTAATTGCATCCTTATTCCGAATGATTCTTATCGCGACCGGCTTTTTACCTGCAGTGTCACAGGAATAAAAGGCGTCAAACATGTTAAAGATACAGATTTCTCTGAATTGATTAAAAAGGCGCTCTCCTTACCAAAGTTAAAAGCCAAAGAGGGTAGAAAGATTACAGTTGGTTTTCATTATCGGAATATTTTAGAGATTGCGGATAAATTACTTTTATTAATTAAAGAGGGAAAGATCCGACATTTCTTTCTTGTAGGCGGATGTGATACACCGGGAGAAAGGGGCAATTATTATCGGGAGTTTGTCAAACTGGTTCCATCTGATTGTGTAATTCTAACCCTTGCCTGCGGTAAATATAGATTCAATGATTTAGATTTTGGCCAGATTGAGGGTATCCCTCGGCTAATAGATTTAGGTCAATGCAATAATGCCTATTCTGCCATTAAAATAGTAAAAGCATTCTCAGAAGCATTAAAGACAGATTTAAATAATCTTCCTGTGTCGCTTGTGCTTACCTGGTTTGAACAGAAAGCAGTAGCAATTCTTTTGTCCCTTCTATATTTAAATATAAAAGGGATTTTTATTGGTCCGGTTGCTCCTGAGTTTATATCATCCAGGATATTTAGTATATTAAAAGATAAGTTTAACCTAAGGCTGATTACTCAGCCAGAACAAGACTTAAAAACAATATTAAAATGATTTTCAAGTGTCCAGGTTTAGATAATCTTAGACAGCCTAAGCCCCAGATGATAAAATGTTTAAATTGCGGAAAGGAAGTTGAGATCTGGTCTGATGAGGCTCAGGTAATTTGCCCTTTTTGCAAAAAAAGGATTAGCCGTAAAATAGAAATTAATAGTTGTCTTCAGTGGTGTAAGTACGCTAAGGAATGCGCAGGTGAAGAACTTTATAATAAATATCTAAAGAATAGAAATCAAAATAAGACTTAGATTATGTCTAAGATTGCCATTTCCGGAAAAGGCGGAACAGGTAAAACCACTATCACCGCTTTAATTATTCGCAGTTTAATTGAGAAGAAAAAAACACCCATCTTAGCAGTAGATGCGGATCCGAATGCAAATTTATATTTAAGCTTAGGGGTGAAATTTAATCAGACAATTGCGGATTTAAGGGAGGAGGTACGCGAGCATACACCCCAAGGTTTTGCTAAAACGGATTATTTTAATTTAAGATTACAAGAACTTATTTCTGAGTATAATGATTTTGACCTTTTAGTTATGGGTAGACCCGAAGGCCCAGGCTGTTACTGTTCTGTAAATAATCTTTTAAGAGAATATCTATCTAAATTAGCCAAGAATTATCCTTTTGTAGTTATTGATTGTGAGGCAGGCTTAGAACACTTAAGTCGCAGAACCAGTGATAATTTAGATACACTTATTTTAGTGTCAGAGTCAACCTTAAGTAGTCTATACGCGGTAAGGGCTTCTTTAGAGATTGCCCGAAAAATACATCTGAAGATAAAAGATAAGTATATTATATTAAATAAAATAAAATATGATGAAAATGAAAAAATAAAAAAAGAAATAGAAAAATTAAAGATTCCTCTTTTGGCAGAACTCCCTTTTAAAGAAGAATTGCTTTTAGCCAGTGAAGAGGCAAAAAATCTTTTAGAGATAAAGTTACCTTACGATGTAAAAGAGGTGTTTGAGAGGATATTAGAAAGGATTACCTGATATGGCAGGGATATTTAAAATTAAATTTAAGGAAAGTATAAAAAGAACCCCTACAGTAGAAAGTTTCCGTTTTATTCCGGAAAGAAAAATAGATTTTATTCCCGGACAGTTCTTGCAGATCATCTTCGATAAAGATAATCCAGACAATAGAGAATTGAATAAGTTTCTTTCTTTTTCTTCTTCACCGAATAAAGATTATATTGAGGTGACCAAGCGCTTAAGCGAAAGCAATTTTTCTAAAAGATTAAAAGATTTAAAAATAGACGATGAGATTTTGATGAAAGGACCTTTGGGCAATTGTATTTTTAATGAAGGTTATAAAAGGATTGGTTTTTTAATTGGCGGTATTGGGATTACGCCGGTTATTTCAATTTTAGAATATATTGATGATAAAAAGATAGATACAGATGCCTTGTTATTTTACTCTAATCGCACGGATTTAGAGATTGCTTTTAGAGATGAATTGGATAAAATATCTTTTAGTAATCCTAAAAGTAAGGTTATTTATTTAGTTACCGATTGCCCATCTTTAGATAAAAATTGTATATTCTCTCGTTTAGATAAAGAGTTTTTAAAAAGTTATATAGAAGATTTGAAAACAAGGATTATTTATATCTTTGGCCCACCTAAGATGGTAGAGGCAATAAAAGGATTGTGTCTTGATTTAGGGATAGAGCAAAGAAATATTAAAGTCGAATCATTTATGGGTTATTAGATGAAAGAACTTATCCGCAGTCCCTTAGAGGAAAGACTTAAAAATTGGCACGGAGAAGACTGGCATACTACTAAAGGAAGAATCATCCGTGATATCATTTATGCGATTGATACAGGTCTGATTACTACAGTTTCATTTTTGGTAGGTATATCGGTTTTCTGGGTAGGGCGGGATAAAGTAATTTTGGCAGGTATAATCCAGATTACTGTAGGGACCCTGGCGATATTTTTTGCTCTTATATCTCTACCAAAGCCCAGAAACATTTTTTTGAAGATCAGATTGCGCGGGAAAAAAGAGAGATTGAGCAGTCGCTAGAAAAAGAAAAACAGGAGATCAGGTATATTTTTTCTTGTACTTTCCTATTTTAAGGGAAGATTCTGGTGTAGTTTCTTATGCCCAAGGGGCGCATTTAGTTTTAAGCAAAATCAGTCTTAAAAGAAAAGTTCCTAAGTTTTTTATAATCAAAAGATACGCATGAGTATATTTTTTATCTTACAGTTTATCATTTCGCCAAAAAATATAAACGCCATAGGATTTATTTTTGTAAGGATGTGTATAATTACTACCCTTTTAGCCATACTTTTAGGAATACTATTCAGCCGAGAACCTGGTGTCTGATCTGTCCGATGGGAACCTTACAGAAAAAAATCAGAACTCTTAATGGAGGTAAACAGGTAAGATGATTCCGCAGGAAATTAAAAAAGACATATTCTGGGTCGGTACAATTGACTGGAATGTGAAGAACTTTCATGGGCATACCTATACTACTCAGCGAGGAACCACCTATAATGCCTATCTCATTTTGGATAAAGAGATTGTTCTTGTGGATACGGTTTATGAACCATTTGCGGATGAGATGATTGAGAAGATAAATAAGATTATTCCACCAGAGAAAATAGACTACATTATTGCAAATCATGTGGAGATAGACCATTCCGGGGCTTTGGTGGAGATACTGAAGCTTTGTCCTAAAGCCAAGATCTTAGGAACCCAGAAATGTAAAGAAGGTCTTTATAGAAATTTTTATTTGGATATGGATTTTAGAGTGGTAAAGACCAATGATAAACTTAATTTAGGTAAAAGAACCTTAACCTTTATTGAGGCACCAATGATTCACTGGCCAGACAGTATGTTTACTTATTGCCCAGAAGAAAAACTCCTTCTTCCTAATGACGCCTTTGGTCAGCACTATGCCACTTCTAAAAGGTTTGACGATGAGGTAGATAATGCTGAACTTATGGATGAGGCAAAAAAATATTATGCTAATATACTGTGGCCATTAGGTTCAATAATCTTAAAGAAGATAGAAGAGCTTCAGAAGATGTCAATTCCTATAGAGATGATCGCTCCTTCTCATGGAATTATCTGGAGAAAGGCTCCTTCAAAGATAATTAATTCCTATATCGCTTGGGCAAAGAATGAGACAGAACCAAAGGTAGTTTTAGTTTATGAAACGATGTGGGGCTCAACGGAGAGGATGGCAAGGATGATTGTTGAGGGTATAATTAATTCAGGATTAGAGGTGAGGCTATTTGATGTTACGCGTTCTGACCGTACAGAAATAATCAAAGAGATGCTAGAGGCCAAAGGTTTTATCTTTGGTTCTTCTACCCATGATAACGATATGCTTCCTACCATCGCCGGGTTTTTAGAATTTCTAAAAGGCCTAAGACCGAAGAATAGATTAGCCTGCGTCTTTGGTTCATATGGGTGGGCAGGCGGAGCAGTTAAAAATATAGAAGGGATACTTAAAGATATAGGAATTGAAATAGTTCAACCTTCTTTATCTATTCAGTACGCTCCCAGTAAAGAAGATTTGGATAACTGTTATGAGTTTGGTAAAAATTTTGCCTATAAAATAAAAGGAGGTTAAGATGGGTAAATTTTTTGAGCCTTCGGAGATTTTAGAGTTTGCGATTAGGATTGAAGAAAATGGGGAAAGATTCTACCGCCAGATTTCCAAAAGATTTAAACCAAAGGAAGTAAAAGAGACATTTAACTATTTAGCCGATGAGGAGGTAAAGCACAAAAAAATATTTGAGAATATGCTTTCTAAAATTGAAGATTATCAGCCACCTCAGAGTTATCCTGAGGAGTACTTTTTATACTTAAGGGCCTACGCTGATGAGCATATCTTTACTAAAGAAAAACAAGCCCAAGTTATGGCAAAAAAGATTAAAAATATAAAGGAGGCAATTGATTTTGCGCTTCAAATAGAACTCGATTCTATACTTTATTATTTAGAGGCAAAGAATTTAGTTTCAACAGATCAGGTTAGTATTTTAAATAAAGTTATCGATGAGGAACATCGTCATTACCTTAAACTTTCTGAGATGAAGAAAAATTTATAAAAGAAAGGAGAGATAATGGATAAATACCGTTGTACAATCTGTGGCTATATCTATGACCCAAAAAAAGGAGATCCTGAAGGCGGGATTCCTGCAGGGACTCCTTTTGAGAAGCTACCTGAGAGTTGGGTCTGCCCTGAATGCGGAGTGGGAAAGGATATGTTTGAAAGGATTTAAAGAAAGGAGGTGAATTAATATGGCTAGGAAATGTGGAGCAAAAAGGAAAACAGCTAAAAAATCTAAGTATGTCTGTGAGGTATGCGGTTTAATCGTCAGTGTAGATGAGACCTGTGGATGTGTAGATACCTGTGACATTATCTGCTGTGGTCAGCAGATGAAGGAGAAAAAATAAGCAAAAATTAGAAAGGATAGACAATGAATACTTATGTATGCGGTAAATGTGGTTATATTGCTTTTGATAATGTTCCTGAATCTTGTCCTGTCTGCGGGGCAAAGAAAGAGGCATTTAGTTTAGATAATAATGCTATAAAAAGACCAACTGATCCAAATAATCTAAGTGAACTGGAGAAAAAACACATTCCTGTAGTAAAAATAGAACGCAAGTGTGGTCTGATTGATTCGGTTTGTTTAGATGTAAATATAAAGATCGGCGAGATTACCCATCCCATGCAGAGTCAGCACTTTATTATGTATATAGATGTGTATTTAGACAAGAACCTCGTTTCCCGATACCATCTGACACCCGAGAAACTCAATCCTGCTTTAGGAATACATCTAAAGGTAAATTCGGGGAAACTACTTGTTTTGGAAAATTGTAATCTGCATGGTCGTTGGGTAAAGGAAGAACTGCTTTAATGCAAATACCTAAAAAGGTAGTTGATTTTTTAGAATCCCAGGGTTTTGTAATCGTCTCTACTCTGGATAAAGATGGCTCAATCCACAATTCCTGTAAAGGTATTGTAGGAATTGATAAAAAAGGTGTAATTTATCTTTTAGATCTTTATCAGGCACATACCTATAAAAATCTTAAAAGCCGACATTATATCAGTATTACCGCAGTAGATGAAGATAGATTTGATGGCTATTGTTTAAAAGGTAAAGCAGAGCTTCTAAAAGAAGATTTTATAGAGCCAGGGATTATCAAACTCTGGGATACAAATATTACCCGAAGGATAACCCAGCGCATCATTAAAAATCTAAAAGAAGAAAAGAGCAGTTTTGGGCATCCGGAGGCAAATTTTCCTAGACCCAAATATCTGATTAAAATGAAGGTAAAAAGGATAGTTGATCTTACCGGTAAAAAATAAAGGAGGTAAAGTTGAATAAAAGAGTAAAGATTTATTCTACGCCTACCTGTCCCTGGTGTCAGCGAACAAAACAATTTTTAAAAGAGAATAATATTGAGTTTGAGGATTTTGATGTTTCTTCTAATCAGGAGGCAGCAGAAGAGATGATCAGGATCTCCGGACAGATGGGGGTTCCGGTTTTAGATATTGATGGCGAAATTGTAGTAGGTTTTGATAAAGAAAGAATTAAGGAACTTTTGGGTCTATGAAGGTCTATGATTTAATCATTATCGGCGCCGGACCCGCCGGGATTACTGCCTCCGTTTATGCTGCCAGGAAAAAGATGGATTTTTTGGTTGTCACCAAAGATATTGGGGGTCAGGCGGCTTTAAGTGGAGAGGTAGAAAATTACACCGGCTATCAATTTATCAGTGGTCCGGAATTGGTGGCTAAATTTGAGGAACATCTAAGAAAATTTGCCATTCTTATAAAAGAGAATGAAGAGGTTTTAGAATTAAAAAAAGAAGATGATTTAGTTTTGATTAAAACAAAAGAAGATGTCTACACTGCAAAGACGGCAATTGTTGCCTCGGGTAAACGCTCAAAGGAGTTAAATATTCCGGGAGAAAAAGAGTTTAAGAATAGAGGGCTTACTTATTGTGCTACCTGCGATGCTCCTTTATTTAGTGAAAAAACCGTGGCGGTTATCGGAGGAGGAAACTCTGCTTTGGATGCTACTTTACAACTAATGAAAATTGCCAAAGAAATCTACCTTATAAATATAACCTCCGCTTTAGGTGGAGACCCGATTATGCGGGAAAAGGTAGAAAAAAATAGCCGGGTAAAGATACTTAATAATACTGAGGTTTTAGAAATTATGGGAGATAGGTTTGTAAGCGGGATAAGGATAAAAAAAGACAATAAAATAGAAAAGTTGGCCATCCAGGGTGTTTTTGTTGAGATCGGTCTTATTCCCAATTCTGAATTTGTTAAGGATATAGAAAAGAATGAGTTTGGTGAAATCAAGGTAAACTGCAAAAACCAGACCAGTATCCCGGCTATATTTGCTTGTGGTGATGTAACAGATGTTGTGGAAAAACAAATCATCGTTGCCTGCGGAGAAGGGGCAAAGGCTGCCTTAAGCGCATTCCGTTATCTTTCCCAGCAGAGATAAGTTATAATTTCTTTCGTTCTAAACTTCCCGATGACTCAGTAGATATGATTTTTGCCGATCCCCCTTATTTTCTATCAAATGGTGGTATTACCTGTCATGCAGGAAAGATGGTTTCGGTTAACAAAGGTAAATGGGATATCTCTCAAGGGAAAGAACAAAACTATCTATTTACATTAAGATGGTTGAGGGAGTGTCAGAGAATTCTTACTCCAAACGGGACTATATGGGTATCAGGAACGTCTCATATAATTTATACCATAGGTTATGTGATGCAGGATTTAAATTATAAGATATTAAATGATATTGTATGGTTTAAAGTCAATCCGTCACCCAATTTAAGTTGTCGATATTTTACTCATTCAACGGAAATAATTTTATGGGCAGCTAAAAATAGATACAGTAAACATTATTTTAATTATTCACTGATGAAAAAGATAAATAATAATCGTCAGATGTTGAGTCTTTGGTCAATTAAACCTCCAGGACCGGAAGAAAAGAAATATGGTAAGCATCCT
>JAMWCL010000051.1 GCA_023819035.1 Candidatus Omnitrophota bacterium
CGTTCTAAAAGACGATGATACATCTTTTCATTTGCATATACAGAAGACATCCAGCCCAAAAATCCTGGCCCATAAGAAAGATTATGATTAAAATAATAATAAGCTGCCAACTTTAATGAAGACAGCTTTATTTCACCTTGCCAATATCTTTTTAATTCTTGTTTAATTAAATTATAAGTTATACGGTTTGGTTTTAGTTTCAATAATTCTCGATATAAATCTAGCGGTCTTTCAATCTGAACCTTCCAATAATTTACCAAAATATCAAACAATTCAAATCCTATTACTTCAATACCTAATTCCTTGGCTAGTGCGATTTCAATTGAACCTCCACCAAAGAAAGGAGAAATTAGTCTCTTTATATTTTCCGGTAAATGCTCTACAACAAAACCCACCGCCCAACTCTTTCCCCCTGCATACCTTAAAGGAGAGCCTAAATATCTTTTATATTTTTTATCCTTACCCTTTAATTTTAATAAAAATGCCTCTTTGTGGCTCATCGGAAAAAGATAATGGGGAAAAGAAGAATTCAACAACCGCGCTTCAACTTCAGGAAGCATTAGCTGAACTTCGCTCATCTTAATTTTTATAATATCTTTTTCATCGTTTTGTGCGTTGGGTTCGTTAATCTCGTTAGTTCGTTATAACGAAATCAACGCTTTTTTAACACTTTGAAAATCCGCAGGCATAGCATTTCTGGCATCCTTCTTCATGATGCAGAGCTCCTCCACAGTCAGGACAGACCCCTACAATCTCTCCGTGAAAATTAGAAGTTATCCCTTCATCCTCATGGGAATGCTTCATCGCTACCTTGGGGGTTTCTACCTTTATCTCATTTCCATTAGTAAGCCTTTTTTCAATTACCCTGGCAATCGCATCCGCACAGGAGAAGATCCTTTGCCCCTTCTCCCAGGAAGGAGAGGGACATCTGATATTACGCAGTTGCTCTATTATTGCCTTAACCTCTATCCCTGAACGAAAAGCCAAAGAGACCAACCTACCGATTGCCTCAAGTTGAGATGCAGCACAGCCACCCGCCTTTCCCATCTGGGTAAATAATTCAAAGGGTTTTCCTTCTCCATCTACATTTATAGTAACATAAAGATTACCACAACCAGTGGCTACTTTGGTGGTGGTTCCGGTAATTACCTCAGGTCTTGGCCGGGGCAAAATCTTTTTTTCCACAGATTCTTTTTTCTCTTCAGCCATCTTCTCTCCTTTCTTCTCCCTGTTTCCAATAATATTTAAGACCTGCTCTTCTCTACTTCTATCCCGATACACAGTGATCCCTTTACAGCCTAACTGATAAGCTAAAAGATATGCCTTCCTTACATCTTCTACGATTGCCTCATAGGGAAAATTTATGGTTTTTGAGGTGGCATTATGGACATATTTTTGAAATGCTGCCTGCATTCTTACATGCCAATAAGGAGAAATATCATGGGCAGTAACAAATACCCTTCTTATCTCCTCAGGAATCTCCTTAAAATTCTTAATTGAACCTGACTCAGCAATCCTTTGCATAAGTTCCTCAGAATAAAATCCCTTTTCTTTTGCTATCTCTTCAAAATAAGGTTCAACCTCATAAAGCTGGGTCTTATCCATTACCTGGCGATAATAAACAATTGCAAATAAGGGTTCTATCCCTGAAGAGCAAGGTCCGGCAATAATACTGATGGTTCCAGTGGGAGCAATGGTAGTTAAAGTAGCGTTTCTTAATCTAAGACCTTTTTTCTCCCAGATACTTCCTTTATAAGCAGGAAAGACACCTTTTTCCTCTGCCAGCTCGCAGGATCTTTTTATTGCCTCATCTAAAATAAAAGACATCACTTTTTCTGCCAAATCAATCGCCTCCTCTGAATCATAAGGAATCCCTAAACGCACTAAGAGCGATGCCCAGCCCATCACCCCTAAGCCAATCTTCCGTGTCTTTTTGGTTGCTTCTTCTATCTGAGGTAAAGGAAATTTATTCACATCAATCAGATTATCCAGAAATTGTACCGCCAGACGTACGGTTTTTTTAAGTCTTCCCCAATCGATCTGGTAATGATTATTTATTTTTTTATACATTCTGGCCAGATTAATTGAACCCAGATCACATGATTCATAAGGAAGAAGAGGTTGCTCCCCACAGGGATTGGTACTTTCGATCATGCCTAAATGCGGTGTAGGATTTGCTTCATTTATACGGTCAATAAAGATTACCCCTGGCTCTCCGTTTTTATGTGCCTGTTTAACAATAAGTTCAAAAACCTCTCGGGCATTTAGTGTTTTGACTGCTTTTTTAGTATGAGGGTCAATTAACTCATAATCCTCATTTTTCTCTACCCGTTTCATAAATTCATCAGTAATCGCTACCGAGATATTAAAATTGGGGATCTGACCATGTTTATCCTTACAGGTAATAAACTCTAAGATATCCGGATGATCTATCCTTAAAATCCCCATATTAGCTCCCCGGCGACTGCCTCCTTGTTTTACTGCTTCAGTGGCTGCATCATAAACCCTCATAAAAGAAACCGGACCTGAAGCGATCCCTCCGGTAGACCTTACCACCGCATTCTTTGGTCTTAGACGTGAAAAGGAAAATCCCGTACCACCCCCAGATTTATGGATTAATGAGGTGGCTTTTAGGGTCTCGAAGATAGATTCCATAGAATCATCGATAGGCAAGGTAAAACAAGCGGATAACTGCCCTAATTCTTTTCCTGCATTCATCAGGCAAGGGGAATTGGGCATAAATTCTAAACGCGTCATCATCTCATAAAAAAGCCTCTCTAATCTTTTAATCCCCTCTTCTGACTTCCCATAGAATCTTTCTGCAGAGGCGATTGCCTTAGCCACTCTCCAAAATAACTCCTCAGGTGTTTCGATAACCTGACCAGCTTCATTCTTCTTTAGATATCTTTTTTCTAAGACCTTTAAGGCGTTCTTCGATAATCTAAATTCCATATCTTCCTCCTTATCTTTATCCTATAAAAAGTATAAGTCAGAAAATCCTCCCTGTCAAGAAAAAAATACAATATATTGTATACTTTTATTATTAAATATACAATAAATTGTATTAAATGCGGAATGACTCTTAAGCGGAGACTGCTGTACAGGATTCCCTTATTACTAACTCTGTAGGTAAAACTATTTTTTTGATTTTGGCTTTTTTAGGATTATCCATCAAAAGCTTTAATTCCTTTAATGAGTCCTCAGCCATTTTGATCAAGGGCTGTCTGACAGTAGTAAGGGCTACCGGACCATAAAGACCCGAAGGGTTATCATCAAAACCAATGATAGATAAATCCTGCGGGATATTCTTTCTCAATTCACGTGCTACTGCCATCACCTCCAATGCCATAGAATCCGAAGCAACAAATACCGCGGTAGGAGGATTACTCATATTGATTAGCCTTTCCGCTGCCTGACGCGCCTGTCCCCGTGAATAATCGGTCTTAAAGATATATTCGGGATTTGGCTCAATTCCATATTTCTTTAATGCCAGCTTATAACCCTCAAGACGCTGGGTAGCGGCTTGGGTTACCAGGTCTCCAGTAATATGGGCGATTCTTTTATGACCTAAATTGAGAAGATATTCCACCGCATTCTGGGCTCCCTTCAAGTTGTCTATCGCAATACAGGTTACATCTAAATCCTCTAAAAAATGATTAATCACCACACAAGGAATCCCTAAATTCATCGCCTCTTCAAGCTGTTGGCGATTACCAATAAGATCCGCAAAGATTATCCCGCCTATTCCGCTTAGATTAAGTTCTGAACGACTATCGGTAAGATGAAGCAATAGATCTAACCTCAATGCCTCGCAGAGCGTGCCTATACCCCGAATTAACTCTAAGGCATAAAAGGAATAGAATATCCCTTCGTAACGCGGGATAACTAAAGCCACAACATTGCTTTTTCCTGTGGCTAATCTCTGGGCAAAGACCGAAGGTCTAAATTTAAGCTGTTTTATGGCGGAAAGGACTCTCTGGCGATGTTTTTCTTTAACCGTGGGAACCTTATTAATAACACGGGAAAC
>JAMWCL010000052.1 GCA_023819035.1 Candidatus Omnitrophota bacterium
GTAGTAAATGTCCTGGGATAAGTGCCTGAGCGGACATCTCCTGTAAGTTACGCTTTACATATTGCCATTGCTTTGGTAAAGTATCCTTAGAGAAGTTTACTGTGCGAAAGATATTTTACATTATCTTCCTATTGAATTTTTTATTTTTAATCATAAAGGATTTTTGCTATTTTAGTTTTTAAAGAAGATAAGGAGAGAACTATTTAAAAAGAGGCTTGACTTTCAGGGATAGTTATTTAAAAGATTCAAAAAAACCACTTCTATCTCATTAATCTGAGGGTGCGGGACATTCCCATAAATTCTGGTTTATCTAAATTGATCCCTGCTCTGTATCTCTCTGGCTCAACCTTCTTCAGCCAGACTATCCTTCCGCGGGTATAAAATGGTTGACCTTTATCCGGTATATCCAGCCAAATCTCTAAGGGTGTATCGGGTAATAGCTCTTCCGATATCCAAACACCTACACCCTTTGCACTAATATCCTGAGTTTGACCTAAACCCTCTTTATTTAACTCTCCTGCTAAAAACCTAAAATTAAGCTTAATGGCGATCCTCTCAAATATCCTTCTATCAGTAAACGCTTCGTTTTCCATAAGAATCTCCTTTTAAAATTTTTCTACAAAAAAACCACGGAATTTATCCGTGGCTTTTAGCTTTATAAAAATTATAATTTATTTTTTTATTAATTTCAAGTATAAATTTATTCCTTCTTGATTAGATACATCATAGCTAGTTTTGTGTTTTTTCACTTAAATAAACTAAAATCTTAAAGGGTAGATACCATCTGCCTGTGTTATCCTTTAGTTATTCAAAAGGGAGGCTATAATTGAACTACCTGCCTTTTTTGCCATCCCCATTGCTTCAATAACTGTGCCCTCGCCACCTACAATATCTCCGCCCGCAAAAACATTTTTTATGGAGGTCTGCATTGTCTCAGGATCTACAATAATATCCTTATATTTATCAGTTTTTAATTCGGGGGTGACAGAAGTCAATACCTGATTTGCCTTTAACCCGATAGCAATAATTACTAAATCAGTCTCTATTTCAAAATCGCTTCCTTCTACTTCCACAGGTCTTCTTCTTCCAGAAGCATCCGGCTCACCAAGTCTACATTCTAAACAAATAACCTTTTTTACAAAACCGTTTTCATCCCCGATAAATCTTTTTGGCTGAACGAGGAACCTGAAATTTACCCCTTCTTCTTTTGCATGTTCTATCTCAAGACGTCTTGCCGGCATCTCGACTTCTGTGCGACGGTAAAGCAGGGTAACATTCGGATTTAACCCATTTATTTTCTGTAATCTTAAAGCACACCTCGCTGCATCCATGGCAGTATTTCCACCACCAATCACTATTATATTTTTACCTACATTTATAGGGGTATGAAATTCAGGGAAGCGATAAGCGGACATTAGATTTATGCGGGTTAAGAATTCATTAGCAGAATAAATATTACATAGATTTTCTCCCGGGATACCTAAGAATAAAGGGGTACCTGCTCCCAAGCCCAAAAATATCGCTTGAAAACCTTCCTTAAAAAGCTCATTTAGACTTATGGTTTTTCCGATTATACAGTTAGGTACAAATTCTACTTTTAACTTAACTAAATTCTCTATCTCCTTATCTAAGATATCGCGGGACAGCCTAAAAGGTGGAATCCCATATCTTAAAACCCCGCCTAATTGATGCAGGGCCTCGAAGATGGTTACCTTTATTCCTTTTCTGGCTAATTCCCCTGCACAAGATAACCCTGCCGGACCCGAACCAACCACTGCTACTTTAAATCTAAAAAATCGGTTATCCTTACTTTGAGAAACCTCTAAATTATTCCTTATCCCATAATCACCAATAAACCTCTCTAAAAAATGGATATTTATTGTCTCTTCGGAAGCAAAATTACTCTCTTTTTTAGTTAAGATACAGGCCTTTCTACATTGATATTCGGCCGGACAAACCCTTCCACAGATAGAAGGGAAATTATTCTTCTCTCGAATTGTAAAATAAGCTCCTTGATAATCCTTCTGTGTGATTTGAAAAATAAATCTTTTAATATCTATACCTACAGGGCAACCTGAAATACATTGAGGATTCTTACACTGCAAACATCTCTCCGCTTCCTGCAATGCTTCATTTTCAGTATAACCCAGAACTACTTCCGAAAAATTATTTATCCTTTGAGAAACTGCCAGTTCTTTTACCTTTATAGGTTGCTTCATATCCTATAAAGATTACAGATATGTTTTTCCTTATCCTGGTATATCCGATTTCTTTTTTTCAGCTCCTCCCAATCCACTAAATGGGCATCAAATTCAGGTCCATCTATACAACTAAAGTAAGTCTTACCTGCTACTGTTACTCGACAACAACCACACATCCCTGTTGCATCAACCATAACTGCATTTAAAGAAACAATGGTCTTTATATTATAGGAGCTGGTTATCTCAGAAATCCTCCTCATCATCGGGATAGGACCTACCGCATAAACTAGTTTATAACCCATCGCTTTTATTTTAGAGCTTAATAGCTCCTCTAAGATATCGGTAACAAAACCTTTTCTACCATAGGTGCCATCATCGGTAGTAATATAAAACTCATCAGAGATTTTCTTCAATTTTTCTTCTAAGATTAATAAATCTTTAGTCCTTGCACCTAAGATTGTGGTGATCTGGTTTTCTTTTTCTTTTAATGCCTTGGCTACAGGATAAATCTCAGCAATCCCTACCCCACCACCTACTAAAATTACCCTACCATATCTTTCAATCTCAGTAGGATTTCCTAAAGGACCGACTAAAGCATACAAAGAATCACCGGGATTTAATCTACCTAAGAGCTTAGTGGTAAGCCCTGCCTCCTGAAAGATTAAGGTAATGGTGGCGTTTTCTATGTCTTTATCCACGATGGTTAGGGGTATCCTCTCTCCTTTCTCATTAACCATCAAAACCACAAATTGCCCTGCCTTTGCCTTCCGGGAAATCTCCGGAGCAATAATCTCTAAGCGGATGATATACAGATTATTAGAGCGGGCAAGGATTTCTTTATGTAGGATCTTCATTTTGATTAGATTAGATAATTACATTTATTCCTTTATAGCAATTTTTCTTCTAATTTTCAAGATAAAAATTTTAAATATGAGGTCAGGATGGTGTTTCAGTCTTTAGGAGAAATAGGAAGGATAATATTAAAATAAAGGAAAGGATGATAAGCAAAAATTATCTATTGTGTTTTCTAGGGTTATCTCATACCTAAAGCAGGCGTCTTATGGTCTGGACCTACGTAATATTTTCCATAAAAATAGTCATTGGGATTGAGTCCTTTTTCCAAGAGCTTAAGTCGGCGTTGTCGCCTTCTTAATCTCTGTTTAAATTTAATCTGGATTTTTTTCTTTGAGCTCATAATCTATCCATTTCAAAAAGCTCCTGCCCGCAAAAGTGGCATTTCTTCTCTTCCGCGGTATAACCATCAACCATAAGACACCTGCGGCAACGGTAATTACCTGCAGAACGCTTCCAAGCTTGGTAGTCTCTTCTTAAAAAAGCAACCTCTTTAATAGCTTCCTCATCCATATTTTTTTATTAATATTCACCATGAGGTGATGGTGGTATGGGAGGAGTCTTTTCCTTCTCAGGTAATTCACAAACCGCTGCTTCCGTAGTTAATATAAGCCCAGCAATACTGGCTGCATTTTGAATCGCAAGTCTAACTACCTTTAAGGGATCGATTATCCCTGCCTTAATCATATCGGTATATTCCTGCTTTTCCGCATCAAAACCAAATGTTCCTTTTTCCTCCTTTACCTTTTGCGCCACCACTACCCCTTCGACTCCTGAGTTCTGAGCAATCTGGCGGATCGGCTCTTCTAACGCCCGCTTAACAATATCTACCCCGATCTTCTCATCCCCTTCCAGCTTTAGCCTTTCCAAAGCAGGGATGGCTCTTAATAAAGCAACCCCTCCTCCTGGAACAATACCCT
>JAMWCL010000022.1 GCA_023819035.1 Candidatus Omnitrophota bacterium
AATTATAATAAATTTATATTTATTTGTCAAGATATTTCTTTTAAATATTGCACAACAAATTAGACAAAAAATAATCCTCTCACGACGAGAGGGTATATCAAAATCCTATTTTTCTGTCAAAGTTCCGAGAAGTTTACTGTGCGAAAGATATTTTACATTATCTGCTATAGCCATGGATAATCCTGCGTATCCTTTATCATGCCCGACTCATATTCAAAGGTAGTAATACCTGCGGTTGAATCAGCTACAAATACAGTAATAATACCCTTTTTAAGCCCCGTTGGCTTACGAATATCTTCAATCTCATCAGTAATATTTACCAAATTGGGATTGCCTTCCCCTTTTTACAAAATTTTATGAAATAGGATGCATCCTTTTAAATAGATCAAGAGTTAAACCTAATAATAAAGAGATCACACTCATAATTATAGAAAATAAAATCAGATAAATTAGAGAAATCCCATATAGAAACCCCATCACGCTACTTGCTAAAAACCAGCCAATTCCATAAATAGTATTAAAAATCCCGTAGGCAAAACCCCGATGAGAAACAGATACCAGATCCGCAATACCTGCACGCATAACTGTTTCATGGTTCGCCATTACCATCCCCCAGAGTATAACCCCGCCTAATGCTAAAATCTGGCTCTGGGAAAAGCAGAGAAGAGGGATAAAGAAAGTAACTAAAGGAATAATGATGAAGATTCTCATTCCTATTTTATCATAGGTCTTACCAATAATCAGCGCAAATAAGGCATCGCTTAACATTGCCAAAGCATACAAAACAGGAATGTAAGCATCAGAAAATATTCCTTTTACCTTAAAATGATAAGCAATCAATGGAAAACTGACCAACCCAGAAACCGCAAAGAAGATAAATAATATATAAGACCAGAACTCTGGCGGTAAATTCCTATCTGCTTCTTTTGTATCATCTTCCAACTTTTGGGGTAAAGAGACCTTGTTTTTTGCGATTAATAAAAAAACTAACATCAACAAGGCAGGTATCCAAAGAAGAACAAATCCCTGACGATAGCTTCCTTTTAAAAGAAACACCAGAGCAAATAAACCCGGCCCAATCACCGCACCAATCTGGTCCATGGCTTCATGGATACCAAAGCCAAAACCCCTTCCTACCCTTTTGGTAGCAGAGGAAAGCAGAGTATCCCTAGCCGGAGCTCGGATTGCTTTACCCAAGCGTTCTAAAAGAATTAAGAACATCGCAATTTGCCAATTGCCAGCCAATGCCAGAAGGGGAATAGCCAGAATCAAGCTGTATCCTAAGACAGCCAAGCCCCAGTATGCCTTCCTTCGGTCAGCAATAAAACCAAAAGGAAGCCTAAGCGCATAACCCAAAAACTCCCCTAATCCGGTAATCAATCCTACAATGCCAGCGCCCGCTCCCAGCAAATATAGATATGGGCCGGTTATACCTCTTGCTCCTTCATAAACAATATCTCCAAAAAGGCTAACTAACCCCATAAGAATAATAAACTGTAGTGCTAAATTATTTTTATTTATCTTAATATCCATATTAACCATTTTTTTACCAATCTGGCAAGAAACCGGCAGTTAAATTGTGATATTTATTTTCTCCATAAAAATAAAAAGCGCCTTCTTTAAGAAAGAAGGCGCTAAAACAAATAAAGCATTTTAAGCTTTTAGTATCTTTTTTGCTTTATCATCCTGGTAATCGGTGATAAAAGCAATACCGGTCTCTTTTTCGGTTTCGCGATTGCAAGAAAAGATATCCTGGCGCGAGATTGCCTTAACTGAGAATTTCCTTGCCCCTGCCAAAAGCTGTTGTAAACCGGCAGATAATTTATCTGCTAATGTCCAAACAGCAATTGCTCCATAAGGAATATTTTTCATCTCCTCTTTTCCTACCTTTTTCTGAACATCATAATAGCCAGCAAAAATCTCCTCAGGGGTTGAGCCAAATTCTGTTACGGAGGGAGGAAGCTTCTCCCAGTTTCCTTTTACCTTTTCTTTTCTCTCGGGATGGATTACACCTTCAATGTTTGAACCCAAGAATCCCGGAATCATTAAAGCACGCCCCATACAAATAAGCTTTGTATAGGGAGCACCTAGTGCTAAGGCTTTAAAGATATGGTCCTCTCGAGCAAACCCTCCGGCAAAAGCCATATCTACGACTTTTTTACCTTTTTTGGTTAAAATAGAAGCGTATTCATAAGCTTTGGCATGTAAAAGTATAGAAGGCACACCCCAGGTCTGCATCATATTCCAGGGAGACATCCCGGTTCCTCCCCCTGAACCATCGATAGTTAAAAGATCGAGCTTCAACTCCGTAGCAAACTTTATTGCCATGGCCAATGCTTCCATTCCATAAGAACCGGTTTTTAAAGAAATGCGTTTATACCCAAGCTTGCGGAGGTATTTTATGTGTTTTGAAAATTTTTCATAAACCTCTTGCCAATCCGAACTACTGGTAAAGCCTAACCTTGAATGGCGAGCAAAAGATTTAATTGCTCCTGATTTAAATGCCTCCTGAACCTCGGGCAGCTCAGGATCGGGATCAACCATATAACCGCGTTTCTTTAAAAATATAGCATAATCTAAATCCGTAACCTGGATCTCTCCACCAATGTCCTTTGCGCCCTGACCCCATTTAAGCTCAATTATTACCTTATCCTTATATTTCTCAATTACATACTCCGCTACCCCATTTCTGGTATCCTCAACATTCATCTGGACTAATATTGCACCGTATCCATCAAAGTATCTTAAATAGGTTTGAATTCTTCGGTCTAATTCGGGAGCTTTCAGGATTTTACCATTCTTTATCTCTGCCTGTTTATCGATGCCCACAACATTCTCACCCACCACAATCGGAAAACCTACCAAGCTAGCACCAATAGCAAAGGATTCCCAGTATTTAGCAGCGACAAAGGTAGAACCCAAAGCACCCGTCATTATGGGAATGCGCACCTTTGTCTTAACTGTGGCACCAAATTCTGTCTCTAAATTTACATTGGGGAAGACACAATCATCCTCAGAATTAGATAATCCTTTAGGCAGTCCTTGTGTTCCAAAAAGACAACCATTTATCCTCAAAGAATTATAAGAAACCCCTAAATGCAAGGTATTATCTGCGCCGGCGGTAACAAAACCATAATCCCTTGGATAAAGTAGCTTCCTACCCCGTAAGGAAGCAAGCCAGGTCTCGCATTTTCCCATACAATCCACACGGCATAAGGTACAAAGCCCGGACTCTGCGGGATTTCCTCGATTTACTGTTCCTAAGACATCATTTGACTTCTGCCAAGAAATCATTTTCCTCTCCTTTTTTATATTTTTTTATATAAGATGCCTCTTTTTTCCCTTCTTAAAGAGTTCTTAACACTCTCACCAAAAATTATCGAACTGTTTTCCTATATCTTTGATATCCTTCATACTCTCTTCGGAAGGTTTACTGATAAGATTTTGAAGTATCGCCTGAATAAACACTTTCTTTAAATCCTTAAGCTCTATCCTTGGTTTATCAAGTTTAGTATTTATAGTAAAATCAAGGGCAATTTTCTTTTCTTTGTTAGAAAATATTTTTAAGGTATCATTTATTATATCTATTTTGGTTGTCTGCTTATCCTGGTTTTCTTCCCTTTCATAAGATAAATCTGAAACCTCAAAATGGCATTTAGCGATTAGATCATTATTAACTGCTTTTAGATCAGAGATAAGATTAACTCTTCCTGAGACAATTTTTTTGTTAATTAAATTATATCTTTGATAATATGGCTGTAAATAGATAAGTTCGAAGTCTTTTAACTCCACCCTTCCTTCCATATCCTTATGGCCAAGATCTATCCAGCCAAAAGCTAAGATACTACCTTTTAAATTATTACTGTTATCTAATAAAGATGAAGAAAGATTAAATCTAGTTAATAATGAAACGGGAGGAAAACTTACCTTAAAAATATCTATATTTATATTATCAAGAATCATTCTATAACCTCGGGGCTTAATCCTTTTATCCATAAAAATTAACCTGCCATCTTTAATCTTTAAACTCACCAATAATAACATCTTGGGTTTAGGATTATCTTTTAAAACTACAGGATTAAACCTGCCCTCTTCATCCATCTCTATATTCAACACTGGTTTAATAATCTTTAATTCATTAAGGATAATCTTTCCGGCTAAAAAGCCTAATATACTTGGTCTTAAAAAAAGATAATCAATACTTATTAAATCATGAATCTTAAGATTAGATAGATTTAATGAAAAGGGGAGGCTGAGATTTAAACCCTCCAGGGTTACTTTATTTTTAATATTTTTTTCAATCTGTCTTACAATTATTTTTTTGCCTAAGAAGACCAATCCAATATTTAAAATTAAATAAAGTAATGAAATAAAAATTACTATCCAAGATGTTATCTTAATTATCCTTCGCATTATCCTTCTCTTCCTTGATTGTATTTCCTAAAGCATCTTTTACTTTCACGCCTGCCTTTATGGTTTCGGTAATTACTGTCTTGGTAATCCCCGTTGCTTGCTTTAATGTTTCTTCAATTACCTTCCCAGGTAAATTCAAAATA
Source organism: Candidatus Omnitrophota bacterium (assembly GCA_023819035.1). GTDB lineage: Bacteria > Omnitrophota > Gorgyraeia > Gygaellales > Profunditerraquicolaceae > JAMWCL01. The sequence continues at coordinate 4,557 of JAMWCL010000022.1, forward strand.
TCATCGATACTTAACTGTTTCTTCTCTTTATATCCGTAAGATATCTTCTGTTTAAAGGCATCATGAATGATCTCAAGGTTAAATTCAGGCTTATCCATCTTTGTTTTTACTGTAAATTGTAAATTAATTCTTTCTCCATCTATATACTTAAAAATGTCAAGAATTGCCAGGGCGATCCTTTCTGCTTTTTCTTCCTGCTCTCCGGAGGTACGCGGTTTAAATGCAATCTCTACTAATTCTAAATTACAATCAGCAGTTAAATCATTATTTAAGCTATATAGATTACTAGTAAAATTAAAAATTGCTTTTGTAATTTTAGATTTTTCTAAATCTACCCACTTAGAGTAGTAAGGATAAAAATATATTCCATCAATACCTTTAATATCTAAAAATGCTAACATATCCCTTTTAAAAAGATTTGCCCAACCAATTAATTCTATGCTTGCCTCATTAACTTTTTCCTGGCAGGGGATATTACCCCTTAATTCAAAACTAATTATATAAGGGCTATTGATCGGGAAAATTATATTTTCTACTTTAAGTTTAAAATCCTTAATTAAGATACTTAATCCTTTCTCACTAATATGATTATCTACAAAACTTAAATTTCCATTTTCTATAATTAGATGTTTAATGATAAAACAAAATGGAATAATCTTAGGGTAATTACTTATTAAATCAAGCGGTTGAGTTTTTTTCTCAATGTTTTTAAATAATAAAGGGCCCATCTTAAACCCATCAATCTTTATCTCGGAAATAGTTATAACCTTTCTAAAGATATTTATCCCTTCGATTTTTAAGAATATCTTATCTATCTTAAATAAGTCTTTAATCTCAAACTGTTCTGTGGTTAAATTCAATGGCCAAGATATACTAAATTTATCTATTTTAACTTCTTTGTTTAGAATACCTTCTAATCTTTTGGTCAAAATAGAACTTCCTTTCAGATTAAAGAATACATAAAAGCCGATAAGTCCAAAGAGAAAAATAATTAATGATACTAAAAAAAATTTTATTAATATCTTCATAATCTCTTTAAAATCAAACAAATGCGCCTGGGCCGAATCGAACGGCCAACCCTCTGCTTAGAAGGCAGATGCTCTATCCTGTTGAGCTACAGGCGCAGCCTCGTAATCTATCGGGGCGGTGCGACTTGAACGCACGACCTCTTGGTCCCAAACCAAGCGCTCTAAACCAAACTGAGCCACGCCCCGAAGATATTTTTAAGGGTTTTTAATTATAACATGTTAATTATATTTTTGCAAGCAGGGATTTTTTAAGATATAATAAATCTTTAATGAAAAAGATTATAAAGAAAATAGCGTGGGTTTTTTTTATCCTCTCTTTATTTGGCTCAGTCATTATCTATCTTAGCCATACTTTTTTATCCCAGAAAATAAAGTCTTTTGTTAGTGAGTATCTTAAAAATAAGATACAGAAAAAAGTTACTATCGAAGCAGTGGAATTTAATTTATTTAAGGGGATAGTCTTTAAGGACTTAAGGCTATCTGAGGATGCAAAGGAACTTGTCTATATAAAAGAGGTGAGTTTAAAGGTCATTCCCTTTTCTTTCCATAGAGGACCTATCCTGGCTTGTATTACATTAGATTCACCGTTTATATTACTTGAAAGAAAAAAGGACGGAACCTTAAATCTTAAAGATTTATTCCCTGAACAGAAAGGCAAGATAAAAAAGAAAAAAGGTATCCCCTTATTAAATGAAATCATAATTATTAATGGTAGGGTTAATTTTCAGGATAGATATCTTGAACCTGTTTTTAATGTAATTTTGGAGAACTTAAATTTTAAAGCCTCTTTATCCTGGGTACCCTCTAAAATTAATTTCTTTCTGCAAACCAAGATCCTTCCTTATTCAGGCATATCCCTAAATGCAAACGGTCAATATGATTTTTTAAATAATCAGCTTATTGCTAAAATCAATATCCCACAATTAAGTCCAAAGGAATTCTCAGGTTATCTTAAGTATGCGGGGATAGAGATTAAAGATGGCATTGCAGACATTAAATTAGATCTTAGATTAAAAGAAAATATTTTAGAGATAGATCTTGTAAGCCAGAATAAAAATCTTATCCTTTTTAAGGATGGAATTACCGCCAAATTGAATTCTTTTCTTAAGGCTAACCTTAATTATAATTTTTTAAATAAAAAACTTTTTTATCATGGGAATCTTGATATCTTAAAACTTGATTTAAGTGGAATCAAAAATATTGATAAATTAGAAGGAATCCGCGGACAGATAAACTTTAACCAAGATTCTTTAAAGATAGATAAACTAAGGGGTGAATTTCTTGATCTTAAATACGAAGCAAATCTAAATATCCTGGATTTTAAAAAAAGAATCTTAGAATTAGAATTAAGGGCTGATTTAACTCTGGAGACTGCGCAGAGGATATTAAAACAAAACTTTGATCTTAGCCTTCCTTTAAATCTCTCAGGAAAAGCTCAACTAAAGATGGATTTAACTATGCCGCTTTTAAATAAAGATAATTACCAACTAAAAGGGATTTTAGAAATATCTAAAGCAAGATTAGAAACTAAATATCCTTTAGGATCACTTACCAACATAGAAGGAAAGGTTGAATTCCAAAAGGACTATATTAGTGCTAAGAAATTAAAATTTAATTGGGCTAAAGAAGATTGTCTTCTGGATGCCGCTATAAAAAACCTAACCCAACCAGAAATAGATATTGAGTTAAATTCAAAATCATTATCATTAAACTCACAATTTAAAATAAAGAAGAACCTTATTAACATATCCTTACTAAACATAAAGTATTTTAATTCAAAAGCTCAACTAAAGGGCAGTTTAGATATCTCCGGAAAAGACTTTACCCTGGCAAAACTAAACTTAATAGTTAAGCTAAATCCCGAAGATTTAAAAGTTAACTTTGCCCAACTTAAATCCTTTATCGAAAAAACCAAATTAGAAGGATCTATCCTGGTAAATTTAGATATCAGCGGGAATCTTAAAGATATAAAATCCTGTGATATTCAGACAAGAATCGAAAGCCCACAAATTAGTCTTTATGGATTATCCCTAAAGGATCTGTTGCTATTCTATAATCAATCAGAAGGATTAGCGGATATACCGATGATCAGATTCTCATTTTATGAAGGGATGGTGGAGGCAAATGCAAAAATTAATCTAAATTTGGAGAATATTCCTTATCTATGTAATCTATATATTCAAGAGGTAAAACTCCATAAGCTTAAGATAGATACCCCGCTTAAAGAAAAGGATATCTCAGGTATAATTAACAGCTATATCCGATTAAACGGCTCTTTAAAGTATCCATCAAAATTAAACGGAGAAGGAAGGATTGTAATTAACGATGCAAAATTATGGCAGATAGATTTATTTAAAGGAATAGGACAGCTATTATTCAGTCCTGAATTTACTGAAATTATCTTTGATAGAGGAACTTCTAACTTCTCTATCCGGGATAACTTTATTTATATAGACAATCTTTTACTTACAAGTAATTTAGTTAATCTTACCGGTTATGGAAAAATCGGCTTAGATAGCTCTATTGAGGCATCTATAAGTGTTCAAATGAGCGATGAGATAATCTCTCCTTTAGGAAGAATAAAAGAAATCACCTCAGCTATCCTGGGTAAGATAGGAAGATTTGCGGTAGTAAAGATTACAGGAACATTGAAGAGCCCAAAATACAGCATCCAACCTGCGGTAGTTGATATTATTAAAGGACTAAAGGATTTATTTAGCGGACAAGAAATTGCAAGATAGTATTTCTTATCTTCTTTAAAGCCCGGTAGCGATGACTCATCTTATGTTTAACATGCGGTCCAAGTTGTGCAAAGGTCTTTTTATATTTTGGAATAATAAATAAAGGATCGTAACCAAAACCAAAACGACCTTTCTGTTCAAAACCTATTAATCCTCTACATCTTCCTTCCGCTACTTTTATTAGACCATCTTTATCGGCTAAAGCAACTGCACAGACATATTCTGCATTTCTTTTATTTAACGGTAAGTCCTTTAAGAGCTTAAGGAGTTTAAGATTGTTTTTTAGATCGTTTTTATCCTTACCAGCAAAACGTGAAGAATAAATCCCGGGTTTACTCCCTAAGGCTTCTACCTCTAACCCGGAATCCTCACCTAGGGTTAATTTCTGAGTAAAGGAGGCTATCTTTATTGCCTTTTTAATGGCGTTCTCTTTAAAGCTTTTACCATTCTCGATTATTCGGGGAGCTTTAGGATAATTATTTAAAGAGGTTATTCTTAGATTTAATCCCAGATCTTTAAGGATAGCCTTTATTTCTCTTAATTTATTCTTATTTGTGGTCGCTACTACCAACTCCATCTTTAAAGCCCTAAGATATCTTTTAAGATATCCCTTTGAATATCAATTAATTCATTAATTCCTTTCCTTGCCAAAATAAGGAGTTTATCCAGTTTTTCTTTATTAAAGGGTCTTTTCTCGGCGGTTCCCTGTATCTCCACAAATTCACCCTTAGCAGTCATTACTACATTCATATCTAACTCTGCCTGGGAATCTTCATCATAGGTTAAGTCTAAGATTAACTCATTATTTAAAATCCCTACACTCACAGCAGCTACAAAGTCCTTTATGGGTATTTGAGAAAGAATCTTTTTCTGTTTTAATTTATCTAAGGCTTCTACCAAGGCGATAAAGCTTCCTGTGATAGAGGCAGTACGTGTACCTCCGTCCGCCTGAATCACATCACAATCAATCCAAAACGTTCTTTCTCCCAGTAATTTGGTATCTATAACTGCCCGTAATGAACGACCGATAAGCCTCTGAATCTCATAGCTACGGCCTGATTCTTTCCCTCTTTGGATCCGCGTCTGACAGGAACGGGGAAGCATGCCGTATTCAGCGGTTATCCAACCTGTCTGGGTGCCTTTTAAAAAGGGTGGGACAGAATCTTCTAAGGTAGCAGTGCAAACTACCCGTGTATTGCCCAGCTCAATTAGACACGAACCTTCAGCATATTTCATGTAATTAGGGATAATATTTATCTTTCTTAACCTATCATACGGTCTTCCATCTGTTCTTATCATTAAATTCCTCCTGTTTAAAATTAATCAAAAATTAAAACCTATTTTAGCTTCTGCTTTAAGTACATCAATCTTTATATATACTTCTACCTTCTGCATCTATTGCCACAAACAAAGGAAAATCTTCTACCTCTAACTTAAAGATTGCCTCAGGACCTAGATCTGAATAAGCAAGGCATTCCTTTTTCTTCACATATCTGCTTAATAATGCACCGCATCCTGCATAGGTAACAAAATAAATTGCTTTATGTTTTTTTATTAGCTTAACTATCTCATATGAACGCCTTCCTTTACCAATCATACCTAAAAGTCCTGCTTTTAATAATAAAGGGGTAAACCCATCTATCCTTAAACTTGTTGTCGGACCACAGGAACCAATAATCTTACCTCTAGGGGTTTGGGTCGGTCCACAATAATAGATAAGCGCTTCTTTTAAATTGAAAGGTAGTTTCCTTCCTTGCTTAATTGCCTCAATTAATCTCTTATGGGCTTGATCCCGTGCAGTATAAATCTTACCGCTTAATAAAACTTTTTGCCCCGCCTTTAATTTATTAATCTTATCCCTGGTTAAAGGAGTACTTAGCCTCTGCATATTCTTTTATAAAACCTTGGTTGCGCTTCTTAAAGCATGACAACTGATATTAACCGCTACAGGTAAACCTGCAATATGGGTAGGATAAATGTTGATATTTACTGCCAAGGCAGTGGTTCTACCACCTAATCCCATCGGCCCGATATTTAAACGATTAATAGCGTTTAATAAATCATATTCCATTTCCCGTATTCCGTATTTCATATTGTGTATTTTATAATGAATAAAGGATGGAGGATGAAAAACGACTTTTTTTAACAAAGCCTTCTTTGCCAAAAAACAGGCATAATCCGATGTCCCCCCAATCCCTACTCCTACAATATATGGAGGGCATGCATCCGGGCCAGCTAATCTTACTGTCTCAACAATAAATCTTTTTATCTGGCTCCAATCTGTAAGGGGATTAAACATCTTAAGTTGAGTCTCATTTTCACAACCAAAACCTTTGGGTAAAATGGTTATCTTAAACCTATTACCCTTAACTATCTCTGTATGGATTATACCGGGAGAAAATCTTAAAAGATCTCTTTTTAAAGGATTAACTATAGAATTTCGTAAAAAACCCTTTTTATATCCTGACTCTAATCCCTTATTTATTGCCTTTTTTAAATTGCCCTTAATCTTTATTTCCTGTCCAATCTCTAAAAAGACTACCGGTAAACCTGTATCTTGACAAAGGGCAAGCCTTTCTTTTTCAGCAACCTCGCTATTTTTGATTATCGCTCCTAATATATCCTTTGCTCTCTGTGAATCTTCTTTTTGATAGGCGCTCTTTAAAGCCCTTAAGATATCTTTTCTTAAATACAGATTTGCCTGAATGCACAATTCAGCCACTATATCTTTAATCTTTTCTGCGAATATAACCCTCATCTTTTCTTATATTCTCTAGTTACTATGGTTTTAATCCCACCCCGCGGATTAAACTCAGCAGTAATCCTTACCCAGCAAGGTTTACATGCCCTGATAAAATCTTCCATAATTTTATTTATTACATGCTCATGAAATATCCCAATATTACGATAAAAGATAGTATACATCTTAAATGACTTTAACTCTATACAATATTTATCTGGACGATATTCAATCTTTATAGTAGCAAAATCGGGTAAGCCTGTTTTAGGGCAGATACAAGTAAATTCAGGGATCTCTAAACTTACAGTGTAATTTTTATCAGGATATTTATTTTTCCAGACTTCGATTTTAGGGGTCTTTAAATTACGAATATCTTCCTGGAGTCCTTCATAACTTGAGGTATTTTTTTTCATTTTATCCTCAACTACCTTATCCCGACTAACTTATGCATCTGAGGTATAATCATTACATTTTTTAATCGTTTCAGACAAAGGCACTTAAAATAACTGAGTTTATGCATTAGTGTTTCATCCATCTCAAAAAAATTGGGTTGAAGCACGAAAGGTATCCGTTCATCTATTGATTCTGTAAGTTGAACCGCATTTAATAGATCTTTTTGAATTGTAGACTTACATATTACTGTTTTAATAAAAACCTCTTTCTTTAAGGCTACTTTAAGAAATTCTTTATGTAATGGTAAAAAATCTTTTAGACCGGTTGAGCTGGGAAGTTTTATATCCATAGCAATAATATCTATATAATCGATAATCTGGCTTAATTCTTCCGGTAATGTCCCATTTGTTTCAAGATAAATTTTAAAATCTTTCTGTTGGATAGATCTTAAGTATTCCTTTAAAAAGTCCTTCTGTAAAAGTGGTTCTCCTCCCGTAAAGGAGATGGAATGAATATCTTCTTTATTAAAGGATCTTAATTCTTGGAGTAATTCTTCAGGTTGATATTCCCTAAAACTATCTAATTTCGTATCGCAGAATTGACAGTTAAGGTTACAACCAAAGAAACGCACAAAGATTTGCTTTCTACCTAAATAAATCCCTTCTCCCTGAATACCTCTAAAAATCTCTGCGATCCTTGCTTTCATCTTAACAATGGATCTTTAATACCTGCCTCCTTAAATCCCTTTGCACGATAGTAGCAACTATCGCATCTCCTGCAAGGTTTTCTTTTGCCCTGATAACAAGACCAGGTAAGTTCTAAAGGAACATTTAATTGCTTAGCCAATTTAATGATTTCTGCTTTAGTTTTATTTATTAAAGGGGTAAAAATGTTTATTCTTTTTTGTTCTACCCCTGTTTTGCTACCTTTAATAATTATTTCCTTAAATGCCCTGAAAAACTGGGGTCGACAATCCGGATAACCGGGATAATCCTGGATATGTGCTCCAATAAAGATTGCCTCAGCATTAATTGCTTCCGCATAAGAAAGGGCAAAACTTAAAAAAATAATATTCCGTGCAGGTACATAAGTTGAAGGAATCTCTTTTTTATTTCTTTGCTTACAATGTTTAAGGATTTTTTTATTTTTCTCTAAAAGTGCTGAACCCTTCCAGGGAAATTGTATCTTTATAATTTTGTAGGGAAAGTTTGATCTTTTTGCAATAAGTTCTGCACAACGAATCTCTTTTCTGTGTCTCTGTCCATAATCAAAAATAAGGCAATAACATTTAAATCCTTTTCTTTTAGCTAAATATAAAGTTGTAGTAGAATCTAAACCTCCTGATAAAAGTATAACCGCCTTTTTCATTCTTCATATATGGCAGAACTGAATTCATTTTCCCAGACAGTTACTGACTTAAGAGAATTAATAGCAGGTTTTAGATTATCATAAATATACTTAGCAATATTTTCTGAGGTAGGATTATGTTTTTTAAAATAAATCAGTCTATTTAAATACTTATGATCTAATTTCTCTAATATTCGATTTAATTTATTCTTTAAGTATTTAAAATCTAAAACCATGCCTTTGTTATCTAATCTATCCTTTTCTACCATTACCTCAACCTTCCAGTTATGGCCATGTAAACTTTCGCATTTTCCTTTATAATCTCTGAGATTATGTGCGGAGCTAAAATTTGATTGCACCTTAATCTTATACATGATTTACCCTCCTAACATTATCTACATAGCTTCCTAAAAATCTGGGAGCTAATCTACCGAAGCCTTCCGGATCATCGCTAACATAAAATTTATGTACTCCCAGGCGAGCTCTTCGATTAACCATCCCTAAAGTCTCTAAAATCCTTTTTACCTCTATGGCTACTTGTTTTGCAGAATCAATAAGAATAACCTTAGAACCCATTACCTGTCTAATCGTAGGTTTAAGTAAAGGATAATGCGTGCAACCAAGAATCAATGTATCGATCCCCACATTCTTTAAAGGCTTAAGATAGATTTTTGCAATCTCTTTAACTATCCTGCCTTCTATCCATCCTTCCTCTACTAAAGGAACAAATAAAGGACAGGCTATCTCTAAGACCTTGATTTTAGGATTAAGTTTTTTTATCATCACCTTATATGTGTGACTGCGTATCGTGGCTTTAGTACCAATTATACCGATACGTTTATTCTTTGTTGCATAGACTGCTTCCCTTACCGCAGGTTCTATTACATCTACAATCGGCACATTAAAATTATTTCTAATCACTGGTAAGGCTACGCTGGATGAGGTATTACAGGCTACACAGATTAATTTTACGCGCTGTTTCAATAAAAATAAGATATTTTCAATAGAAAGACGAATCACTGTCTCCTTCGATTTAACCCCATAAGGTAAATGCGCGGTATCACCAAAATAAACAATATCTTCGTAAGGAAGTTGTTGTATTATCTCTTTGGTTACAGTTAACCCTCCTATCCCGGAATCAAAAATACCTATTGGTTTCATTATCTTTCAGAATGAAAATTATAATCTTTAAGTCCTTCGACAATTGCCTCGGCTATCTTTTGACGAAAATATCTATTTTTTAATTTACGTTCTTCTTCATAATTAGAAAGGAATCCTACCTCAATTAATATTGCGGGCATCCGCGCCCCTTTAAGTACATAATAATGCGCAGGCTTAACTCCTAAGATATTTATCTCTAAATTCTTTTGAATACTCCGACATATATAGTAGGATAAATCTATGGCTTCTCTGCGATTATAGGTATAGATCATATCCCAGATTATCGTTCTTAAAACCTCAGAGTTACTAGCAAAACAACTATTTTCTAAGTTTGGTATTTTATCTTCAGTTGCAGAGATCGCCCGTAAGGAATCATCTACAGTGGGTGAGATATAATATACCTCAAATCCATGGATACTTCTTACACGATTAGCATTTGCATGGATACTTAAAAAAAGATCAGCAGAGCTTCTGTTGGCTATCTCTACCCTCGAGGAAAGAGAAAGAGATTTATCTATAGAGCGGGTCATGATTACTTCTATCCCCTCTGATTCCAGAAGTTTTTCTAGGCGTTTAGCAATGTCTAAGGTAACCGTCTTTTCAGATAGACCTGTCTTTCCAATTGCCCCCGGATCGGTGCCTCCGTGACCAGCATCGATAACTACCTTTTTTATCTTTGGGGTAATAATTATTTTTCCAGCAGAATAATCTTCTTTAAGTAATTTGTCTAAAATCTCTTTAAAACTGTAAGGCACCATCAGGGTTCCCTGATATAACTCCACAGGATGTCTTAGATAATCTACTTGTCCGTTTACCAGAATTAATCTTTCCCCTACCATCAAATTTATCTTATTTAAACCTTTTATCAAAACAGCAGTGCGGGAAAATGTATCATACTGTAAGTCTATTCCTTTTAGATTGCATACCGAAACCAAAGGTAAATAATTTACATGGTTAATGGTATAGATAGGAAATACATTTTGAGTAGGAACCGAAACACAGCCAGAAAGACCTAAAAGAAAGAAAATTAAAATAATTCTTTTCATAATATAATGGTGGAGGTGGCCGGAATCGAACCGGCGTCCTTAGGTATCAGGATAAAAGTCACTACATGTTTAGTCTATCTTTTATTCTTACTCTTGTGTACTCCGATAGACAGGATTGCACAAGCAGCAGCCTTTCTCATTCTCGTTCCAATCTCAAAGGCTAACCAATTGGAACCAGCCTACTACCGGCCCTCTCCCATCCCATAGGCAAGGATGAGGAGGGACTTCGCTAAATTAATTAGCGAAGATTGGCACGCAACCAGCTAGTGGAGCCATTACTGGCACCATTAGCCGGCTATCCATTACTGGATTTGCGTTTATTTTTGCCAGGATTGATAACGCGGCTATCCTCGCTTCCGCGACATGCTACTTTTACCCTGTTTACCTAAGTCGAGCCCTTTCACCCCCTTTTCTTTAAAAGCCTGCGCATAAAAAGTTCAGTTTCTCGTTTTTTAATCTCCTCTCTTTTATCATATAATTTTTTACCCTTGCAGAGAGCAAGTTCAATCTTGGCGAATCCCCTTTCGCTAAAATATACCTTTAAAGGAATAAGGGTATAGCCTTTCTGCACAACCTGTCCCGCTAAGCGCGCAATCTGCTTCTTATGTAAGAGTAACCTGCGCGGCCGAGTAGGCTCTACATTGAAAAAACTGGCTTTCTCATAAGGACTTATATGGGTATTATACAATATAACTTGATTGTTCTCAATACGAGCAAAACTATCATTTATATTTATTTTGCCTATTCTTAAGGATTTAACCTCGCTTCCTCTTAGCTCTATTCCACATTCTAAGATCTCTAAGATATGGTAATCACGCCAAGCTTTACGATTGGTAGCAATAATCTTCTCATTCATCTTATTATGGATAAAGCAAAATTCATGGATAAAGCAAAATAAAGCCCCAAAAACAAAGGTAAACTTATAATACTAAAAAGATGACCAAAGAATATCCCCTGACTAATAAGGAGATCTTCTTTTTTATAATGCTGAAGAATCGTTGATAAAGAGATTGCAGGCGGAACTGCTAATTCCATAAGTATAAGTAATCCTATCAACTCCGGTAATCTTAATCTTGTAATTAAAACTAACCCTAACCCGGGTAGAATGACAAGCTTAGCTAAAACCACAAAAAAGATTGCCTTTTTATTTAACTTTGTAAAATGAATCTTGGCGAGATTCCCTCCCACTATAAACATAGCTAATGGAAAAGTCATATCCCCTACCATTCGTATAGGTCTTAAGATAGAATCGGGGATGAATTTATTAAGCCCCAAAAATACAACCAGCAAACTTATCAAAGTAGCAATTACAGGTGGACTAAAAAAACTTGCTAATTCAAATCTTCTTGCTCGACCGAAGGTAATTAGATATACCCCAACTGACCACATCAAAAGATTAAACCCCAGAAGAAATAAAAAAAGATAAATCAACATAACCTCAAGCTTCTCTCTGGGTAATAAAGAGGCTACCAAAACCAAGGGTAAATACCCGGAATTCTGAAAGGCGACCAGACTTAAAAATTGGATTTTATATTTCTTTTCTTTAATAAACCCTAAAAAGATACCTCCTGTACAGAATCCAGCTAAACTAATAAGTATACTGAGTAAAGGAAATACCCACCAATAAGGATATAGAGAGTAACTAAAATTTTTAACCAATTCAGAAAAGATCAAAAAAGGAAGACTAATCTCAATAATTATTCGACTTAAAGAATCAAGCCCTGAATCATCCAGGAATCTTCTTTTGACCAAAAAATACCCCACCGCTGCTAAGAAAAAAATCTGACCTACTGCTACCAGTACTGTTTTAGTCAGTTCGATAAACATAAGTAAAAAAATATTATAACAATAAAAAAATATTCTTGCAATCTTTATATTTGACAGCCAGTCAGGATTAAAATATACTAATAAGAAGAAAAGGATAAAGCGGAGGTGGCGGAACTGGCAGACGCGTAAGTTTCAGGAACTTATGCCGAAAGGCGTGAGGGTTCAAATCCCTCCCTCCGCACCATCTTTTCTAGAGCTGATTTTAGCTTAAAATAATCCTATCGATTATCTCTTTTGTCTTGACTATTAGTTGATGCGTACTGCTTTTCTCGTATTTCCAGACTCCAAATAGCCTACTTAGATAAATAATTTTTTGTTGGTCTTACCCGACCATTATCCTTACGGGTCATGCGCCTATAATTGCTATCTTCACCTTAGGCTTAATTTATTTCTTTTTTCCTTCAATATTAATATAATCGGTAAAACTAATCTTTTCTCCTATTTCCTGCTTTACCGCCCTGATCCTATCCGGTACATAAGGATGGGTTTTAAAATAAGATTTAGGTCTTGCGGGTTTTCTTCGTTCTATCTCTTCTAATTTCTTTAAAAATGTAATCATGGCATAAGGATTGTATCCTGCTAATTTAAGATAGCGTGCAGAAAGCCGATCCGCCAAGAGTTCATCTTCTCGGCTATAACCCGAAAGTAATTCTAAAAAAGCAAGATCCGCAGCACTACCTATCTCAGAACTCTGCGTGATAGCACTTAAAAGAATCCTTACTAAATTATAACCCATAATAGCTTGAAGCTTCTTAATATTGTGGCGAGCAACGATATGGCCAATCTCATGACCTAAGACCGCTGCCAGCTCATCTTCACTTCCTATCTTATCAATCAGACCTTTGTTCACATAAATAAACCCTCCAGGCAAAGCCACCGCATTGATCTCCTCGCTTTCTAAAACCTTAAAATGATAAACTAATTCCTTCCGGTCACAAACCCCCGCAATCTTATTACCAATCTCTTCCACCCGTTTTTGAATTAAAGGGTCATCGGTAAGTTTATATTCTTTTTCTATTGCCTCTACGATAGACTGGCCTAACTGAATTTCTTTGTCAGTACTATAATAATAAATCTCTTGCCTACCTGTAACCAAATTATATTCTGTAGAACAACTGCTTAAAAAAACAATCAGACAAAATAAAAATATCCTTATCCCCATCTTCTTAAACATACGGTATAATTTTCTTAAGGGTAAACCCACCACATTGTAAAAACACCCTTCTATTCGACGCACAAATAAAGCCCCTTTACCCTGTATATCAAAGCCACCTGCCTTATTCAAAAAATCATCGTATTTAAGATAATAATTTATCTCTTTATCACTTAACTTATCCATATAGACTTTAGTTTTTTCATAATCGGTAATTGTCTTTTCTTTATCCTTATCAATTATCGCTATACCCGTATATACCCACTGGGGTTTTTGTGACAACCTTTTAAGCATCTTTTTAGCATCTTTAAGATCTTTAGGTTTACCAAAAATCTCTTTACCTTCAATAACTACTGTGTCAAAAGCAACCACTATTCCTTTTTTTATTCTTTTTGCTACCTCTTGGGCCTTCTTCAAGGCATTGAGTTTAACTAACTGTGCGCAAGAAAGAGCTTCCAGTCTCCTTCTTTCTTTCACACTGGTAGGTAGGGTTTTAAATCTAAACCCGAATACCTTAAATAATTCCTTTCTTGCTTTTGACCTGGAGCCTAAGTATATTCTCCTCATCCTAAGAAAAGGCGGCAGCCTCTCCCGCAAGATATCCTGTAGAAAAAGCAAGCTGTAAGTTAAATCCTCCTGTATCCCCATCAAGATCAATCATCTCACCCGCAAAATATAATCCCTTAATTAAGACTGACTCCATAGTGCGGGGGGTAATCTCTTTTAAAGAAACACCCCCTTTAGTAACCATTGCCTCTTCAATTGGTCTGGTTCTGGTTATATCAAAACGCAATCCCTTAAAGAGAGAAACCAAACTCTTTCGCTCTGAAGAGGTAATCTGATGGGTTTTCTTCTGAGGGTTAATTCTTGCTATCTCTAAAAATACGCGGATTAACCTCTTAGGTAGAAGTGCCCTTAACGTATTTTTAATTGTCTTGTTAGAATTTAATTTAAATTCCCTTAGAAGCCTCATATCTAACTGTTCCATTGTTAAAGCAGGTTTTAAATCTATCTCCACAAAGACCTTTTTATCCTGTCTTAACCAATCAACTACCTTAGAACTTAAAGAAAGCACCAGAGGTCCTGAGATTCCAAATTTAGTAAATAATAATTCCCCGATATTAGATTCTATATGTTTTCCACCATCGCTGAATTTTAAACGGATATTTTTCAGGGTCAGACCCTCCAGTAATCTTGGATAATCTTGCTTTATCTCTAAAGGTACAAGCCCTGGTCTTAAATCAACTATACGATGACCTAATCTACGGACTATCTTAAACCCCTCACCTGTAGAACCAGTAAAACTATATGAAAGCCCTCCTGTAGCTAAAATCAACCTGTCCAAAGATATTATCTTACCGTTTTCTAAGCATAAAGCCTTTACCTCTTTATTCTCTACAATCACATCTTTCATCTTAGTATTATAAAGGATATTTACTTTATTCTTTTGCAATTCCTCTTCTAAAACCTTAACTATACTATCGGCTCTATTACTTTCCGGGAAAACACGCAGTTGTCTTTCTACCTTAAGTTTTAATCCCCTTTCTTCAAAGAATCTAATTAAATCTTGATTAAAAAACCTTTTAAAGGCATCCCTTAAAAATTGGCCATTTTTAGAATATCGTTTTAGAAATGAATCTAAATCGCAGGCATTGGTAAGATTGCAACGGCCTTTACCGCTTAGAAGAAGTTTTTTACCGAGGATGGAATTTTTCTCAATTAAGATAACATCTTGCTTAAGCTGGCTGGCCCTGATTGCTGACATCATCCCTGCCGGGCCACCGCCGACTACGATAATCTTTTTAGTCTTCACTAAAAACCTAAATTCCTAAATCAGATTTTTTAAATATAGAATAGAGTTTAAGGCCAACCTTAGCCAGATTTTCTTCCGCTCCTTCTTGCCTATCTACAATTACCATTACTTTAATTACCCTGGCACCGAGTTTATCTAATACCTCTTTTGCTTCTATCAACGCCTTTCCTGTTGTAGCCACATCATCTACTAAGATTACCCTGCTATTCCTTTTTAATCTAGGACCTTCAATCTGCCTTTGCATACCATGTTGTTTGGGGGCTTTTCTTATGATAAAGGTCTTAATAGGTTTTTTTTGTATATAACTTAACACTGCAATTGCCCCCACAATAGGATCTGCTCCTAAGGTAGGACCACCGATGGCATCAATCTTTTTTAAGTCTAAAGAGTCTATAATTATGCTGGCTACAAGATAAACCCCTTCAGGGGTTAAGGTGATTAGTCTACCATCTAGATAATAATTGCTTATCTTACCCGAAGATAGAATGAATCTGCCCTTCTTTAAGGCGTATTGCTTAAGGAGCCTTAATAACCTTTCTTTTCTTTCTTTTAAGCTGGAATTTAACATAACCAATTTATTTTACTATTCAGTCTTATTAATGTCAATTGTATTTACCATTTTATGGGACTGATATAGGTACATCGTATCCAGTTTTGTCTTCTTCTTTATAACATGTTTCAAGCAGTGTTTCAAGCCTTATTGGTGGTAGATTAAGCACGCCTTCATCTACTTCTGGGAATCTCTCTCTTAATATCTCTAGCGGAGATTCATTGTCTCTATATCT
>JAMWCL010000023.1 GCA_023819035.1 Candidatus Omnitrophota bacterium
AATCCTGAACTAACTGAAACTTCAGGTAAGAATTCGGCATAGGCTGATTTAATCTTAAAAGCTTGAGAGCTTTTATTTGCGGTTGCCTTAAGTAAAGTAGGGTGATTTTTAACTAATGCCTCCCAATTAGGTTCTTCTATTTCTATTTTATCTATAGTAAAATCTTCTTTTACTAATATGGGTTTAAATTCATCATATCCTATCTCTTTACATAGCCTTCTCTGCGCCAGTTCTAAATTACGTTGTGCCTGATTAAGCTCGAATTTTGCCTCTGCTAAATTTGCCTCAGCAGTCAAAAGTGCGCCTTTATGTTCTAAACCGGATTCGTAGCGCAACGTTATCAATATCAAACTGTTCCTTCTTATCCTTATAATCTCTTCTGCTACTTTTATCAATTCCTGTGCCTTTAATAATCCTATAAAGGCAGTGCGTAGATTCAATCTTACCTCAGATGAAACAAAACGATAATTCTGTTGTGCTGCTTTTATATCCTCTTTAGTTGCCTTAATCTTATTTAACGTCTTTAAACCATCAAAGATAATCTGTGTCCCGCTTAAACCCAAAGAATAAGAATCAGTTGTGGCATGCTCTGTCTCTGTAGTAGAAGCGGAAATATCTGCTTGGAGTTGTGGATAAAGTGTACTGGCAGTAATAGATTTACTGGCTCTCTGTTCAACTACTAACTCTTGTGCAGAAATCAAATCAGGATTATTTTTACTCGCCTCTCTAACACAATCCTGCCAACTAAATATCTCCTGAGACTCTCCTTTGGCTAAATAAATCTGGGCAATAAAAAAAATTATAAAAAATATAACCTTCTTCATCGGTTATTTGTTTTTCTAATATTTGTTTTTCTCATCCTTGCCTCTACTACTGTGTAAAGTGTAGGAACAAATAAAAGGGTAATCAAACTAGATACGGATAATCCGCTGATCATCGTAATCCCTAAAGGCTTCCATATCTCAGAACCCTCTCCAGTTGATATAGCCATAGGTAGAAGCCCGGCAAGGGTGGTTAAGGTAGTCATCAAAAGCGGTCTTAGGCGCTCCCTCCCACCCAAAGTTACCGCCTCGAGTAAAGCATAACCCCTTGCTCTTAGAATATTAATGTAACTAATTAAAACAATAGCATTATTTACCACAATCCCCATAAGCATAATCATCCCTAAAAAAGAAATAATATTTAAGGTAGTGTTGGTTAAAAAAAGCCCTAAAAATACACCACTAAAAGTAAAAGGCACAGAGAACATCACAATAAAAGGATTGAGTAAAGACTCAAACTGTGCTGCCATTACCATATAAACTAGGATAACCCCTAAGATAAGCATGATTCCTAAATCCCTGAATGCCTTGGCTTGTTCTTCTATCTCTCCGCCAAAGTTAATTCTTATTTGTGAAGGGATAATGATTTGACTTAAGGCTTGCATAATCTCTTCCTTTACCTTTCCTGCGGAGCGACCGAAGACATTACATTCAACCCTTACTACCCTTTCCTGATTGACCCGTTCAATCTCTACTGGACCGGATACCTCATAAACCTTGGCAAAATTAGAAAGCCGGATTACCTTACCGGCCAAAGGTGAAAGTATGCTTAAGTTCTCAATATCTTCTATCTTTGTTCGCGAAGACTCTTCAAGCCTTACATAAATATCGTAGGTTTGGCCTTTTTCTCGGTATTTAGTTGCGGTGGCGCCTTCGATAAATGTTCTTATAGTTGAGGCAACAAGATTCATATTTAAACCCATATTGGCTAACTTTTCCCTATCCACCGCAATCCTCAATTCAGGAAGATTTATATCCCGTGAGATACTCACATCCACTGCCCCGGGTATTTTTTCTATCTTCTCTTTAATATTCTCTGCTAACCTTTGGGTTTCTTCAATGGAATGTCCGATAATCTCCAATTGTATTGCCTTGCCACCCATCCCCGTAATCATCCTGCCTAAAGGATTACCTAAGCTCATCCCTACCTTAATTACCCCGGGAAGGGCACGAAGCCTTTTCCTTAGCAGATCTCCGATCTCAAATACTGAGCGCTTCCTTTCCGACTTAGGGATAAGTTTTAAGCCTGCCATAACCACATGTTCTCCAGATTCACCAGATGCTGATATTGCTCTAACTCCTGTGGGCGCGGTGCCTGCACGGACAAACATCAATCTTTTCTCCGGGACTTCTTTTTCTAAGATATCTTCAATCCTTTTGGTTATCTTATCGGTTTCTTCTAATCTTGTACCTAAAGGAAGGTTTACTGTGGCACGCAGGTCTCCGGTGTCTTGTTCAGGCATAAATTCATTACCGATAAGGGGAATAAAAAAGAAACTTAAAATAAATATTAAAGAGAACCCAAGGATAATTAGTTTTCTATATCTTAAACAAAAAGAAAGCGCTTCAGCATAAAAACCCTCGGCAGATTTAATTATCTTTTCTGCCAGCTTATAAAATTTATTAAAGAATCTTTCTTGATTATCTGTTTGTGGGTTATAATTTCTAAATAGCCTTGCACAAAGCATGGGAATGAAGGTAGTAGCGATAAATAATGAAGCTAAAAGGGTAATCGTAATAATTATTGCTAACTCTCCAAACATAAGACCAATTATACTTTTTCCGATAAGTAGCATAGGCAAGAATACCGCTACGGTAGTAAGCGTAGAGGCAATAATGGCTGAGAAGATTTCCGATGTACCGAAGATAGCTGCTTCGAAGACGCGCTTTCCTTTCTCAAGGTGTCTTAAGAAATTATCTACCACCACAATCGCATTATCTACCACCATCCCTGAGGCAATAATTAATGAAGAAAGACTTACCACATTTATTGTTCTATTACTTAGAAAAAGAAAGATAAAGGCAATGAGTAAAGAAAAGGGGATACTTAAAACAACCACTAAACTGGACCTAATCTTACGTAAGAAAAACCAGACTACCAAGATTACAAAGATTATTGCCTGTCTTATAGTAGTTTTAAGGGTATTTAAGGTATTAAGGATATCCTGGGAGGTATCAAAGATGATGTACATCTTCACATCCGCAGGAAGAACCTTTTGTAGATGCATTAAAGACTTTTTTACCCTTCTGGCTACTGCTACTGTATTTACACCTATTTGTTTTTGCACCATTAACATCAAGCCAGGTTGGCGATTATGACGCACATGCATCCTTATCTCCTTAAAACCATCCTCAATCCTGGCCACATCCTTTAAGTAAACAATCTTACCATCCCGTTTACCTAAGATAACTGAATTTAATTCATCTGGTGAACTAAATTCACCCGGAAGCCTTAAAAGATAGTCAGTAAGACCTGACTTTATACTTCCCAAAGGCTGACTGATATTTTCCTGACAAAGGGCGTTCTGAATATCTAAAACAGAAAAACCATATCCTTCTAGCCTTTCTCGATTTATCCAGACATTTATCTGTCTTTCTAAACCTCCCAGTAACTGTACGGTGCCTACTCCAGGAATCTGCCTTAAGGGATCACAGATACGGTCATCAATTAAATCGTAAAGCTCAGGATAACTGTGGGTGGCAGTTACTCCTACAAAAAGAATGGGGATCATTGCGGTATTAAATTTAAAGATAAAGGGATTATCCATCTCATCAGGAATATCGGGAAGCAGGCGTTTTGCCTGTTCAATACGGTCCCTTATATCATTAGAGGCGGTGTCTAAGTTTGTGCCCCAGGCAAACTTAAGTGAGATTATCGAGATACCCTCTAAGGAACGCGAAGTAATCTTTTCTATTCCCGGGGTAGTAACCAGTTGATTCTCCAAGACCTCGGTCACCTTTACCTCTACATCCTCAGGGTTGGCACCGGGATAACTGGCTACCACACTTATTACGGGTGGCTCAATCTCGGGCATAAGGTCGACCCCTAAACGAGAAAGGCTATAGAAGGCTAACACTAAGACAGCTGAAAAAATCATCAGATTGGTAATCGGTCTTCTTACCCCAAATTCAGGAAGTAGCAAGCTCTCCTCCTATTCTTCAGCGCTTACCAAGACACCCTCTCTTAGTCGCTGTTGCCCCATAATTACTACTAGGCTATCTTTTTCTAAACCCTGACGGACCTGATAATAAGGACCCTGCCGGATACCTAAGGAAACCTTTCTTAAAACCGCACGTTTATTTTCTACCGTATATACATAAAAATCAGGTTCTTTTCCCATAATCGCCTCTTTTAAGATTACGGGTACATCTTTGTATACCTGAAGAAGCAACCTTACCTTAGCAAACATCCCTGAGTTTAAAAGGTGCTTAGGATTATCTACGGTGATCTCTACAGGAATCGAACGCGTAAGTGAATCTAATAGCGGGCTAATCGTGGTTATCTTACCCAAAAATACCTCTTGCGGATAAGCATCTACCATAACCTCAGCAGTCAATCCTAAGGAAAGCCTTGCTAAATATCTTTCAGGGATCTCTAAGTTTATCTTTACCTTATCCATATTTAAAACCAGAGCTACGGGGATGGTGGGATTCACCTGTTGACCTATATCTACATAGATCCTGCCTATCACCCCGGAAAGAGAGCTTACCACCGGTGCCCTCTCAAACTTAAACCCTACCTCATCTCGGTCAATATATAAAATGGCCTCCTCTTTTTCTATCGAGGAACCCTCTTGCTTTACCTTTTCAATAATTTTGCCGGAAACCTTAGGATAGATATACACCTCATCGTAAGCCTTAATACCTCCTGTATACTCTAAGACCTCAGCAATATCTTTAAGCTGAACCCGCATTACTTTAACGGGAATGGCTTCTTCGGTTAACTTTTCTTGGGCGGGTTTATGAGGCTGGCAGCCAAAAAGATAAGAGGTTATACCTATAAATATAAACAAACCTAAATAACCTTTAATCCTCTTCATCATTATATCCCTCCGGTGGCTTTATCAAATGCAGTCTTTGCCATAAGATAATCATAGATTGCCTCTTTTTTATTAAACTGGGCTATCTTACACTGTAATTCTGCATCCATTAAATCTAAATCACTTACCATGCCTTCCCGATATCTTCTGGTTAAGACCTTAAGATTATCCTCATAGGTTAAAACCTCATTTTCTTTAACCTTAAGCTTTTCAATTGTATCCTTTAAGTCTAAATATGCTCTCTTTAATTCTAAGGCGATATCCTTAATAAGTTTTTCTTTAGTAAGCTGTGTCTCTTTTAAATCCACAATCGCCTGTTGTAGCTTTGCCTTTGTCTGCCAGCCATCAAATATTGGCCAAGAGATATTTATCCCCAAGATGTTATAATCATTCCAATTTTTACTTAAACCTGTCAAGCCCACTGTATGGGAGCGACTATAATAATCCCAGGAGGCATAAATCGTAGGCCGGGTATCTGCTTTAACTATCTCAATCTGTTTCTGGTTTGCTTTCTTTTGTGCCTCATATTGCCTTATTTCGGGTCTTTTCTTTAAAGCCAATAAAAGTCCTTCATCATAAGCAAGCTCTTTGGGTTCATAAGTAAATTCCCCTAAGGGATTAATGCTTATACCTTCTTCAAGATATAAAAGATTCCTCAGTAAAGCTAAGCATGCTTCAATCTGATTTAATGATGCCTGATATATGCTTTTAACATTACTTAAGGCCTGATTTAATCTTAAAAGCTCTGATTCTGAGGCCTGACCATTCTCATAACGAATCTTAAGAGATTCTAAATGCCTCTGGGTATTTTCTAAGATTTCCTTATTTAGATTGGCATACTCTTTAGTTAAAAGCAAGGTATAGAAAGCCTTTTTCACATTTAGAACCAGTTCCAATTTTGTTCTATCTAAGACCGCCTCCGCTACCTCAAGACCATATTCACTATACTTTATAGTATTGATGATTCTACCGCCTTTATAAAGAATTTGTTTTAAACTCAGATTAGCCGAAACCTGACTAGGCTCTTTAGAATAATAACCCCTAGTCTCTGTTAAGGTACCGGAAAGACTCAGGTTGGGAAACAAAACGGATTTGCTCTCCGCAAGCCTTAATCTTGCCTTTTCTATCTGTTCAGCCTTAAGTAAAATCTCACGGTTTTCTCTTAAGGCAATGGCAATTGCTTCCTCTAAGGTTAAATCAATCTCTTCTGCCTCTACTAAAAAATTAAAACCTAAACTAAAGATTAAGACAAAAATAATCTTTTTCATCAAAATCTATTCTTTTTCAGTAACGATTTCTTTTATCCGTCTTAAAATCTTTAGGTAAACACTGCGTTCATAACTAGAAAGTTTAGCAAATACCTCGGTGGTCTTCTGTTTTCTCTGCTGATTAATCTTTTCTACTAAGCAAGCACCCTTAGAGGACAATCTAATCTTAATTATTCGTCTGTCTTTGGGATCATAAATCCTTAATAGATAACCTTGCCTTACCAGCCTATCTACCATATTTGTAGCACAAGGGGTGCTTACCTCTAAAAAATGCGCCAGCTCAGTCATCCTGGATTCAACCCTTTTATTTAAAAAATCTAAGATAAGAAATTGCGGCAGGGTAATCTTTCCTTTTAAAAGTTCATTTTCTTGCCTGCGCATAAACCCTCGCATAATCTCCGGCATAATCCTATTAAGCTCATCCACAAATTCTGATAGAGGAATCTGTGCCATATTTAATTTATTTAATAGTTAACTATTTTAATTATTAACCATATTAATTATATCACAAAAATATAAACCTGTCAAATAAACGCAGGTTGTTAACTTAAATCTTTCTTTTTACCTTCGTTTTAAATAAATATTAATGACGCTATAGAAGTATCATTTTATTAAAAAATTTAATTCCTTAAAATAAGAAACAGAATTACCAGAAAGGCAAGGACCAAAAATCCTCCCATTATACGGGTATTGCGCAGCTCTTTTTCCAAAGAAATCGGCTCCAGTCTCCAGTTGATCTTAGCATAGAAGCCCTGTTGAATTCTTAGGGCAAGCTCAGGCTTACATATAAGGAATATGCC
This sequence comes from Candidatus Omnitrophota bacterium, assembly GCA_023819035.1. GTDB lineage: Bacteria > Omnitrophota > Gorgyraeia > Gygaellales > Profunditerraquicolaceae > JAMWCL01. Next base: position 6,930 of record JAMWCL010000023.1, read on the forward strand.
CGTGCCTAAACTTATAAGAGAAAAAATAAATAAAACAGGCTTTAAAGGAATAATCATTATTAGCCAGTTAATTAAAAGCGCAGGATAATCCATCAACCCTTACTTATCTTTTTCTCATAAGCACAAAGAAGAATAGCAAGTAAGGTAGGTAAGGGGAGAATTAAGGCTAAATCAAATTCCCCTTCTGTCTTTAAAATATAAATGCTTATAAGGAGAAAAAAACCAAACCAGATAAGCTTTCTTTTTATATGAAGTTTAAAACCATCGCAGAAACAGAAACCCATAAATAGGGTATATAAACTTAAGGCGAATAGCGATAATAAGAATTTATTTAACATAATCTTTAAAGACTTTCTATGAGGCTCTTAAGAAATCCTACCTCCGCATCTACCATCTTTTGATTATGGTCTAATATACGGATTAAAGATAAAGGAGTCTGTCTCTTCTGCCAAACAAAAAGCATCTTTTTAAGCTCCTTAGATAACCTCCTTAAAATAAGCACCCTTGCGCGTAATTTTCTTCTGGCGACTTCAGGTTCAATATAGGGTAGAAAGTAAAGAGAGAGATCCAGGCTGAACTGCGGTCGTTTAAAGTTCAAAAAGCTTTCACTTAAAAGTTTATCAAACCGTGCTTCGCCTTCTTTAGTTAATTCATAAACGAAACGTATAGGACGCCCTCCTTCCTTAACCATCCGCTTAATTACTAAGCCTTTCTCCTCTAAGACCTTTAAAGGGTAATATATAGATTTTAAATCTACTCCCGCAAAGATGGATAGAACTTCCTTAATCTTTTTCTTTATCTGATAGCCATGTTTTGGGCTTTCTTTTAAGAGCCCTAAAAATAAAAGCTCATGCTCAATCATCCTATCACACCTATTCTTCTAAATTTGGTGTATCTTAGTTTTAATAATTCATCCTTATTCAAGCTCTTAAGTTCTTTTAGATTCTTTAAAACCGATTCTTTTATATTATTAGCAGCACCTGCAGGATCACGATGTGCTCCGCCTAAAGGCTCAGGGATTACCTCATCAATTATCCCTAATTTTAAAAGATCTCCTGCAGTTAACTTTAAAACCTCAGCTGCCTCGGGAGCCTTTGTGCTATCCTTCCAGAGTATAGCCGCACAACCCTCGGGTGAGATCACTGAATAATAAGCATTCTCCAAGACGCAGATCCTATCTGCTACCCCAATACCTAATGCTCCGCCCGAGCCTCCCTCACCAATCACCACCGCAATGATGGGAACCCTCAAGGTCGACATCTCCCTTAAATTTAAAGCAATCGCCTGGGCCTGTCCGCGTTCCTCTGCACCTATACCTGGATAGGCGCCTGGGGTATCAATAAATATTAAAATGGGTAGATTAAATCTTCCTGCTAAACGCATTAACCTTAATGCCTTGCGGTAGCCCTCCGGATGGGCACAGCCAAAATTACGTTTCAGGTTTTCCTTGATATCCCTTCCTTTCTGATGTCCAATTACCACAAGCTTTTGATTATCTAATCTTGCTAAACCCGTAACGATCGCCTTGTCATCGCTAAAAAGCCTGTCTCCGTGTAGCTCTATAAAATCCGACATAAGCATATTTATGTAATCCAGGGTATAAGGCCTTTGGGGATGACGGGCAAGCTGAACCCTCTGCCAGGCAGTTAAGTTAGTATAGGTGTTTTCCTTAAGCTGTTTTAGTTTTTCTTCCAGGCGTTTTAATTCTGAAGAAAGATCGATTTTTTTTTCGGAGATAAATTTCTTTAACTCCTGAATCTTTTTTTCTAACTCTAAAATGGGCTTCTCAAAATCAAAACCATTCATCTTTCTTAGGAAAGGTGGCTTTAATCAATAATAGTCACCTCTGTCCCAATAGAAACAATAGTATAAAGTTCCTCTACATCTGCATTGGACATGCGGATACACCCCTGGGTTGCCTGCTTTCCTAAACTTTGGGGGTCAGATGTGCCATGGATTCCATAACCACGGATATTAAATCCTAACCAGCGTGAACCAAGGATATTCTCCGGACTATCGGGAGGAACCACCGCACCTGTTTTAAACCAAGTAGGATTAATAAGTTTATTAATAATCTTAAATGTGCCGGTAGGGGTTGAGTTATTTACTCCTGTAGAAACTATATAAGTCTTAATAATCTCCTCATCACTCTTTAAGATAAGGATGTTCTGTGACTTATCTATCACAATACTAAAGGGGCGGGTCCATACCTTAAGTCTTCTTCCAGGAATAATCTTATCCGAACTAAGATTATTACTTTTCATGATTAACTCCGCAGTAGTTTTAAATTCCGCAGCAATCTTACTTAAATTATCCCCGGCTTTAATCTCATAGGCAATACTTTTGTCAGTAATGATAGGAGAAAATAAAAGTTTTATATTTATCTCTTCTAATCTTTTCTGCCAATTTATTATCTGATTAGAATTGGGGTATTCATTGATCAATCTTTGATAAATCTGTTTTGCTTCTAAGAGCTTTCCTTTTGCTTGAAGTCCTTGGGCTTGATTATAAAGCTCATCTAAGGATAAAGCTATTTCTTCTTTCTTTTCTTTGCTCTGATTGACATACCGCTTTAGACTTAAGATTCCTAATCCACCAAGGCTGACTACTAAGATTATTAATCCTAAAAAAAATAATCTCCTTAGCATCAAAAACCTCCTTATTGAGCAAGGAAGGCAATTACTATCCCTAACAAAAATCCCATAATTACCTCTACCGGGGTATGTCCAATAAGCTCACGGAGATAACCCTCTTGAATCCTGCCTTTAAAGTAGATATCCTCCATCATCTTGTTCAATATAGAAGCCTGTTTTCCGGTTGCCCGTCGCACCCCCTGGGCATCAAACATCACCACGATGGCAAAGACAGCCGCCAAAGCAAAATAAACACTGTCAAAACCATATTTAAGCCCAACACTTGTGGCTAAACAGGAGGCGCCCGCCGCATGACTGGAAGGCATCCCGCCCGTTCCCACAAACCAGCGAAAATCAAATCGCTTTTTTTGGATAACCCCTAAGCTCACCTTGATTGACTGAGCGACCACCCAGGCAAAAAGCGTAGTGATGAAGATCTTGTTTTTTAGTATCTGAATAAATATCTCCTTCATCTTAAGGATTATTATATTAACTAACGAAATAAAAAGCAAGATTTTTTAAAACGGGGCAACCATTTCAGATTTGTTTAACGCAGGTTTGCTTTCCTGTCAAAAATTAAAGTAAGATTTTAGAGTCTACTTCGTCTATTATAAAGGGGAGGATAAAAGGAGGTGCTAAGATGTTAGCAAAGGTCTTCAGTTTTAGTCTCTTAGGAATTGAGGCTTATCCTGTGGAGATAGAGGTCGATGTTTCCCGGGGTTTACCCGCAATGACCGTGGTTGGACTGGCAGATACCGCAATAAAGGAAAGCAAGGAACGGGTAAAATCAGCAATAAAAAACTCAGGGTTTAAGTGGCCAAATGAAAGGATCACCGTAAATCTAGCTCCTTCGGATATAAAAAAAGAGGGGGCGAGTTTAGACCTGGCCATTGCCTTGGGAATACTGGGGGCAAGCCAGCAATTAGACAGTGAAAGACTCCTTAATTATTATATCTTAGGGGAACTTTCTCTGGATGGCTCGCTGAGAGCTATAACAGGGGTACTGCCAATTAGTTTAACCATCCCCAAGCTTAATTCTCAAGAATCTAAGATTAATAATCTAATTGTTCCTTTTGCTAATGCTAAGGAGGCAGGGGTGGTGGAGCAGATTAATGTCTGGCCAATGCAGACATTAAAAGAAACAGTAGAATTTTTAAATAATCCCACTTTCTATCAGCCCTTTAAATTAGATCTGGAAGAACTCTTCAAAAAACAAGCAAGGTATAAAGTAGATTTCTCAGAGGTAAAAGGTCAATCCTTAGCAAAACGAGCCATTGAGGTAGCAGTAGCGGGAGGACACAATATCCTTTTAATTGGTCCACCAGGAAGCGGAAAAACGATGCTTGCTAAAAGAATACCCACGATTATGCCGGATTTAACCTTAGAGGAGGCATTAGAGATCACCAAGATCCATTCGGTAATGGGAAGGTTATCCTCAGAGGATGGGCTCATTGCTACCCGACCCTTTCGCCATCCCCATCACACTATCTCTGATATTGCCTTAGTGGGCGGTGGTTCAATACCCCAGCCCGGAGAGATAAGCTTAGCCCATGCAGGGGTTTTGTTTCTGGATGAATTACCCGAATTTCATCGAGATAGTTTAGAGGCATTAAGACAACCCTTAGAAGAGGGATATATCCGCATCTCCCGCATAAAAAAATCCTTTATCTTTCCAGCAAATTTTATGCTTGTCTGCGCCATGAATCCTTGCCCCTGTGGTTTTTTAGGACAGAAGGGTTCAGCTTGTCGATGTAACAGTAGCCAGATCTATAAATATCGCGCAAAGGTCTCTGGTCCTTTATTAGACAGAATAGATATCCATTTAGAGGTTCCGGCAATCAGATTTCAAGAATTAAATAATGACCTGCCTTCGGATAGTTCTTCTCAGATCAAAGAAAGAATCAATAAAGCACGTTTTATTCAAAGGCAAAGATTTAAGGATGAAGGAATTTTCTATAATGCTCAGATGAGCCATAAGCAAATAAGAAAATTTTGTATCTTAGGGAAAAATGAATTTGAGCTTTTAAAAAAGGCGATGGAGGAATTAAATCTTAGTGCACGCGCCTATGATAAGATCCTTAAGGTAGCACGGACCGTTGCCGATCTGGCAGGCTCAGAATTAATAAAACCCGAACACCTCTGTGAGGCAATTCAATATAGAAGTTTAGATAGGGATTTCTTTATCTAAATCTAAAGAGTCATTCCCATAATCTTTTAGCAAATTTAGGAGGGGTTTAATGGGTTATCTTAATATACTCTTCAGCCCTTTTTTCTCTTATGGGAATTACATTATAACCTGCCTTATATAAACCCGGTCCGAGAAACCAGATCTTATGTAAAATCAAAAATACTTCTTGGGCAGGCATCTTCCGATATTCTAGCTTTAGATAATCTTTTAAAAGTATATCTGCATAGGCACAAGCAAACAGTTCATAAAGATAACTATCTTTAAAAACAGCCTCAAGATCAATCTTAGAAAGATGAGGGTTCTTCTGAAGTACATCTAAGACCGCGATATGTGTTAAACCTAATGGCCCGTAAGCTAATCCCTTAGGATGGACAAAATATGGTATTTATATTTTCAAAGAGCAAGCTTTATTTATATTATCGCATTAAGGATAAAGCCTCGGAACGCGTTTTTTCATTCTCCTTAAAGATACCCCTTACTACTGAGGTTACCGTAATCGTACCGGGTTTTTTTATCCCGCGCATGGACATACACAGATGTTCTGCTTCTATTACCACCATACAACCCTGAGGTTTAAGTTTCTCCATAATAATCTCAGCAATCTGGGCAGTAAGTCTTTCTTGAACCTGAAGCCTTTTGCAGAGAATATCTACTACGCGGGCTAATTTACTTAAACCGGTTACCCTGCCATCCTTAGGAATATAAGCGATGTGGGCTTTGCCAATAAAAGGAAGCAGATGATGTTCGCAAATAGAATAGATAGGTATCCCCTTAAGTAAGATAATCTCATCATGCTTCTGATCTAAGATAACCTCAAGTTCTTTTTCTGGATCCTTATTTATTCCAGCAAATATCTCTTCATACATATCTGCCACTCGCTGAGGGGTCTTTAAAAGGTCTTTTCTTTGGATGTCCTCCCCGATCCCTTTAAGTAACTGTTTGATTGCTTCTTTAATCTTCTGTTTATCCATAATCTTCCTCCTGGTTATTTTCCAATACAGAATTCTGAGAATATCCTCTCAAGTAAATCCTCATTAAAACTTTTGCCTAAAATCTCATCTAAATAAAGAAGGGCATCCTTAATATCCTGGGCAATGAATTCCAAAGAAAGATTATCTTTTAATGAATTAAGCGCACGGGTAATAAGCCTTTCTACCCCTTTTATTATTCTTATATGTCTTAGATTACTCATTAAAACCGATTCTAAACTCTGCACCTTACCGCTATAAACCAGATTAACAATCGCCTCCTCTAAGAGGTCTATATTTATGAATTTCTTGGCTGAGATCTCAATTAACTGCTTGAATATCTTTTTAATCCTTAGTCTTTCAATCCGCTGTTTTAAGTCTATCTTATTGATCACTGCCAGGGTCATCTTTTGTTTTAGTCGCTTAATAAGAAGTTCATCATATTCAGTCAACCTCTGGCTTCCATCGAATAATAGAATTACCAGATCCGCTGAAGCAATCTGATTGCGTGTGCGTTGAATAGCCTTCCTTTCAATTAAATCTTTAGGCTCAATAATTCCCGCGGTATCAACAATCCTAATGGGGATTCCTTTTATATCAAAGATCTCCTCAATCGTATCGCGGGTAGTTCCTGCAATAGGGGTTACAATGGAACGCTCCTGCTTTAAAAGGGCATTTAAGAGTGAGGATTTCCCTACATTAGGTCTTCCGCAGATCACTACCTTTATTCCTTCCCTTAAGATTCTACCTTGTTTTGCATTTTCTAAAAGGTATTTTAACTGCCTAGTGACTGCTTGGAGCATTTTGGTTATATCATCTAAATCAATCCTGCCAATCTCTTCCTCAGGAAAATCTATATTCGCCTCAAGGAGGCAAAGGATATCTATAAGGGAATCCCTTAGTTTATTTATCCTCAAGGATAATCCACCCCTTAACTGCTGAATCCCTATCTTTAAGGCATAATCGGTCTTTGCTTTAATAATATCTAAAACTGCCTCAGCTTGAGTTAGATCAATTCTACCATTTAAAAATGCGCGTTTAGTAAACTCCCCTGGCTCCGCTAAACGTGCTCCGTTGTCTAAAACTAATTCTAAAACCCTGCGCAAAGCCACAATTCCTCCGTGACAGTTTATCTCTACCACATCCTCTTTAGTATAGGATTTAGGTGCACGCATGACGGTAAGGATAACCTCATCAACAACCTCATACTCCTTGGTAGATGAAGAAGGATTAAGCCGAGATGATGATTCAATAATCCATCCATAATGAACGGTATAGGTCTTAAAACTAGAGGGTTTCTTTCCGTCTTTAGAGAGAAATATCTTATCCGCGATCAAAAGGGCTTCCTTCCCACTGATACGCACAATCCCAATCCCTGATTCTCCCATCGGTGTAGCAATGGCAGCAATCGTATCTGAAGAATCATACCTTATCATCTCTAAACTCACCGACTACAAACAAAGAACCGGTAACTAAAATTAAATCGTCTTTTTGGGCAAGAGCCTTTGCCTCTGCTTTTGCTTCCTTTACCGTCTCTGTTTTATAAATCAACTTATTATTAAAAAATTTGGCTAAGGTTTCTGGTTCGCTCGCCCGGGGATTACTAGCCTTAGTTAAGACCACAATCTCAGCTAAATCGTAAAGTTTATTACATATCCCTTTTATATCTTTATCCTTTGAGATCCCTAATACAAGGATTAATCTTTTATATCGAAAATATCTTTTTATCGTTTCTTTTAGTGCTTCTGCCGAAGCCACATTTTGTGCCCCATCAAGAACTACCCAGGGCTGTTTAGAAACAACCTCACACCTACCTGGCCAAAGGGTTTTACAAAGCCCTCTTCTTATTGCCTGGGCATCTATAATTATATTATAAAAACGTAATGCCTCCGTTACCGCCACTGCTACTGTAGCATTAACTAACTGGTGGTCTCCTAAAAGCTTAATCTCTAGATGAGGATATTCACCAAAGAGACCCAAAACATTAAAACCTTTAACGGTCTTTTCAAAGAATATATCCTTATTTAGCTCATATAATCTTACCCGCATCTGCTCAGACCTATCCTTGATTACTCTTAAGGCTTCTTCTGGTTGCGGTGCGCAGATAACAATAGGATTTGAGACTTGGGATTTGGGATTTGGGATTTTTATAATCCCTGCTTTTTCTTGAGCAATCTCTGTTAAGGTACTTCCCAGCTTCCGGGTATGCTCATAACTTATCGGGGTAATTGCACAGACTAAGGCATTCACTACATTTGTCGCATCCAATCTTCCGCCTAACCCTGTCTCTAAAACTGCAAAATCAACCTTTTTTTCTTTAAAATAAATAAATGCCAAAGCAGTATAGACCTCAAAAAAAGAAAGATGACCATATCTGGAGCTCTTATTATATCTCTCAATCGCCGGCTTTAATCCCTCTACTAACCTAACTAAATCCTTCTTGGAAATCATTCCTTCAAAATCCTTTAAGCCAGAATCTAAGGAATAGGATGCTGAACTCTTAAGAACCCTTATTCTTTCCCGGAAATCCGAAAGATGCGGTGAGGTATAAAGCCCTACCTTATAGCCTGCCTCCCTTAATATATAGGTAATAAAGGCACAGGTTGAACCTTTACCTTTAGTTCCGGCTATATGAATGCATCTTAGATTTAAATGGGGATTATCTAAGATATTTAAGAAATCCTTCATTCTTTCTAACTTCATTGAGTGCTTATAAGGATAACTTGCTATCTTTTCATAATTAATAAAGGATTCAAGATAGGCAATTGCCTCTGGGTAGGTCATTTTTTATCTTAAAACTTAATAAAAAGGGGGTTAATGCCTAAAATGCCTGATCCCAGTAAAAACCATGGCAATCTTATATTTATCTGCTAAGCTTATAATCCTTTCATCAGCCACTGAGCCACCGGGTTGGATAATTGCCTTGATTTTAAAGCGTGCGGATAATTGGATAGCATCCTCTTTAGGAAAGAAGGCATCGGAAGCTAAGACAGAATTTTTTGCAGAATCTCCTGCTTTTTTAAGGGCAATAAATACCGCATCTACCCGCGACATCTGCCCCGCACCAATACCTATGGTTTTTGTGCCTTTTGCTAAAACAATGGCATTGGATTTTACATGCTTAACCACCTTCCAGGCAAAGATAAGTGATTGAAGCTGTTTTTTTGTGGGTTTAAGCTTAGTAACTACCTTAAGGTTATCCTCATCTAAGGTTAAGCGGTCTTCATCCTGTAAAAGAAGTCCTCCTTCTATCTTCTTAAAATCTAATCCACCGCTGCTGGCTAAAAGATTAGGTAATTCCAAAATCCTTAAATTCTTTTTTTTCTTTAATAAATCTAAGGCCTCTTTAGTAAAACCTAAACCGATGACACATTCTAAAAACCCACTTCTATAAATTAGATGGGCTAAATTCAAATCTACCTTGCGATTAATCCCCACTATCCCTCCAAATGCGGATAATCTATCACAATTAAAGGCCTGCTGATAGGCCTTCTTTAAATCCTTGTTCTCCGCTACCCCACAAGGGTTATTATGTTTGATAAAGACCACTGCAGGATCTGTAAATTCCTTTATAATATTTACCGCAGCATTAAGGTCTAATATATTATTAAAGGAAAGCTCCTTTCCCCAAACCTGTCTCATTAAAACCAAGCCGGATTCCCTATCCTCTTCTTTATAAAAGGCTGCTTTTTGATGGGGGTTCTCTCCATACCTTAGATTTTGGATTTTTTTAAATCTTAAAACTAAATCCTCAGGGAAAGCTAAGCTTTCTGCGCTAGTATTCTTTCCTTGTCTATTTAAATAATCATAGATCATACGATCGTAATAGCTGGTAAGACGAAAAGCCTCCAGTGCTAATTTAAATCTTAAATCCTCCGAGATACCTCCGTTATTTTTCCTTAGTTCCTGAATAATCTCAGGATAGTATTTAGGATTGCAGACCACTGCTACCGATGAATAATTCTTTGCTGCTGAACGTAACATCGCTGGTCCACCGATATCAATATTCTCAATTGCCTCCTCTAATTTTACCGCCGGTTTCTGAACCGTTTTCTCAAAAGGATAAAGATTTACTACTACCAGATCAATGAGATTAATATTATGTTTTAATAAGGTATCCATATGCTCTTGATTATCCCTTAAAGCCAAAAGCCCTGCATGTATCTTAGGATGCAAGGTCTTTACCCTTCCATCGAGCATCTCGGGAAAGCCGGTATATTCGGAAACCTCCTTTACCGGTATGCCGTTATCTCTTAACAACCTGGCAGTCCCTCCCGTAGAGAGAATCTCTACATTATATTTAATTAACTCCTTAACTAAATCTAATAAGCCAGTCTTATCGGAGACACTAATCAATGCACGTTTAATCTTTAACATTGTTTATCCCTTTAGATTAGAAATTAAAGATTGAATCTAATTTGAATTAAATCACCATCTCTTACTATATATTCCTTATCTTCTAATCTTATTAGACCTTTGGCCTTTGCCTGATTTAGACTTCCTGCCTTGATTAAATCTTCAAAACCAATCACCTCTGCCTTAATAAAACCCTTCTGAAGATCCGAGTGTATCTTCCCGGCTGCTTCGTAAACGGTGGTTCCTTTCTTTATCGACCAAGCACGCAATTCCTTTTCATTAACTGTAAAAAAAGAAATCATTTCGCAAAAAAGATAAACACCCTGGATCATCTCAGGAATAGAAGGTAAATTATCCTTATCTACAAAATAAATAGGTTTTAAAGTAACTAAATTAAGATTCGCAAGTAGCTTGATCTCTTCTTCAGAAAAGGGAATCTCATTAAGCAGGGTTTCTCCTTCTAAGGCTTGTTTGGCACGTAAAGCTACCTGGTTATCCAGATGCTTTTCAATGCTTTCTAAATCCTGTAAGATTAAATCTAACTTAGCGTTCTTTTCCGCCAAGATAGCATCTGCTTCCTTAAGATGATCTGCGTCCAAGAACTCCAGCTGGATAAAGGTTATTTTAGGAGGATGAAAGATTAATCTTAATTTATTTATCCTTTCATCGGGAAGCTCGGTCTTACCCAAAGAGAAATCTATTCCTAAAACAGCGATCTTCATTTATTTTTATAAAAAGAACTACCCTTCCTCGGGTTGTTTCTTTGAAGCTTGGTATTGACTGACAATCTCTGAGGCAATCTTACGGGGGACCTCTTCATAATGCGAAAAACGCATGGTATAGGAACCTCTTCCTCCGGTAATAGAACGCAAGTTATTAGCATAGGTAAACATCTCTGCTAAAGGAACCTGGGCTTTTACAATTTGGGATCTACCTTTTACATCCATACCCATGATTCTACCTCGCCGGGAATTTAAATCTCCCGAGATGGCTCCTAAATATTCTTCCGGAACAACTACCTCTACATCCATAATCGGCTCTAATAATATTGGCCCTGCCTCAAGCACTGCTTTTCTTAAAGCCATGGCTCCGGCAATCTGGAAGGCTAAATCAGAGGAATCAACCTCATGATAAGAACCATCGTATAAGGTAACCCGGATATCTACAATAGGATAACCTGCGATTGCTCCTTCTGACATTGCCTGAAGAACCCCTTTCTCTACTGCCGGTATATAGTTCTTAGGGATAGCTCCTCCGAAAATCTTATCTACAAATTCAAACCCCTTGCCTCGCTCTAATGGCTCAACCTCAATCCAGACATCGCCGTATTGACCCCGACCACCTGACTGGCGCTTGTATTTACCTTGAACCTTGGCGGTCTTAGTAATAGTCTCTTTATAAGAAACTTTAGGAGTACTTAATTCCACATCTACATTAAATCTCTTTTTCATCCGGCCAATCATCACACTTAAATGTAGATCCCCCAAACCTGAGATAATTAATTCTTTAGTTTGCTGGTCTCTGGTTACTTTAAAAGTAGGATCTTCATCAGCCAGTTTTACTAAAGAAGCAGAAATCTTTTCTTCATCCTGGCGGGTCTTGGGCTTCACCGAGGCGGAGATTGCAGGTTCAGGAAAGACTAAAGGAGCAAATAAAACTGGCTCTTTCTCATCGGAAAGCGAATCAGAGGTAGTGGTCTCTTTTAATTTGGCAATCGCGACAATGTCTCCACAGGAAGCAGAATCAAGCGGTCTTTGCTCCTTGCCTTGTAAGAGATAAATCTGACCAATCCGTTCTTTTATTTTTTTATTTACATTATAAAAGCCCGTATTGGATAAAAGTTTACCCGAAAAAATTCTTAAAAGACTAAGCTGGCCCACATAAGGATCAGCGATACTTTTAAACACAAATGCCGAAAAGGGCGCGTCTTCTTTAAATTGAATCTCTTTTTTTTCTTGGGGATTTAAAGGATCCCGCGCTTCTATTCGGCAGCGCTCTAAAGGAGAAGGTAGATACTTTAAAATTGCCTCTAAAATCTCTTTGATTCCCTTGTCATTCAAAGCAGAGCCAGCAATCACCGGGAAAATCTTACGCCGGATTACTGCCTGACGTAAACCCTGACTTAATTCCTCCTCTGTTAACTGGGCTCCTTCTAAATACTTCTCTAAAAGTTTATCGTCGCTTTCAGCGATAATCTCTACCAAATCCGGGCTAGGAGGAGATGTAATTACTGCTGCCTTTGTTGAAAGTCGCTCTTTTACCTCTAAAAATGTTTTATTAAAATCAGTCTCTTCTTTATCCAGTTTGTTGATAAATATAATGCAGGCAAGACCTGCCTCTTCCAGTAATTGCCAGGCACGCTCTGTACCCACCTCCACCCCTGAAGCAGCATCCACCAGAAGGATTGCGCTATCTACTGCGCGGATGCCAGAAATCACCTCTCCCCAAAAGTCAGCATAACCCGGCGTATCCACCAATTGAAGGCGCATTCCCTCGTAATCACAATATAAGAAACTTGAGTTTATAGAACTTTTTCTTTCTATTTCATCAAAACTATAATCGCTTACGGTTGTGCCATCAATCACTGAACCCTTACGGTTAGTGGCTTTACAGAAATAAAGGATTGCTTCAGAAAGTGTCGTCTTTCCTGACTGGGCATGACCTAAAAGAATAAGGTTACGTTTATTTTCAACCGCCATAATTAAACTCCTTGGATTTTAGAATTAAAATAAATTAATTTTAGAAAATTAATTATATAATATTAAAAAGGTAAGGTCAAGGATAAAAATTTAAAGTGTTGTTGCAACATAAAAATGTCATCTTTTTTGCAAAATAGAAATGTCACCTTTTAAGAATTCTTTTAAAGAATCTTCTTTTTGGTTTTTAAAGCTCCCTATCTTTTTAAATCTTAGCTTTCTTCC
>JAMWCL010000024.1 GCA_023819035.1 Candidatus Omnitrophota bacterium
CCACGCCTGCCTTTTCAGGGCAGCGCTCTACCACTGAGCTACCTCGGCACTTATAAATTATTTAATCTTTTTACCACAAACGGAGAAAAAATCAAGTAAATTAAGAATAAACAAAAAAATACAATACCTGCTTTCTTAAATAAAAAACTGATTATTACAATGATCCCTAAAACTAAAGCCACCCAAAAAGTGTTTTTACCAAAGAACTGTTTTAAACCATCAAGATTTAGATATCTTACGTTGGAGATCATTAACAAAGAAAGAACCAAAATCATAAAGACAAATACTACAGGTACAAATTGAGGTATTTCGATAAGACCTTTTTTCCTATAGATTAAGATAAAGGAAGCCAAAGTCCCTCCGCTGGCAGTGGTAGGTAAGCCATAGAAGCAATTTACCAGACTTTCCTTCGGGGTGATATTATACCTTGCCAAACGCATCACACTACAAAAAAGATAAATAAATAAAGCTAAGCTAGCAAAAAGATAAAAATCTTTATAAATAAAGGTATACCCTAAGATAGATGGGGCGATGCCAAAAGAGACTACATCCACTAAAGAATCCAATTCCTTACCAAATTCACTAGGTAAGGGGTTCATTCTGGCTATCTGACCGTCTAAGCCATCGAAAAAAACCGATAATAATATTGCCCACGAGGCAAAGGTAAAATGGTTCTCCAATGAAAAGATGATCGCTGAAAATCCACAGAATAAACTTAAGATACTTAAAAGATTAGCTAAATTATTTATCTTGCCTCCTCTAAGATCTTACTAAATATTTTTTGTGCTAAACTTAAATTGGGAAGATGCATCCTTGTCCGTGCCGATACCCTTAAACGAGTAGTTGCACGTGTAAGCCGAATCAAGCGAATCCATACATGACTATTCTCTATATTTGCTTCAATCAAACCATGTAAACTATCTTCTTTAGTTATTGTTCCGCTAATCCTGGTTACTTTTAAAGTTGTATTCCAAAGTAAATCGTAAGGACGATCAGTCTCGGTCTGAATGCTATCCTTTCCCATCACATATGTCCCAGCTGCACCTACTGCTCCACCTACAATGAACCAACAACCATAAAGATTTACTATTACAAAAAGGATAAAGACAAAAGGAATAATTTTTTTCTTCATCTTAACTCCTTCTTAGAAAATATCCTAATAAAACAAAAGGTAATCATTCCCAAGATTACTGTCCAAGACAGAACCATAAATATCCAACCACTTAATTTCATCTTAGCCTTTCCATCATTGCTTTTTTTCTTTTCCATGCAAGCTTCACCAAAACTGCCAAAACCAAAAATATCAACAAAAGCCCTGCACGGGTAACTAAAATATAAATCTGCCTAGTAGAACTGACATTCCTCATGAGGATTATAGGAAGCCATTCCTGCCAAAGCCAGGTTAAAAGAATTGTGATTAAGAATAAGGGGGTGATATATTTAATAATAAACTTATACACCTTAGGTACAGACATGTCTGCTCCCTTATGTATCTCATCCCAGGCATTTTCCATTCCCAATATCCAAGCAAAAAGTATAGTCTCAACCATCGCAAATATTACCAAGAAAAATGTTCCTCCCCAAAAGTCTAATTCATCTACCACCCCATTTTTTAAGAAAAATATGGCGGGTTGACATAAGATAAAAGAAACGATAGCAAATATTAAAACTGCTCTTTTTCTATCAATATCAAACTCATCCTCTAGGAATGCTACTGCTGGTTGAATTAAAGAAATAGAAGAGGTTACTCCAGCTAGAAATAAAAGGAAAAACCAAAGAAAACTTAGAATCTGATTTAAGGGTAATCTATTTAAAATTAAAGGCATGGTGACAAAACTTAGATTAAATACCCCTGAACGGGCGATTGCCTGAATATTCTCCGGCCCAAAAAAAACAAAGGCAGCAGGGATAATGATACTGCCTCCTAAAATAACCTCAGCTAACTCATTGATGCTTGCTGCGGTTAACCCCGATAAAACTACATCGTCTCCTTTAGATAAATAACTAGCGTAGGTAAGAATAACTCCAATTCCCACGCTTAAAGTAAAAAATATCTGTCCAGCTGCCTCAAGCCAAACCCGAGGGGATTTTAAGGCAGTAAAATCAGGATTCCATAAAAAACCAAATCCATTATAAACATTCCAATTTGGTCGATTTGGATCAGGTACACCTAAGGTTAAAACACGCAGTAAAAGGATTATCCCACAGATAAAAAGAAGGGGCATGGCAATCTTACAGACCCGCTCAATGCCTCTTTTTATTCCATAATAAACAATACTGATATTTAAAATAAAGGTAATAAGGAAGAACATATAGGCAGAAGATATACTATTAAAGAATTGATTCTTCTCTAAACCCTGGAAGCCCTTTAAGAAACTCTGCATTGCTTCCTGATTCATAAGGTTAGTGTATTTACCCGTTAAAGCAAAAAAACTATAGGCTAAGGTCCAGGATTCTATATAGGTATAATAGATAAAGATTATCAATGGACCGAATATACCAATAACCCCAAAGTATTTAATGAAACGATTTTTCTGCCAGACACTATGAAATATCCCCGGGGCTGTACCGTGGCCAAAACCTCCGCCATAGCGACCTAAGGTCCATTCAATCCACATTAATGGAATCCCTAATAAAAATAAAGAGACTAGATAAGGAATCATAAAGGCTCCGCCTCCATTTGAAGCGACCTTAGCGGGAAATCTTATAAAATTCCCCAGTCCAATAGCAGAACCGGCTACTGCCATTATTACTCCGAGGCGCGAACCCCAGTTATCCCTTTTTTGTTTTCTCTGCATAATCGATAAAATAATCTTCTAAGAATCTTAAGCTCCTTTTTAATTCCGAGCTTAACCCTTTTGCAAAAGAAACCCTTTTTGGCTGAATAGCCAGAATAATTATATCTACCTTTAAATTGCTTTGCAAGTAATTTATCGCTAATGATAAAGAGATATTATGAGTAGAAAACAGATTTGCCGTTTTCAAAGATAAGGGGTCAAAAAGCTTAATCTCACCCGGTAAACCACCAAAATCAACCGCATCAATGATAATTAGGGTATCGGGTTTTTCTTTAATAATCTTTTCTAAATAATTCTCTAATGTACTGGTGATGTCCCATACAGAGTAGGGCAATCTATCCTTAAGCCTGCGGGTTAAGACTATACCTATACCATCATCGAACCTTAAGGTATTTCCTATCCCAATAATAATTACCTTACCCTTAAGAGCGGATTTAAGGCGATTTAAGACCGTGATATAATTTTTCTGAGATAAGCTCTTTGGCATAGGTACTTGGGGATGAGATCTCGATCTGTGTATGGTTTTTATCTATCTCCTTAAAGAATAAACCCACCGGGGTAGTATCCTCTTCTGAAACATAGATAGCAATCATATATTTCTTAATATCCTGTTTATAGATATAGGCACCGATTTTCTTTAATATCTCAATACATCTTTTATAACAACTGAGGTAATCATAAGCAAAAACCTCTACAATTGCCGATTTTCTATTTTCCTCTAAGACCCTGGTAGAGACCCCGGCGATACCATAGGTGAGTTCCTTTATACTTTTACAACCTATAAGGTTTAGAATACAAATTAAAAATATAATTAATCCGTGGAATCCCTTCATCTTTTGCCTCCTTTTACTCATTAACAATCTGCCATATCTTATCTAAATTCCTTCTTGTCTCTTCTTCGCCTCTCTTTGCAAATTCTTCTGCCTTATGAAACTCTAACCAATGAAGATCTGAAACAAAGGGATGCAGAACCACATCCGCTAATCTTGCTTCCTGAGAAGCTATCTCTGACTGCATTACCTCAATGCTACTGAAGATAATATCTAAGATATTGTTTTTAAGCCTTCTTAAGAAGAATCCTTTTAAACCAGAGAATCTTTTTCTAATCGAATCGCTAGTCTGGATTATCCCCTTTATCCTCTGATGCTGTTTTAGAATGTCTTCACGTGTAGGAGTAACATTGACCGCAATAATCTTTTTTACTCCTATCTTAAATAATGGTTCAGTAGGTAAAGGACTAACTACTCCTCCATCAAGAAGTATATTATCCGGTTTAAATCTAGAAGGCATAAATACGCCGGGCATAGCACAGCTTGCCATAATCGCATCTATCAACAACCCCTTATCTAAGATTATGGATTCCTTTGTCTTTACATTACTGGTAACGATCTTTAATGGAAGTCTAACATCCGAAAATGTCTTATTGTTTAAATATCTTTTCAAAAAATTGTAAAGTTTTTTCCCTTTAATAAATCCTAAGGTAGGCAGGGTTAAATCAACCATACTTAAAAGACGCCTGGGATCTTGAAACTCGCAAGCAATCTCAAGAATCTGCTTGCTTGACATACCTAAAGCCCAAAGACTGGCAATTAGCGCGCCCATGCTTGAACCAGCAATAACATCAATGGGGATCCTTTCTTCTTCAATTACCTTTAATACCCCAATATGACAGAATCCATAGGCGCATCCCACTCCTAAGGCTATACCCACTAAACAATCCCCAATCTGACGAGATATCCTCCTAATTGCCTTTGAGTATTCGCATTCTGGCTCCTCCAAAACCAATCTCTCTGATGAAACCAATCCTATCTTAGGTAAGGTAGCAAATACCGGATGTCTTAAAAGCTCTATCTGTTGTTGAGTAGTAAGCTTTGCTAGTTTATATTCATTTATAATAATCTTAATCTTATCCTTTGCAAAACCAAACTCGGTTTTTAATCTTCGACTAAGATGCGCTGTCCTTTTTAAATCTACGGGTTCCGGGCTACTTAATATATGAACCTCATCGGATTGGCTTAGGATTCTAAATACAGTTCTATCCATAAGACTGGGAAGATCTAAGATAATATAATGATAATCATTAACCAAAAGGCTTATGAGCTCAAAAAGCCTCTTTATACACAATTCCTCCTCTGGCTTATAGCTAAAACAGATTAAATCAATACCTGATTTATCTTTTAAAATAAAGTTTTGAATTAGATTAAGATCTTTTGATTCAAAAAGATCAAAAACCTTATAATCAGTTATTCCTAATCTATGGGGTAAGGTATGTAATTTATCGAAGGAGAGAATATCTAATATAATCACTGATTTATGTGTCTGTTTTTTTAAACCAAAGGCAAGATTCATCGCATAAATCGTCTTTCCTGCTTGGGAATAAGAACTGAATATGGAAATAATTGTGCTTTCAAAGATAATCTTTTGATGTATATCTTTATTTTTAAGTCTACGCGACAAGGTTTTACTTAAATCAATAGCCAGACTAGGAATCTTCTTTAAAATATAATCAAAATCCTCTTTTTTAATTACCAAAATCAGGCAATCATTAATTGCTTGACTAGTTACAGAATGCGGCTCACCGGTTAAAAGCGAAATAATCCCAAAATATTTCCCTCGATGCAGATACTCAAGAATCCTTCTATTGCCCAAGGCATCCTGGGTAAAGATCAAGACCCTTCCGATGACAATGCAATAGAAGGCATCCGCAGGATCTCCCTCTTTATAGATAATCTGGCCCTTTTTATACTCAATGAGATTAGCTTTTTCTTTAATCAAACTGAACTCTTCATCTGAGAAACCAGAAAATAAAGGAATATCTTTTAATATGTTTGAGTTATCTAACTGAACCATCTTTATAAACTTCCACTTTGACAAACTAAGGCAAATCTTTTTGCGCTTTCTCTGATTGTGCGTCTGTAGTTTAAATAATCAACCGCAATAAGCCCAAAACGAGGCAAAAAACCCTTATCCCATTCATAGTTATCTAAAAGTGACCAATAAAGATATCCTAAGATCTCTGCTCCTTCCTGAATGGCATGGCAGATATTTTCTAAATGCCTATAGATAAATTCCCAACGCAGACCATCGTTTTCTGTACAGATACCATTTTCTAAGATAAAAATTTTAAGCTTATATCTTTTTAATCGCATAAGCAAATCATATAAACCTTCTGGATAAATCTCCCAACCTAAGGAATTTTTCTCTAAGAGATTATGCCTTGAACAACTATCTAAACAAAGGTTTTGAAATTTAAAGTCGACCACATCTATAAGATTGCGAGTATAATAGTTAATCCCAATAAAATCTAAGCTCTTGGCCCGGATAAGTCTTTCAATTAATCCAAAATTATAAAATCTATCCCTTAGATAAGTAGCGAATCTATTTTTTAAGTTTAAACTACAAGGTACAAAGGCAATAAGGTTCTGAGCAATACTTACATAAGGTGGATTTAACTTCTTTCTTTTATAGATATTATGGATTAACTTATATGCCTTAATGTGGGCTAAGGTTAAATTCTCGATCACCCTTCTTGCTCTCCAGAGAGATCTAATCTGGGGTGGCCATATCCCTACTATATAACCGTGATAGGTATAAACTATTGGCTCGTTAATAGTTATCCAGAAACGCACCTTCTCACATAGTAAATGAATTAATCTTTCTACATAACGTAAGAAATAAAAAACTGAATTTTTATTTTCCCAACCACCCTGTTTTGCTAACCATAAAGGGTTAGTAAAATGGTGTAATGTAACGATCGGCTCAATCCTTAATTCTCTTAGATACTCAATAACCTCTAAGTAATGCCTCAGTTCCTTATCTAAGAAAAACCCCTCTTTCGACTCAACCCTGCTCCACTCAATGGATAAACGATGGGCGTTATGATTAAGGAACTTAGCCAGATTAAAGTCTTCTTTATAAAGTTCATAATGAAGGCAGGCTTTACCTGAGCGTTTTTCTAATTCTAGGTTCTTTTCCCATTCCCACCAGTCAGAGCAAAAGTTATTGCCCTCTACCTGATAAGCAGAGGTGGCTGAACCCCAAAAAAAATCCTTAGGAAAACTTAACATCTTTTTATTATTATACACATAAAAATAAAAAACCCCAACAATTTTGTTGGGGCAAGAATACTAATTAAATTATAAGCCGATAAAGGCAAGGATTTTGCCTTCTTCACCTTCCTTCGGCAACCCAGCCACCTTACCCTTATAACAAGGGGTTAGGTCTGTGGCTTTGCGTCCCCCGATTTCTCGACGCGCCAAAACACTGGCACGCCCACCACTTTCTTGTGGTGGAGGTTTGCCTTTATCGGCTATAAAAAGTATACAACAAAATTATCTTTTTTTCAAGGTGCCCTTTGTAGGTATCTCAGCAGTAGGAGGATTAAGATATCTACTTAATACCGCCCAAGTCTTCGGTCCCACAATTCCATCTACTTGAAGCCCATTTGCTTTCTGGAATTCCTCGATCGCTTTTTTAGTTAAAGGTCCGATTTTGCCATCAATAGCCCCGGTATAAAAACCCGCATTCTTTAAAGCAAGTTGGATTTCTTCGTTAGTTGGTTTATACGGACCTTGAGGGATAGGAGGCTCTATCTTAGAAGGGGTTAGGGTTATCTCTTGAGATCTTGCTGGCAATGAGATGGGAGTCTGCTCAGGTAATACTGTAGGGATCTCGGTAGAGATAGGGGTCTGCAATTCTTTTAATTCGGGTTGCTTCTTTTTACAGCCTAAAAGACAAATATCTAAAGCCAAAATCACCATTATCACTAAATAATATCTTTTCATTCTAGGGCCTCCTTTCTTTAAGATTTAATTACTACCTGTCTTCGACAACGCGGACAAAGGATCCTTATTCGATCTGCGCGCAAGAACTCCTTGGAAGCCTTTTCATTAAAAGAGGGTTGCTTTAAAGTAAGTCCTAGCTCTTTTAGATAAGATAACATTAAAGATGGATTGCTAAAGGTAAGTGAACTCAGTCTTTTTGCTACCCAACGAACCTGATCTAAAGGAGCAATTATCTCACCACAAAGATCACATAAGTATAATTCTTTTTCTATCTTTTGCTTAAGCTCCTCTCTTTTTCCGCATGTAGCCAGATCAAACTTATCGGAAAGCATAATTCCCTTCTGCGTAGGACAATTTGCTTGACACTGACCACAGAAAATACACATATCCCAATGGATGATAAGGATTCTTTTTTCTTTTGTATCATTTAATTCGATTGCCTTTGCGGGACAAACCTGAAAACAAGCACCGCAACCAATGCAATCTTCCTGATGAAACTCTGGCCTTCCCCTAAATCTCTGGTAGGGTTTATGAGGTGCATAGGGAAATTTAGAGGTATATGGCCCTTTTATTAAAGCCCGGATCGCTTCTCTTAGTTCTCTTAATTTTGGGTAGCGCATCTTAAGCTTTATACTTTTTATCTTCTGCATACATATCGCATACAGACTTATCCCATAGCTTTACCCCTGAGCTATGGGCACCCCTTGATAAAGCATGGGCGGAGACCGGAGCAGTTAAGATTATAAATAAAATACACAGTAGCGCCTTTATTCCTGAAGCAGTAAATCCCTTAAATAAGAATAGCCCAAAAAGAATACTACAGGTTCCTAAGGTTACACACTTGGTAGATGCCTGAAGACGATTATACACATCAGGAAGTCTAATCAGCCCCAAACAACCAAAGAAATCAAAAGCAAGTCCAATCCCTATAAATATATAGCCAATTATCTCATTCATCAAAATCCCTTCCCTCAATATACTTTGCCAAGGCTAATGTGGAGATAAAACTCTGTAAAGCCCAGGCAATACCGATATCGATATACCAGTCTCTACCTGTGGGGATTCCCAATATCGCACAGAAACCCAAGATTAAAATCCCTAAGATATCGATGGCAACCGCCCTATCCGCAGGGGTAGGGCCTCTTATAATTCGCCAAAGACAAAGCAGTCCACAGAGAAAAAGCACAAAAAAGCCTCGCTTTAAAAATAGAGACTGCCACTCTAATAAAGAACAAAAAGGGTTAAACCAGCTAAAAACAAAGGCACTTAACAACACTATCAAACCTAATAACCAGCGTATTATTCTCATTAATCAAATATCCGTTTTAATATCTTCTCAAACCTAGCCACAATAATCTCGGTTGCCTTATGTATATCCTTATCCTTAACATTGATCCAGTGAATATAAAGATAGCCTTTCTCCGCATCAATATCTACACTCATTGTTCCCGGGGTAAGGGTAATTGAGTTTGCCAAAAATGTCAAGGCAGTATCAGATTTTAAATCTGTCTTTACCTTCACGATTCCCGGATTAATGGGTAAATCCGGATGGGCTACTCGATAAGCCACATCTAAATTTGCCTTAATACACTCCCAGATAAATAAGGGAATATAATAAAGAAACCATAAATAACGGCTGAGGTGTTTAAACACATGAGGTCTTTTTACAAACATATCCCCTATCATAAAAGAAACAAAACCACAGACCAAAATGCCTACAATTAGATGCTGTAAGTCAGTTGGCCAAGTTACAAAAAGCCACATTAAAATTAAAAAAATAAACAAAATAATATGGCTTTTTCTCATCTTAACATCTTAAAAACTGTATGGGCGTAACCTTGACCTGACAAAATAACCTTAACTGCAGAATCTATAAAAGCACTAAAAAAAGGAGCAACTAAAAATCCAGAAAGAATACAGATTACCGCTAGAACCAGCATTGCTAACTGCATTGGCCAAGGAACCTCTTTTACAGACTCCCATTGCTTCTTCAATTTACCCCAAAAAGCATATTTCTGCACCTTCATAAAAGAAGCCAAGGTAAGGATACTACCTATCACCGCCCAAAATGCATAAAGAATCCTACCCGATTGCATACAGGCTAAGATTATCCATAATTTACTCCAGAACCCATTAAAAGGAGGTATACCTGAAATAGACATGGAAGCAACTAAACTCGTATTAGCAGTAAGCGGCATCCTTTCTTTTAATCCTCCCATCTCTTGAAGATTCCTTGTACCTAAAGCATAAACTACTGCACCTGAATTTAAAAAAAGTAATGACTTAAATACCGAATGATTGAAAAGATGAAATAAAGCACCTGTAATTCCTAAAGGGGTTCCCAAACCTATCCCGAGAATAATGTAACCAATCTGACTAATTGAATGATATGCTAACAATCTTTTAAAGTCCCATTGACTTAAAGCTAAGATTACCCCTGCCAATATAGAAACCGTCCCCAAAAACATCAAAACCGAAAGAGATGTCTTATTTATTGGAAAAAGATTAAAGAAGATTCTTATAAGTGTATAAACCCCTAATACCTTAATTACTACACCCGAAAGCATTGCCGAGATAGAGGCAGGAGCAGAAGGATGTGCGTCAGGAAGCCAGGCATGAAAAGGAACAATCGCTGCTTTTAAACCAAAACCCATTATAAACAAAACAGCTACAAAATATAAAAGCAGACTTGAATTCCTCTGGGCTAACACCCATGCCATATCCGCCATATTTAGGGTGGAGCTAAAACTATAAAGCAAAGCAATCCCTAATAAAATAAAACTTGAGGCAACTGAGCTCATAATTGTATATTTAAAAGAAGCCTCTAGTTCTTCGGCTTCCGTACCGAAGGCAACCAAGGCATAACTGGCAACTGAAGCGATCTCTAAGAATACAAAGAGATTAAATAAATCTCCAGTAACAATTACTCCATTCATACCCGCAAGCATCAAAAGAAAAAGGGTATAAAACCTATATTTATCCGTATATCTTTCCATATAGCTTATAGAATAAATAGCTACCAAACAGCTAACTAGATTGGTAGTCACTAACATAAAGCTGGTTAGACCATCCAAGACCATACATATCCCTATGGGTGGCTTCCAGCCACCTACCTTATATACCAAGACCTTACCTGCTAATGGATAACGGATAGCAAAAACAGACAAGACCAATAAGGAAAAAGTAGCAATATTAGCTAATGCATCGTTTATACGTTTATCAAGCTTTCCTATTAGAGAGAGTAAAAAGGCTCCTCCTAAAGGAATAACTACAAATAATGGTAGAATCATCATCCCTTTAATCTTTTAATCTTGGTAATATCAAATGTCCCGTATTTCTCATAGAGTCTTATCGCAATCGCCACCATAAAAACAGTAACCGCCAGACCAATTACAATTGCGGTTAAAACCAATGCTTGAGGTAGAGGATCAACCATATTTAAAATCTTTTGTTCTTTAGCTAAGATAGGAGCCCGGCCGTATCTTTGATAACCAATTAGAACAAAAAATAAATTTACTGCGTATTCCACGATCCCCAGACCAATAATAATTTTAATTATATTCCTTTTTCTCAACACACAATAAAGTCCGATACAAAATAAAACCAAACACAGAATATATATACTCATTCTTTTTTCTTTAGATTCTTAAATAAAATCAATGCTACAAAGATAGCAAATAACCCTGCGCCTACTTTAAGGCAGATGGCAATATTGCATAAAGGAATAATGCCTGCGCTAAATAAATCAAAAGGAGTTCCTTTTTGTGCGAAGAAGTTAAAGAAGAAAAAACCTCCTAAAAACCCTAACAAGGCTACGGACAAAAACATAAGAGCACCTAAACTCTCTAATATAGATGCCTTAGTCTGGGATAATTTCTTTAAAGCAGTTTCCCTGCCAAAAGCAAGCATAAGATGAACAAAGGAAAGGGCAATGATTACCCCGCCGGCAAATCCGCCTCCCGGGGTTAAATGGCCATGTAAAACAATATAGATACCATACAATAATATTAAGCCCACGGTAAGTCGAGTAATTGTTTTTACAATTAAGGTCATCCCGGGTTCTTTTTTATTTTCCATTTATCCTTCCTATCATTCTAATTACTGCCAGTACCCCCATCACCGCAGTAAACAGAACGGTTGCTTCACCTAAGGTATCGTAACCCCTGAAATCCAGGATTATCGCGGAAACAAGATTCGTCGCACCTGTCTTCTGCAAACCTTTTTCTATATACTCCTTAGATATGCGCATTATAGGTCTTCCAAACTCAGGCAACTCCTTTAAGGCAAACCAGGCAAAAATTAAAAAGAAACCGATAAATAAAAGTGTAGAGAGGGTATTAAATAACCACCGACCATCTCTTACCAAGGGCAAATCCTTCTTAATGGTTGCTCGGATAAGAATAATTAAAGATAGGATCTCTACCACCAATTGGGTGATGGCTAAATCAGGTGCTTTAAGGATTAAAAATGTTAAACACAATCCCAATCCTACTGCACCTACCGCAATGACGCTGGAAAGTAAATCATTAATCTCTACCGCCACAATTGCTGCCAAGATCATAAATAATAAAAGTAAATATAGTTCCATCATTTAAAGATTATTACATAAAATAATCCCAACATACCCAAAAGACACCAAACTAAGTAAGAAGGCAAAACCCCATTATGTAGATATTGCAAGCCTCTTCCTATCGCAAAAACAAATCTTTTTCCTTGTTCATAAATATCAAAAAAACCTGCCTCTGCCTTTTTATAAATGAAACTTAACACCTTCAGTTCCTTTATAGTATTATAAAACTCAACCCCTGAGACCTTGGTGAGTTCTAAGGCGGTCGTCTCCGCGCCCATAAATGGCCTATCTTTACGAAAAACCGGCTTTAAATCTCTTAAGCTAAATATTGATATCCCTAAAACTAAACCTAAGATGATCAGCAAAGTAGATAATCCTGCGTGCCAGGTTCCTATAAAATCTATCCCTTTAACCGCAGGAAAGATAAAGAGTTTCAAAGGAACTGGGTAGGCAAAGACACCAAACACAATACAGACTACTGCCAATATCACCGTAGGAAGCCACATTCTCCAACTAACCTCAGCCCAAACCTGCTTGTTATCTCCGTCCTGTCCAAGAAAGACCCCATGGATTAGTTTCATAAAACTGGCTAAGGTTAAACCTGAACCGAACATCGCTGCTACTAAACACAGAATAGCTACAAATCTTTGTGCTGTAAATTGTGCGCTGTAGGCTGTAAGTTTCTCTATTATACCTTGATAGACCATCCATTTAGAAACAAAGCCATTAAAGGGCGGAACCCCTGAGATAGAGAGACTAGCCACCAGACAACTTAGGTAGGTAATGGGAAGTATCTTAGCTAAACCACCTAATTTATCAAGTTCAGAGGTCTTTGTTCTATATTCTACATTTGCAGTACTTAAAAATAAACAGGACTTATAAATGGCGTGATTTAACATGTGAAATATTCCCCCTGCGATACCTACAGCAACCCCTGTACCAATTCCTAAAACCATATAACCAACCTGAGAAACCGCATGATATCCTAAAAGACGCTTTATATTATGTTGTATTAAAGCCATCATCACCGCAGCAATTATAGTGATTGCACCAATAATCATTAAAAATATATTCATTATAGAATTCATTACAAATAAATCTAAAGAGATCCTGGCTAAAAGATATATCCCTAATAACTTATCTAATGAGGCCGGTAGATATGCGGTTACTGTAAGTGGAGCATATTCTGCGCAATCCGGAATCCAAGAATGCACAGGCATTGCCCCTGCCTTAGCAAAACAGGCAATCACCAAACAAAGATAAGCAAGATTAGTTAAAGAAGAGTTAAATGATAATTTGATTTTATCCATTTGAAAGGTTCCGCTTAAAAAATAAATAATTGCGATTCCCAAAAGCATAAGGCAATCCGAACCACCCACAATAATAAAGGTCTTCTTTGCAGTAAGGCTTGCTTTCTCATCATCCGCGATATTTATTAAAAGATAAAGGGTCAAACCCAATAGGCCCCAGAAAACCAGAAGCAAGCGCAGGTCATTAGTAAAAACCACTACCAAAGAAAAAAGAGCGGTTAAGATAATATAGAAATAATACTGCAGAAGATTTCTTTTTTTCCACATAAAATCAAGGGAATATATCAAAATTAAAACGAAAAATAGACCTATGAATATACCAATAAAACCATTAAGTGTATCCAATCTAAAGAGAGGATATAGCTTCATTTATTTTTAGAAAATATCTTTTTAATTATCTCAGTCTTTTTCTGAGATAATTCAATAAGCTGCCAACCATTCATAATCTTTTTATCGGTAGATTTATCTATAACCGCTACTCTCTCCGTACAGCAATAGCAAGGGTCAACTGCCGCTAAAGTAATTGCTGCGTCAGAAATAGTACCTCCTACTGCGGATACTTTATTAGAAGCTACATTCATATAACTGGGAGCACGCACCTTATGTCTTATCGGTCGGTTTGTTCCGTCCGATCTTACATAATGAAAACACTCCCCGCGGGGTGCCTCAACCCTGCCAATCCCTTCACCTGAAGGAATCTCTTTAACCACCGCTTCAATCTCACCTTTAGGCAGTTTATCTAAACACTGTCGGATAATACTTATCGATTCATATAATTCTAAGATACGTACCTTTGTTTTAGCAAATATATCCCCATCTTTTTCGACAATCACATTCCAACTAACCCGGTCATAGGCACCATAGGGATCATCCCTGCGCACATCAATATTTACCCCCGATGCCCTTGCAGTAGGTCCTACTACAGACCATTCGATTGCCTGTTTTTTAGTTAAAACCCCGATCCCTTTAAGCCTAGCCTTAATTACTGGATCATCCATAATCGCACCCTTAAACATATCTACCGCCTTAGCTATCTCATCTAAGGTCTTCTTTAAAAAGGAGATGTGTTGTTCTTCTATATCTCGGCGCACACCCCCGATCTTCATCATTGCATAATGATTCCTATTTCCACAGATCATCTCAAAACAATCCAAAATCGGCTCCCGATATCTCCATGCCCACATCCAAACAGTATTATAACCAATAAAATGCCCGGCTAAACCTAACCAGAGCAGATGACTGTGGATCCTTTCCATCTCAGCAATAATGGTGCGGATATAGAGTGCTCGCTCAGGAACCTCAATCTTAGCCAAATCCTCCATCGCATTCACATAGGCAAAAGGATGGCTGGTAGAGCAGATCCCACAGATACGCTCTACTAAAAAAGCTACCTGGTCAAAATGTTTATGTTCAGAGAGCTCCTCAATTCCCCGATGATTATAACCGATCACGATATCTATATCTACCACCCTTTCCCCTTCCACATAAAGGCGAAAGAACTCCGGCTCTTCCTGTAAAGGATGATACGGACCAATAGGAATTATAACCTTATGAGACATTTTTTCTTAAAGGATGTTTCCCTTCAGGCCACTCCTCACTTAAAAGCAGATGCTTTAAATTTGGGTGTCCAATAAAATTAATCCCCAGCATCTCCCACATCTCCCGCTCAATCCACTCGGCAGCAGGAAACAATGTAGCTAAAGAATCGATTTGGGGATTATCTTTATCCTTAATTAAAACCCGAATAGAAATTATATGTCCTGTTTTATCAAAACTAAAATGATACAGGATTTCTAAACCTTTTGGGGTATCCTGTCCTGTAGCAGTAGAAAATCTTAACCCCAGTTCTTTAAAAAGAATGCGTGCTACCTCTTTGATATATTTAGCTTCAATTAATATATAAACCCTGCGCGCTGAATGTTGATAAAAATCAATTATCTTATCCTTTAATCTTTCTTTGATCTCTTCTAAAATTAGCATTTTGTTTTTAATTTACTAATCAATTTTACAACCCCATCGATTATCGCCTCAGGTTTTGGTGGACAACCTGGTATATACAGACTTACTGGAACAATCTCATCTACATTACAAGGGCTATTATAAGATTCCCTAAACATAATCCTTCCGCAAGCGCAATTTCCCACTGCGACCACAAGACAGGGTTGAGGTGTCTGACTATATAATTTCTTTAATCTTTCTTTAGTCTTATAATTAGGAACCCCGGTAACTAAAAGAACATCCGCATGCCGGATACTTCCTACAAGAACTATCCCGAATCTTTCTACATCATGCCGAGGAGTAAGTAAATCCAAAATCTCAATATCACAGTTATTACAGGGAGAACAGGCGGCATGAAAGACCCATAAAGATTTAGTTAAAGCCTTCAGTTTAAAGTCCATCTCTTTTAATATCCCAATCCTGCTAATATAACTGCTAAAAACGCCAGAATACCCACTGGACCCCAGAATAATCTTAAAACCTGATCAATGCGCAGACGCGGATTAGTATTCTTAATAATAATCACGGTTAATAATATAGCTAGATATTTAAGAATCAAGAATAATGCACTTAAGTCCTTACCTAAAAAAAGGACAATCAATAAAACAGGCATTGTATAAAGTAAAATTGCTTTTGTCAACTTAAATATCGCCAAACCCAATCCTGAATACTCAATCATTGTTCCGGCAATAATCTCCTGCTCTGCCTCTGGTGCATCAAAAGGGACAAAACCCAATTTAGCGGGAAGATAAAATAACACTAACAGTAAAAAGGCCAAAAAACCAGAAAAAGAAAAGATATTAGATTTAAAACTCATCTGATGGTTAATAATTGAACCTAATTGTATAGCTCCATTTGTTTTAATTATTACCACCGAAACGCAGAAAAGAAAAAACAACTCATAGCCTAAAGCCATCTTCATCTCCCTCGATGCCCCTAAAGAAGCTAAAGGATTGTGGGAAGCAGATGCCCCAATAATGATACTAATTACAGGAATCATCAATAGATATAAAACCACAATTAAGTCACCCAAGAAACCTTCCCGAGGAAAGATAATACTTCTTCCTAAAATAGTGGTAGCTAAAACCGCACTTAAAAACCCAAAAAAAGGAGAAAAAATAAAGGTTAAGGCTGAGGTGCCTTCGGGAATAATGGTTTCTTTACCTAGTAATTTTAAAATATCTAAAAAATTCTGATACCAGGGCGGACCTTTCCGCCATTGAATCCGCGCAGTAATCTTTCTGTCTAACCATCCCGCGATTAATCCGATAAAGGCACTAAACAAAAATCCCGGGAATATAAGATAACTGAATAGACCTTTCATTTCATTCAAAAACTATCCTTGCTTAAGCTGAATCTCCTGCCTTGACCACTTTTTAGTATGGACCGCTAAATTCTCTCCAATAAGATAAATATCATTCTGAGGATCTTCTTTTACCTCTTTAAGCTCTACTGCTTTATAAGGACAGCTTTTTATACACTTAGGAATCTCGTCAGTTAAACTTAAACAGAAATCACACCTTGAATCTAAATAAGGAATAAAATCCCCTAAGATTACCCCAAATGGGCAGGCAGTCGTACAGGATTTACAACTTGTGCAAAGCATCTTATAGCGTTTAAGATGACCATCTAAACTACGTTCCAGGGCACAACGATAACAGGAATTAACACAAGGGGCATCCTCGCAATGCCGGCATAAAAGCGCAAAGGTAGCATATTCACGCAAGGAGGTAATCCCGTTATTTTGTGGATGGTAAAAATACTGACAAAAAACCTGACACTCTTTACATCTTTGACAAATTTCCAAATCAATAAATAATCTTCGCATCTTCACTCCCAGATATCAGGAATCTCCTTTAAATCCTCGTAAGTAAAGACCGGGCCGTCCTTACAAACATAATATCTTCCTATCCGACAATGCCCACATTTACCTAAACCACAGGACATATTCTTTTCCATAGATAGATAAATATCCTTCGGTCTAAATCCTAAATCCAATAACTTTAAAGTCACAAACTTCATCATTATCGGTGGTCCACAGACTACACTCACTGCTTTATCTAAATCTATAGGTAAGTCTTTTAAGATAGTAGTTACCAAGCCTACATTTCCTTTCCAGCTAGAATCTCCACTATCTACCGTAATTACCACATCTACCTTATCCTTCTTTGCCCATTCTAAGAGAGAATCCTTATAAACAATATCCTTAGGGGTACGTGCTCCATAACGTAAGACTACCTTGTTATACCTATTAAGATTAGAAAATAGACTAAATAATAAAGAACGTAAAGGCGCCAATCCCACACCCCCGCCTACAATTAAAATATCCTTTCCTACAAATTCCTCTAAAGGATAACCTTTGCCATAAGGACCGCGGATACCTAAAAGAGCTCCTCTTTGAAGGGAATGAAGCAAAGAGGTAACCCTTCCTACATTCATTATGGTCACATCTATCTTATCTTTTATATTCGGATCAGAAGAAGGAGTAAAAGGTGCCTCCCCTATACCCGGCAAAGTTAACTCAATAAACTGACCGGTTTTAAAAGAAAATAAGGTATGGGGTTTTAAAACAAAGGTTTTTATTGTAGGTGTCTCAACAACAATCTCCTCAAGCGTTGCTTTTATCGGTAAATAGATATCTTGCATTATTTAAGGGATACTTTATTGGCTAAATCCTTTAAGACCTCTCTTATATCAATCCTTCCTGGGCAGACCTCAATGCATCTACCGCAACCACAACAAGCAGGAATCCCTAGGTTATCTATAAAGAAATCAAATTTTTTCATAAATCTATTTCTTAAACGTTTACTTCTTGTTTTTAAAGGATTGGCTCCCCCTGCTACGCGGGCAAAATTGGCATATTGACAAGAATCCCAGATTCTTATCTTCTCATTTAAAGAATCGGTTTTTCTGTCTGCTAACAAAAAACAATGGCAGGTATCGCAGATTAAATTACATCCCCCGCATTCAACACAGGTAAGGGAGAAATTCTGCCAGGTCTCTAAATCATATCCTAATCTTACCAATCTCTGGACATTATCCTTAGAAACAAGGTTCTGGGGTTTTAGATGGTTATTTAACTTTTCTATAAAATTCTGCCTTTTGGTCTTACAAAAAGAAACCTGGGTTTCTTTAGCCAAACTAAAGTACCTTGTATATCTCTGAATAAGCTCCTGACCTCTTTCTGAGCCTACCTCAACAATATACCCCTCATTTAAAGGGCTGAGATTAAGATCAAACCCCTCGGTAGGATAAGGCATGATCTCCCAGGCCAAGCAATGACAGACCTCTTTAAAATCGGTGCAATCCCCAGAAATAATCAAGGTATGATCTCTTCTTAACTTATATAAGGTATCCCTTTGTACTCCTTCTAAAAAAACAAAATCCTGAATCTTATGGGCATAAAGATCGCAAGCTTTAACCCCCAAGATAACCGTTTGTTTCTCTAATTTAATTTGATCTTTAAAATCAAAATAAGTACCTACACTCTCATAGGGGTAAGTAAAAAATACCTTAAGTGGCTCGATCGTCCGATAAGGATTAAATAAAAAGTGAGAGTCTGTAGTTGCCTCTTGATAGGCATAATCCATTTTATTATTTCGATTCTCTCTGGCAACCGGAAAGAATACCTTATAATCCTTTCTTAACTGATTAAAAAAATTATCTATTTCTAAATTAGTAATATAATATTTAGTCATTGTCAGGGATTAATTTTAGGAAGGCTAAATTAATTATTTAAAAATAACATATTTATTATAGATTGTCAATTAAAAAATCGGGTGTTGTGGACTGATATAGGTACATCGTATCCAGTTTTGACTTCTTCTTTATAACATGTTTCAAGCAGTGTTTCAAGCCTTATTGGTGGTAGATTAAGCACGCCTTCATCTACTTCTGGGAATCTCTCTCTTA
>JAMWCL010000053.1 GCA_023819035.1 Candidatus Omnitrophota bacterium
TCATAAATTTGATTATTTTAAGAAGAATTTTGGTGAGAATCTCTGTGTGGGTTGCGGAAGATGCATTAGATATTGCCCGGTAAAGATGGATATTGCTGAGATAGTGAATAAGATACCAGTAACCCGACCCACATAAAATGTGGGTACCCCGAGTAACCGGAATATGGAAAATATTTATCTGCCTCATTTAGCCGAAATTATTGATATAAAGGAAGAGACACCGGATATTAAGACATTCAGGCTAAAATTCAAAGATAAAGCCATTGATGGCTCCTTTGAATATAAGCCAGGCCAATTTGTAGAACTTTCTGCGTTTGGTGAAGGAGAAGCGCCATTTTGCATCTGTAATTCTCCCACGAGAAAATATTCTATAGAGTGTAGCGTCAAAAGAATGGGTAAGGTCACCCAGGCTCTACATGAATTAGATATTGGTGATACAGTAGGCATAAGAGGTCCTTATGGCAATGGTTTTCCCATTGAAGATCTAAAAGGAAAAAATCTTTTATTTGTGGCTGGAGGAATTGGTTTGGCACCTTTGCGCTCTCTGATAAATTATTGTTTAGATAACAGAAACGACTTTAAGACTATCACTATTGTAAATGGAGCAAGGACTTCAAAAGACTTGGTGTATAAGGATGAATATCAAGCCTGGGAGAGAGCAAAAGATAGCCGCCTTCATTTAACTATTGATTGTCAGGAAGAGAATTGGACATGTATGGTGGGAGTTGTGCCAAAGGTCTTAGAGCAACTAAAGCCAACCTGTGAAGATAGCATAGCGATAGTCTGCGGTCCGCCCATAATGATTAGATATACCATACCTGTTCTCTTAAATTTAGGTTTTTGCCCTGAAGGAATAATTACTACCTTAGAGATGAAGATGAAGTGCGGTTTGGGTAAGTGTGGTAGATGTAATATTGGGCATCTTTATATCTGCAAGGATGGTCCGGTATTTAGTTATAGCCAGTTAAAGGAAATTAACTATGAGCTGTGAGACAAAAAGGGGGTGTAGAGAATGAGAAAGAAAGAGAAGGCAGTTGTTCAACGCAATTGTAAAAATAATAAGAAAAAACAAAGATGGCAGAAACCAACCTTAGAGGATGTATCAGAAAAGATAATGGCTCAGCCTTACATCAGATTTACATAAAAAGTTATAGGGTCAAGGCATTTTAAGTAATTTGAAGTGGAGGAAAATAATGACTTTTGCTGAATATGTAAAAATAAGACAGGAAAAATTCGGAGCGGTTATCTTCGAAACTTTAAAAGAAAAGATATTTGTTACAAATAAAACGGGGAAGGCTATCCTTAACTTGCTAAATCAAGGATATTCTCTTGATAAAATAATAGCTAACTTAACTGATAACTATGAAGCTGACATGGCTGAAATAATAAAAAATGATGTAGTTACTTTTATTAATCAATTAAAAGATAACAATATCTTACTCAATGACTCAAGTAACCCCATAACCCAATGAACCCAATAACATTTGAAGATTTACAAGCACCGTTGTTTGTAGCTTGGCAGATTAACTCTGCGTGTAATTTAGAATGCTTGCATTGCTGCGAGGAAGCAGGACATAGAATTCCTGGTGAGTTGAATAAGCAAGAAGTATTTCATTTCTTACAGCAGATAGTAGAACTAAACATACCCTATGTGGCCATCTCTGGCGGAGAGCCTTTTTTGCATCCCCATTTTTTTACGATCTGTGAATTTTTAAGCAAGCACAATATCAGTATAAAAGTGGAAACCAACGGCGAATTTATTGATGAAGAGAAAGCAAAAAAAATTGCGCAATTAAGATTTCGCTCTGTGCAGATAAGCCTTGATGGTGCAACCGCATCTACGCACGAGAGGTTAAGACTGCGCGGAGATTGGAATAAGGCAGTATCTGCCTGTCGTCTACTTATTAAAAAAGGTGTAAATACTGAGATTGTCTTTGTGCCGACAAAATTTAATATTCAGGAAATTGGCCAATTGATAGATTTGGCTTATTCCTTAGGAGTCTATGGCATTTATACGGGTAAGATTATGAGGATTGGCCGGGCCGCAAAGAACTGGGATATCTTGTGTCCTTCAGAGAAAGATTACGAGTCTTTTTTTAAAACCTTAAATGATAAGGTAGATTACTATGACGGTAAGATGAAGGTATATTATTATCCCTACGATGTTATTGAAGAATTAAAATATAGATTGAAGTTTCCAGCAGCAAGCCTTTTGGTTTTGCCCAATGGGAAAGTAAAATTAATTGGGCCACTTCCTTTTATCTGCGGAGATTTAAAGAAACAGAGTTTAACCGAGGTCTGGCAGAATTATAAAAGGGCTTGGCGAAATCCCAAGGTAATTGAGTTTGCCCAAAGGGTTATCGCCAACCCTAAACTATTGGCAGAGTCCAATAGATGGAGAAAAGTTTGAAGTTATTAAGTTTAATCAGATACAGATTCTTTTTCTTTGCGGGCATATTTCCCTATCTTTTAGGACAGGTAATTGCTTTTAATGCCAGAAGATTTTTAAATTGGCATTATTTTGGCTTAGGTTTCTTAGGGATTTCTCTTGTTCTCCTCGGTGTTGAATTTTTTAATGAATATTTTGATGCAAAAGAAGGTGGAGATAGAATATTCTTAGAGGAAAAACCAGAGGTTCCGGATTATTTTTTTATTTTAGGTATCTTTGTGTTTATGCTTGCTTTTTTTATCGGACTGTATCTGACTTTTCAGATTGGCTGGCCGATAATTCTCTTTTCTTTTTTAGGATTTTTAGGCGCTTATTTCTATGTTGGTCCACCCATCAGATGGGCTTATCGTGGGTTAGGAGAGTTAGTAATTGCCCTCTCTTATGGTCCATTTATGGTTTTAGGTAGTTACTATCTTCAGACAAAAAGGATTGCGTTTTTACCCTCTTTCGTCTCTTTAATCTTAGGATTATTGATATTCTCTTTAGCCCTGATTAATGAGATACCCGATTACTATCAAGATAGATTCGTAGGAAAGAGAAATATTGTGGTAAGATTGGGTAGAAGGAATGCTGTTAGGCTATTTAGTTTGACTCTGGTTTTAACTTTTATCTTCTTAGGTTTTGGGATAACTTTAAAGATAATTCCCCCTCTATCTATTTTTGTCTTCTTTTTATTACCGTTGATTTTAGAGAATATAAGGATTGCCCAAAAATATTATGATTATCCTTTAGAGTTTCTTGCCACAATAAAAAACACTGTCTTAGTTTATGTAATCGTTGTGGCATTTTTAGGCATAAGTTATCTGGGAGGTTAGCATGGAATTAACTTGGATTTATTCCCCTATTGAGAAAGAATTAAAAGAAGTAGAAGTTATCTTAGAGAAATCCCTAAGAGAAACAAAGAATGAATCCATTCAAAAAATAAACCGTTCTTTATTAGAATCTCCAGGCAAGCGCATCAGACCCGCTTTGGTGATCTTGGCTTACAAGGCGACGCTTAGCCCTAAGCCCTTTGCGCTTAGCCAGCTAATCAAAATTTCCTCAAGCATAGAATTGATTCACATTGCTTCTTTAATCCATGATGATGTTATGGACCACGCTCGTCTTAGGCATAACAGGCCCACGGTTAATTATAAATGGGGCAATGATGTAGCTATAGCTTCAGGTGACTAT
>JAMWCL010000054.1 GCA_023819035.1 Candidatus Omnitrophota bacterium
GTAAATTCTACGATGGATATTGCTTTTGATTTAGGGCTAAAGAATACACCGGAGGGAACCCTTTTTTTAGCGGAGGCCCAGACTAAAGGAAGAGGAAGATTGGGAAGAACTTGGTCATCGCCTAAATATAAAGGGATTTATATGTCTTTAATCTT
This sequence comes from Candidatus Omnitrophota bacterium, assembly GCA_023819035.1. GTDB lineage: Bacteria > Omnitrophota > Gorgyraeia > Gygaellales > Profunditerraquicolaceae > JAMWCL01. The sequence continues at coordinate 156 of JAMWCL010000054.1, forward strand.
AAAACCGAAAATCCCTCCTTATCAAGCCTCTTTGCTTACCTTAGTCTCAGCGGTAGCAGTGGCGGAGGCAATAGAAAACTTAACGGGATTATCGGTGCAGATAAAATGGCCAAATGATATTTTAATTAATCAGAAAAAATTAGGAGGGATACTTACAGAGTTAAATGCAGAGATGGATCAGATACATTTTGCTGTAATCGGTATCGGAATAAATGTAAACAATGATAAAAAAAATTTAATTGCTGGGGCGACCTCTTTAAGGGAACAGAAAAAAGAAAGGATCAATCGGGTTGAGCTTTTAAAGGAGATATTATTTAGACTTGAAGAGAATTATCTTTTATGGAAGGATAAAGGTTCATCGGCAATTATTAAAAAATGGCATCTTTATGATATTACCTTAGGAAAAAGGATAAAGATCTTTTTACATAAAGGAACTCTCGAAGGTCAAGCCTTAGATATTGATTTAGACGGTAGCCTCTTAGTAAGGGATGACACAGGTTTGATTCATAAGATTACTGCTGGGGATGTTGTACATTGTCGATAATGTAAACTAATTTATTTATTTTAGTTGACAATTATTCCGTACCATTATAAAATTATTTCATGCTAAGAATCAGTAGGTACGGATTTTTTATTATAATTATTATCTTAGGATATATAGAGTTTAGTTTTTCTGAAGAGATATCTTTTGAGCTTGATCCTATCGTGGTTACTAAAACCAAACCCTATCTTTTAAAGACCTACACTTTAGATTCTTATCAGATAAAAGATTCTTTTTATGGTTCTCTTACAGGAGGATTAAAAAATTTGCCCTTGGATCTTCAGAGCCGGAATCTTAAGGCAGATATCCAGACTGATTTTTCCTTGCGTGGTTCAAGCTATCAAGGGGTATTAATACTTATTGATGGTCAAAGGATAAATGACCCAAAGTCCGGTCATTATAATTGTGATTTAGCTATCACTAAAGAAGATATTGAGAGGATAGAATTAATCCCGGGTTTAGGTTCTTCCTTGTTTGGTCCGGATGCTTTAGGAGGAGCGGTTAATATTATCCTTAAAAAACCTAAAGAGAAATCAAGGATAATAGAGAATAGTTTTGGTTCATACCAGACGATAAGAAATCTTGTAAGTTTTAGTGAAAAAAAAGATAATTTAGGGATAAGATTCTCTTTGGAGGAAGAGGAATCCGCGGGATTTTATTTTGATACAGATTTTAAAAGATTGGTTGCTAACCTTAAATCCTCTTTGGATATACCTTATAAAGTATTAGATTTAGATTTAGGCTATCTTGAAAAAGAATTTGGTGCTTATGATTTCTATACCCCTGCTAAAGGTTATCCTTCAAAGGAATGGATCCGGGTTTATCATTTGAATATAGGCTCAATCTTAGAAAACCAAACCTTTTGGATAAAACCAAATCTTTTATGGCGTAGACATTATGATAAATTTATGTTGGATAAAACATTTATTAAAAGTACCACTCTTAACCATCATCGCAGTGATGTATACATTCCCAGTATCTATTTTCAAAAAGAAACCAAAGGATTTGGTAGGTTAGGGCTAGGGATAGAGTATGGTTTTGAGGAGGTAAATTCTACGGTATTGGGTAAGCGTAGCCGTGGGCATAAAAGTATAGTTATAGATAATTTAAAAGAATTTAATTTAAACTCCCTTTTAGGGGCGTCTTTGCGAATAGATGATTATGAGGGTTTTGCTGAAGCTTATACGGGTTCGTTAGCCTTAAGGTATAAGATCTTAGAGGATTGGTTAATGCGTATATTTTTATCGCGAAGTATACGCCTTCCTACCTTTCATGAGCTTTATTATGCTGACCCCACTACCGTAGGAAATTCGGGGTTATCTTGTGAGAAAGCCTTAAATTATGAACTGGGTTTTGATTATGAAAAGGATAAATTTTTATTTGGTTTAACCCTATTTTTAAGAAAGGAAAAAAACCTTATTGATTGGGTAAGACTTACCCCGCATCAACCAAGATGGCAGGCAGAGAATATCACTAAAGCTAATGTCTTTGGTCTAGAAAATTATTTAAGGTTAAAGATAAAGCAAAACCTTAGTCTCGATTCTTATTATACCTATATTGATAAATGGCTGGATGATGCAGGGTGTATCTACAAATATGGCCCAAATTATTCAAGGCATCTGTTTAATACCTACCTTAATCTTGACTTATCCTTTGGTGCTCAGAGAATAGGCTTTAGCTATAAAAAGAGACCTCAACGGGATGGATGGTTTTTAATTAATCTTTATTCTTACTACCAGATAAAAAAGGGATTTAAGCTTTTCTTAGAGATTACCAACCTTTTAAATGTAGAATATCAGGAGATCGAAGGCATTCCTCAACCCCCCAGGTGGATTCAGTTAGGTTTAAGATTAGAATGGTAGTTTTCTTTTTCTGCGGTATAATAAAATAATTTAAAAATGAGATATTTTAGGTTACCATTTATCAATCCTGAGTGGATAAAGATAAATAGTTATTTTTTACTCTTTGAGACTGCTTTGTTTGATAAGGATAATTTTAAAAGCTATATCTTTTTTAATCCCATCAAGGTAATTAAGATAAATTCCTCTGGCAGGTTAAAAGAGGCGTTTGAGATGATTGAGAGGTATGCTAAAAGATATTATCTTGCCGGATATTTTGCTTATGAGTTAGGTTATTATTTTGAGAAAGAATTATTTAATCCGGATCCTATCTCTGGTTATCCGTTGATCCATCTGTGTGTCTTTGATAATGTAATATCCTTTGATCATCGCACCGGAAGGTTAAATAAAAGAATACCGAATTTATTCAAAGAAGTTTCCGAAGAAAAAGAATTTCAGATTAAGAATCTTAAGATAGGTTTTAGAAAAAAAGATTATATTAAAAAGATAAAATGTATAAAACAATATATAAAAAAAGGTGATACATATCAGGTAAACTTTACTACAAAATTTCACTTTAATTTTTGGGGTTGTCCATTTTCATTTTATAATGATTTAAAGAATCGGCAGAATGTCTCCTATGCTAGTTTCTGTAAATTTAAAGATGAGTATATCGTCTCCCTTTCTCCGGAGTTATTTTTTAAAAGACAAGGGGAAAAAATCTATTCTAAGCCAATGAAGGGAACTATCCGCAGAGGGATAAATATATACGAGGATAAGATTAAAGCCCTCACCTTAAAAGAGAATCAAAAAGATCGGGCTGAGAATTTGATGATTGTAGATTTAATCCGCAATGACTTAGGCAGGATCTCGAAAATCGGTAGTATTAAAGTAAATAGGCTTTTTGATATTGAAAGGTATAATACCTTATTTCAGATGACTTCTACTGTAGAAGGGAGGCTTAAGAAAGGAATAACCTATTTTGATATATTTAAAAGTCTTTTTCCTGGTGGTTCGGTAACC
>JAMWCL010000025.1 GCA_023819035.1 Candidatus Omnitrophota bacterium
CTTTTAAATGTGGCTTTTATTTTTTCTGAGGTATTAAAGAAATACATTGAGGTTTTCTCTAAGATTGAAGATGAGTATCTTAGGGAGCGCATCGCCGATATCAATGATGTAGGTAAAAGGGTCTTAAGGAATCTTATGGGTGGGGAGAAGAAGACCTTAAGCGAATTAAAGGAAAGGGTTATTGTAGTTGCCCATGACCTTTCGCCTTCCGATACTGCCAGTATGCATAAACAGAGTGTCTGTGGTTTTGTTACTGATATCGGAGGCAAGACCTCGCACACTGCAATTATGGCTAAGGCTTTAGAGATCCCTGCTGTAGTGGGTGTTGAGGAAGCTACCTTAAGGATTAGAACCGGGGATAAGCTAATTATCGATGGTGCAAAGGGATTAGTTATTGTTAATCCTGATGAGGAGGTATTAAAGCAGTATCAGAAGCTAGAACGGGAGCTGAAAGGGATTGCTAAGAGATTCTTAGGGGTAAAGGATTTACCTGCTCAGACTTTAGATGGAAGGCTGGTGGAGATAAATGCTAATATTGAGCTACCTCAGGAAATAGAAACCGCCAAGCTTCTTTATGGGGCCCATGGCATCGGGCTTTATCGTACAGAGTTTTTTTATATGAATAGAAAGGACCTGCCTTCCCTGGAGGAGCACTACGAGGCATATAAATACGTTGCCTCCCAGATGAAGCCATACCCGGTAATTATTAGAACTCTAGATTTAGGTGGAGATAAATTTCTTTCTCAATTTGAGATTCCTAAGGAGATGCAGCCCTTCTTGGGATGCCGGGCGATTAGATTTTGCTTGGCACAACCTAAGATATTTAAGGTACAGCTTAAAGCGATTCTGCGCGCCTCTGTCCACGGAAATCTTAAGCTTATGTATCCGATGATCTCGGGTATCGAAGAGCTAAAGCAAGCAAACAATATTCTTAAGGAATGTATGCGTGAGTTAAAGGAGGAAGGGGTAAGTTTTAATGAGAATATCGAGGTAGGAGCGATGATTGAGGTTCCCTCCGCCGCGATGACCGCGGATATCTTGGCTAAGGAGGTGGATTTCTTTAGTATTGGAACTAATGATTTGATACAGTATTCCTTAGCAGTGGACCGCGCGAATGAGAAAGTAGCTTATCTTTATGAACCAGCTCACCCCGCAGTCTTAAGGATGATCCGAAGTATAACTGAGGCAGCGCACAATGCAGGTATCTGGGTAGGGATGTGTGGAGAGATGGCAGGCGAACCAAGCTTTGTTTTGCTTTTGTTAGGTTTGGGTTTAGATGAATTAAGCATGCCACCTGCGATAATCCCTGAGGTAAAATACATAATTCGCTCGGTTACTTTAAAACAGGCGCAGGAGATTGCCTCCTTTGCATTAGGTTTATCTACTGCTAAGGAGATTGAGGAATTCTGCGAGACTAAATTAAGGGAGATTTTAAAGTTAGATGATGCAAGCCTTAAATCTAAATAATATAAAAACACGGGATAAATCTAATATGCTTGGCTTACTTTTAGATTTTCCGTTACAATGTCAATTAGCTAAACAGTTATATAAGTCAGCCAGGATTCTTTTTAAGGAACACAGTTTTAATAAGGTGATATTTTTAGGTATGGGTGGCTCGGCAGGCGGTGCGGATTTAATCAAAAGTTATTTATATTTTGAAAGTAAAATACCAATGATTGTCTTAAGGGAATATGATTTACCTAATTATGTAGATAGCTCTACCCTTGTGTTTGTCTGTAGTTATTCGGGAGATACTGAAGAGACAGTAAGTGCTTATCAGCAAGCAAAGGATAAAGATGCAAGGATCATTATTATTTCTTCAGGAGGAAGATTAAAGGAATTTGCTATAAAAGAGGATATTAACTTTGTGGAGATACCTAAGGGAATGCCTCCCCGCTGTGCCTTTGGTTTTTTAAGCATTATCCCTTTAGGTTTATTATCTCGATTGAATATAATTAAGGACATAGAACCAGAGATAGATAAAATGATTGCTCTTTTAGAGGGATTAAGAGATAGATATCTTAATCCAAGGATTGCGTTTAAGGAGAATATTGCAAAACAATTAGCAAAAAGACTATGCAATAGATTGCCCTTTATTTATTCGAGTTCTATTCACTTTGATGTGGTCGCTACCAGGTTTAGGGCACAACTCAATGAAAATGCAAAATCTTTAGCTTCATCACAGCTCTTCCCCGAGATGAATCATAATGAGATCATGGGCTGGCAGAATCCGAAGAGATTATTTAAGCATTTTATTGTGTTAATGCTAAGGGATAGATTTATGCATCCGCGGGTTAAACTAAGAATGGATATTACTAAAGAGATACTTGATAAGGAGGGTATAGAGACCATTGAACTTTGGTCACAGGGAGATGATCTATTAAGCAGGATACTCTCTTTGATATATATCTGTGATTTTGTCTCGTTTTATCTAGCTATACTTTATGGAGTTGACCCGACACCAGTAGATAGAATAACCTATTTAAAAAATAAATTAGCCAAAAGTTTATAAGATTAAAAAGCTTAAGAATGAAGGCACTGATATTAGCAGCGGGTTATGGAACAAGGCTATATCCTTTAACTAAGTGTTTCCCTAAGCCATTACTTAAGATAAATGATAAACCCATCATTGATTATATTATAGAGAAATTAGACAGAATAGATGAGATTGATAAGATCTTCGTGGTCACTAATAATAGATTTATTAAGTTTTTTAAAAAATGGCGCCGGGGGTGTTCATTTAAGAAGAAGATCATCCTTATCAATGATCTTACCCGTAACTTCCATAAAAGACGCGGAGCGATTAAGGATATCGAGTTTGTTCTAAATAAGAAAAAGTTAAAGGACGATCTTTTAGTGATCGGAGGCGATAATTTGTTTGAAGATAACTTAGACAGTTTTATTGGATTTGTGAAGTCTATACGCAGTTATCCGGTAGTAGGTGTATGCGATATAAAAGATCGGTCTGAGGCAAAAAGATATGGCGTAGTAAGATTGGATAGAAGAAAAAGGATTATTGATTTCAAAGAGAAACCTCAAGAGCCAGAATCTACCGTGGTAGCGATGTGCCTTTATTATTTGCCTAAAGAAAAATTAAATTTTATCAAAGAGTATCTTAAGCAAAATACTGATAAGCACGATGCGGTAGGTTTCTATATAAGCTGGTTGGTAAAGAAGGTTAAGGTATATGGTTTTACCTTTCACGGGCATTGGTATGATATAGGTCATCTTAAGTTATATCAAGATGCCAAAAGGCATTTTAAGAAAGAACGGGAGGCTAACTATGGCAGTACGTAAACATTTTATTACTGCTGAATCAGTGGCAGAAGGACATCCCGATAAGGTTTGTGATCAGATTTCAGATGCAGTTTTAGATGAGGTCATAAGACAGGATCCTAATGGGCGAGTGGCTTGCGAAACTTATGTCACCATGGGGCTTTTGATTGTGGGAGGAGAGATTACCACCTCAGGTTATGTGGATGTACATAATCTTGTGCGCAATGTGCTGAAGGATATCGGTTATACCCATCCTAAATATGGCTTTGATTATCATACCTGTGCGATTGTTAACACTATTCATAATCAATCTCCGGATATTGCCCAAGGTGTAGATAGAGGTGGGGCAGGAGATCAGGGGATTATGGTAGGTTATGCCTGTAGAGAGACCAGTGAATTTATGCCTTTACCGATCATGCTTGCCCATAAACTGGTAAGCCGTATGGCCGAGGTAAGAAAAAAAGGTATCCTTAAATATCTTGGCCCGGATGGCAAATCCCAGGTTACTATTGAATATCATGATGGACATCCCAAGAGAATAGATTCTTGTATTTTAGCTTGCCAGCATACCGAGGAGATCTTAGATAGAACAGGTAAAAGAATCACTAAGGCCAGTAGACAGGAGTTGATAGAGGTAATCGCTAAACCGGTATTGAAAGAATATATTGATAAAGATACCAAATATTATGTTAATGAGACAGGTAAATTCGTTATTGGTGGTCCTCAGTCTGATACAGGGATGACCGGAAGGAAGATTATTGCTGACAATTATGGGAGTATAGTTGCTCCTGGAGGAGGTGCCTTTTCCGGCAAGGACCCTACTAAGGTGGACCGTTCTGCTGCCTATATGGCAAGATATATTGCTAAGAATCTGGTGGCGGCGGGTTTAGCGGATAAATGTTTGGTAAGTATTGCCTATGTAATTGGCAGGCCTGAGCCAGTAGCGATTAATGTAGAAACCTTTGGTACAGGAAAAGTTTCAGATAGTGCTTTTATAAAACTAATTCAACAGAATTTTGATTTGACCCCTAAGGGTATGATTAACACCCTAAATCTTTTAAGACCGATCTATCAAAAGACCGCCTGTTATGGACACTTTGGAAGAGAAGAGCCAGAATTTACTTGGGAAAGAACAGATAAAATAAAGGAATTGCAAAAAAGTTTATAAGACAAACTAATATAAAACATATACAGAAGATGCAGTAAAAGCAATAAGTTTTGCAAAAGAAATAACTGAAATTGTCTCTCAAAAATTAAAAGGGAAAATGGATTATGAGATAAGAGATATAAATTTGGCAAAAAAGGGTGCTTTAAGGATTGAATGGGCAGAAAATAATATGCCTGTCTTAAGTTTAATTAGAGAGAGATTTAAAAAAGAAAGACCACTAAGAGATATAAAGATTTCTGCCTGTCTTCATGTAACTTCTGAAACAGCAGTTTTGATGGATGTTTTAAAATCAGCAGGTGCAAAGATTTATCTTTGTGCTTCTAATCCTTTATCTACTCAGGATGATGTTGCTGCATCTCTGATAAAGGATTATAAAATCCCTGTATTTGCCATTAAAGGAGAAGATAAAAAAACTTATTATAAACATATAAAATCTGTTTTAGGTATTAAACCTGATATCACTATGGATGATGGAGCAGATTTGGTTTCTACATTACACATTAAACATAAAACATTACACAAAATTTTGGGGGGAACGGAGGAGACAACTACAGGTGTAATCAGATTAAGAGCATTAGAAAGAGAAGGGAGATTAAAATATCCAATCATTGCCGTAAATGATGCCCAGACAAAATTCTTATTTGATAACCGTTATGGAACAGGTCAATCTACAATCGATGGAATCTTAAGGGCAACTAATATCTTAATTGCCGGAAAAAATTTTGTCGTCTGTGGATATGGTTTTTGTGGAAGAGGAGTGGCTATGAGGGCAAAGGGAATGGGTGCAGATGTGATCATTTGTGAGGTATCTCCTTTAAGAGCATTAGAAGCGACGATGGATGGTTTTAGAGTAATGCCTTTGTTATCAGCCTCTAAGATTGGAGATATATTTGTTACTACTACAGGAGATATTAATGTAATCACAAAGAAACATTTCTTGTTAATGAAGGATGGGACAATTCTGGCCAATTCTGGGCATTTCAATGTTGAAATCGATATTCCATCTTTAGAAAGATTAAGTATAAGAAAAAGAAGAATCAGAGATTTTGTCTGTGAATATACCTTAAAATCAGGAAAGAAGATTTATCTCTTAGGAGAAGGCCGTCTTATAAATTTGACAGCAGCAGAGGGTCATCCGGCACAGGTTATGGATATGAGCTTTTCCAACCAAGCTTTATCGGTAGAATATATTGCAAAAAATTATAAAAAATTGGAGAAAAGGGTTTATCGGGTTCCTGAGGAGATAGATAAGAATATCGCTCAGTTAAAATTAAAATCCTTGGGGATTAAGATAGACAATTTAACCAAACAGCAGAGGCAGTATCTTTCTGAATGGCAGTTAGGCACATAAAAAAGGAGGAGAAGATGAGGAGGCTAGCGAATATATTTTTGCTCTATGGTTTGGTTTTTTTTATTTATTACTTATGCTTCTGCTTCGGAGATTGAGGTAGAATCAAAGATTAATCAAGTGACAGTTTATTCCGATTCTGCTTTAGTTACAAGAATAGCTAATCTTAAATTAAATCCTAGGGTATATAAGGTAATATTTCCCAATCTCATTCCAGAAGTAGACGAGAATTCTCTAAGGGTTTCTAAAGAGGGTGAAGCAGAGGTTAAGCTTTTTGGAGCGCAGCTAAAAAAAGAATTTTTAGAAGAAATTTCTTCAGAAAGGATTAAGCAACTTAAAGACCAAATCCAGCGATTAGAAGATGAGATAAAGCAATTGCAGAATTTTAAAGAAATTCTCTTAGAAGAAAAGAATTTCTTAGATTCAATAAGGCTATTTTCTAAAGAACAAATTCCAAAAAGATTTAGTTACAAAGATGCCTACCCCGAAAGATTTAGGTGATACACTTAAATTTTTGGATACAAGATTAAAAGAGAATTATTCGAATATGTTTGATACCGAAATTAAGATAAGAGAATTAAATGATAGGGTGGATACTTTAAAGAGGCAGTTATCCCAAATCTCCGGTTCACAGATGAAATTGAAGAGAAAAATTTTGGTAGATTTAGAGGTTTTAAAACCAGGAAATTTTGAATTGAATGTCTCCTATTTAGTAAGAGGTGCAAGTTGGCAGCCAATATATGATGCCAGGGCGAATTTCGAAAAATCTGAGGTTGGGTTAGTTTCTTATGGAATAGTTAGGCAGACCACAGGTGAAGATTGGCAGGATGTAGCGATTTCCTTATCTACCGCAAAGCCTACAATTGGTGGAAGGATGCCTTATGTAGCAAGTTGGTTTTTAAGACCCTATCAGCCACCAAATATTTTAGAGGAAAGAGCATTAATAATACCAAAAGCACAGTATGAAGCATTTGCTCCTGTGGAAGATAAGGAGATAGCAGGTATTTCAGAATTTGAATATGTTAAAACAGAAGAGAAAGGAATTGCGGTTTTATATAAACTTCAGCGTAAGGCAACGGTAAAATCTGATGGTTCAGAGCATAAATTACCAATATCTTCACAAATATTAAATGCAGATTTTGAATATTCAACCTATCCTAAGGCTTCTCCTTTTGCCTATCTGGGCTCACGAGTCACCAATGCCAAAGACCTGCAGTTACTTGCAGGTCGAGTGAATATCTTCTTAGAAGGAGATTTTGTGGGAACATCTTCTATCGATAATATCGGTCCGGGTGAAGAATTTGATTTATATTTAGGAGTGGATGAGAATGTAAAAGTAAAAAGAGAACAGATTGAAAAGAAGGTCGATGATGTTTTGATTGCTGGAATTCCTGCGCCTAACCGTAGAGTTACTTTTAAATACAAGACTACCATCGAAAATTACAAAAATAAAAAAATAAAGGTAATCTTCTTTGAGGCAATGCCAGTTTCAGAAGATGAGAGGATTAAGGTAAAGATATTTGATTTATCACTTGGACCAAAAGAAAAAGACTGGAAAGATAGAAAAGGTGTATGGCGTTGGGAGTTGGAGTTAGAACCGAAACAAAAACAAGAGATTTTTTATAAATTTTCTATTGAACATCCACGCGAGATGGTAATAGAGGGATTATAGGATGAAGATAAAAAGAATCGGGCTTTTAACTGCGGGTGGAGATGCCCCGGGAATGAATTCTGCGATCCGTTCAGTGGTGCGCTATGCTTTATATCATAAATTAGAGGTAATTGGTTTTTATAGAGGGTATTGGGGCTTAATCAATGAGGAGCTTACCGTCTTAGACCATCGTGCGGTCTCAGGAATCATTAATTTAGGGGGAACCATACTTAAGACTATGCGTTGTCAAGAGTTTAAAACCCGGAAAGGGCAAGAAAGGGCATACCACATTATTAAAAAGAATGCGCTCGATGCCTTGATAGTTATTGGTGGAGATGGGACTATTCGGGGAGCATATGAATTTACTAAAAGATTTAGTCTTCCTTGCGTATGTATCGCTGCCTCTGTGGATAACGATATAAATGGAATTGATCAGACTATTGGTTATGATACCGCAGTAAATACCGCCCTTTCTGCTATTGATAATATCCGCGATACCGCTACCTCTATGGAGAGGATCTTTGTCGTTGAGGTGATGGGAAGGGATTCAGGTTTTATTGCCCTTCAGGTAGCTTTAGCAGGTGGCTGTGAGAATGTGATTATTCCGGAAAAGAAATTTGATTTAGATATAATCTGTCATAACATCGTGGAAGGTAACTTAAGGGGAAAATTAAGTTGGATTATTGTGGTAGCAGAAGGCGCAGCTTCAGCTAGAGAGGTTGCGGATGCAATTACCGAAAAGACAAGTCTTGAGACAAGGGTAGTGGTTTTAGGACATATCCAGAGAGGAGGCAGGCCTACTGCCACAAGTAGGTTTTTAGGTACCTTATTTGGTAAATATGCGGTAGAAATTTTACTTAATGGCCAGTCTAATAAGGTAGTGGGAATGAGTTTAGGCAAGGTGGTAGCAGTAGATTTTGAGACAGCCCTTAAGAAGAAAGAAATCCCGGTAGATGAGATTTATCATTTAATTAATATTTTAACTTAAAAAGGGGTGTGAGAAATATGGGAAGGCATAAAAAGGATATTGAACCTATAGTTATGGAATTGGTGCTTACTAACGATTTAGCCAAGAAAAAGGCTTTGGCAAAGAAGATCTTTAATCTAGCTTATAAAGAAGGAATCTATCCTTGTAGTATCCATCAGTTCTATATGGAGCGCGGAAGAGGCCAGATAAGAGGTTTTACCGTACCGGCAATAAACCTAAGGAGCCTAACTTACGATTTAGCAAGGGCCATCTTCAGGGTAGCCAAGTACAATAATTCTGGAAGTTTTATCTTTGAGATTGCCAAATCTGAGATTGGCTATACTGACCAGGCTCCTATCGAATACTCCAGTGTAGTCTTGGCAGCGGCAATAAAGGAAGGATTTAAGGGAGCGGTTTTTATCCAGGGTGACCATTTTCAGGTTAATGTCAAAAAATTTCAAGAAAATCCTGAGGCAGAGATAGAAGGTTTAAAGGCCTTGATTCAAGAAGCTATAGAAGCAGGTTTTTACAATATTGATATCGATTCCTCAACCTTAGTAGATCTTTCCAAATCTCAGATAAAACAACAGCAATATCTTAATTATGATGTCTGCGCAAGATTAACCCAATTCATTCGTCAGATCCAGCCTAAGGGAATTGAGATCTCAGTAGGAGGTGAGATCGGTGAGGTGGGAGGAAAGAATTCTACACCGGAAGAACTCCGTGCTTTTATGCAGGGTTTTAATGAACAGCTTCCTAAAGGTAGGGTGGGTTTAAGTAAGATAAGTGTGCAGACCGGAACCAGCCATGGAGGGATAGTTTTACCCGATGGAAGAATAGCGCAGGTAAAATTAGATTTTGATACCTTAAAGGTCCTTTCTCAGATCGCCCGCCAGGAGTTTGGGCTTGCCGGTTGTGTCCAACATGGAGCATCCACCTTACCTGCGGAGGCATTCCATAAATTCCCTGAGACTGAGACCGCAGAAATCCATTTAGCTACTGAATTTCAAAATATGATCTATGACTCAAAATATTTTCCTGTAGAGCTAAGGGTAAAGATGTATAATTGGCTAAAGATCAATGCTATCTCTGAAAGAAAAGAAGGAGAGACCGAAGAACAGTTTATTTATAAGACAAGAAAAAAGGCTTTAGGTCCGTTTAAAAAAGAGATTATGGGTCTTCCCCAAGAAACGCGCCAGGCAATTGCTGAAGAAATCGAAGAGAAATTTGATTTTTTATTTAAGCAACTGAATGCAGTAAATAACAAAGAGCTCGTAGATAAATATATATCCTTAAAAAGGGTAATTCTGCGCAAGAGAAAAGAACCAAAAGGAATAACTTACGATACTGAGGGAGCAGATTAATGAAGAAAAAAACTTGGGAAAGGTTAGTTCCTTTATCTAAGGCAGATAATAGAAGTTTTGATATTAGATTCTGGCAGGCCCAGGGTTACACTAAGCGTTTTTATACTGCTTTTAATATGCTTAAAGAGTTTTATAAAATTAAAGGCAAGAGAATAGATGCTTGTACCTTCCGATTACAAAGAGCTGTTGAGGCTCTTAAACAGGCATAAAGTAAGGTATCTAATTGTAGGAGCTTATGCAGTAATATATTACACAGAACCACGTTATACTAAAGATATTGATATCTGGGTAGAGCCGGATATAAAAAATGCTAAGAAGGTTTATCAGGTATTAAAAAGGTTTGGCGCGCCCCTAAAAGGAATTAATGTAGAAGATTTCACTAAAAGAAATTTAGTCTATCAAATAGGTGTAGCACCCGTAAGGGTAGATATAATGATGGTATTGCGGGTATTGAGTTTAATTGTGCTTGGAACAATAGGACTGTGACATATTTAGATAATATTAAGGTAAATATTATAGGAATAAAGGAACTTCTAAAATCTAAAAAGAAGATTAAGCGTGCGCTGGATTTAGTAGATGTAGAAAATCTAAGGTTAAGATTAAAGTTAAAAAGGAGTAAAGACGATGCGTTCAGATAAAATTAAAAAAGGTTTAGAAAGGGTCCCTCATAGGGCTCTTCTTTATGCCACCGGTCTTTCCAAGAAAGATTTAGATAAACCTTTTATTGGAATAGCCTCTTCTTTTACTGATATAATTCCCGGTCACATTGGTATGAGAGATTTAGAACGTTTTATTGAAAGGGGAATTTGCTATGGAGGTGGAGTGCCATTTTTATTTGGTGTGCCAGGCATCTGCGATGGTCTGGCCATGGGGCACTTGGGGATGTGTTATCCGATGGCTTTAAGGGAGTTAGTTGCTGATACAATTGAGACAGTGATCCAGGCGCATCAGTTAGATGGAATCGTTTGCTTAACCAATTGTGATAAGATTACCCCAGGAATGTTAATGGGAATTCTACGGGTAAATATCCCGGCAATTGTAGTTACCGCTGGCCCGATGCTTTCAGGAAGATATAAGATGCGTAAACTTGCCTTTGTACATGATACCTTTGAGGCTTTAGCAAGAGCAAAAAAAGGTGAGATCTCGCAGGAAGAATTAAATTGCCTGGAGCAAGAAGCCTGTCCGGGGCAAGGTTCCTGTCAAGGGCTTTACACCGCCAATACCATGGCTTGTTTAACCGAAGCAATGGGATTGAGTTTACCTGGTTGTGCCACTGGATTAGCGGTGGGGGCAAAGAAACTTAGGATTGCCCAGGCCTCGGGTGAGCGGATTGTCGAGTTGGTAAGACGGAATATCAGACCCTTAGATATTCTTAATAAGCAGGCCTTAGAAAACGCCATAACCATTGATATGGCTCTAGGCGGTTCAACAAATACAGTTCTACATTTAATGGCTTTAGCCCATGAGGCAAAGATAGATTTAGACCTTAAGACCTTTGATCGGATAAGTAAAAAGACCCCGCATATTACGAATTTAGAGCCAGCTGGTCCTTATTTTATGGAGGATTTAGAGTATGCAGGAGGGATACCTGGGATAATGAAGCGATTAAGAAATAGACTCCATAATTGCCTTACTTTAAGCGGGAATAAAATCCATGAGATTGCAGATTCTGCCCAGATTTTTGATGAAGAGGTGATTAGACCTTTAAATAACCCTTATCATCAACAAGGGGGGATTGCAGTTTTATTTGGAAATTTAGCGCCTAATGGATGTGTAGTGAAACAGAGCGCAGTAACCCCTAAGATGTTAAGGTTTAAGGGAAAAGCACGTGTTTTTAATTCTGAAGAGGATGCCTTAAAGGAGATCTTAGAAGGAAGGATTAAGAAAGGAACCTGTATTGTCATTCGTTATGAAGGTCCCGCAGGTGGCCCGGGAATGCGGGAGATGCTTGCACCAACCTCGGCAATTGTTGGGATGGGTTTGGCGGAGTATGTTGCTTTAATTACTGACGGAAGGTTTTCAGGTGGAACAAAGGGCCCTTGTATTGGTCATGTCTCTCCCGAGGCTTCCGTCGGTGGGCCAATTGCGATTTTAGAAAATGGTGATATAATTGATATAGATATACCTAATAGGAAATTAGAGGTTAAGTTGAGTAAGCAGGAGATCGAAAGAAGATTTAAAAACTGGAAACCTTTACCTCCGAAGATAAAAATAGGTTATTTAGCGCGGTATTCTAGATTAGTCAGTTCTGCGGATAAAGGAGCGGTGTTATTATGACTGGAGCACAGATCTTAATTGAGTGTTTAAAGCGTGAAGGGGTAGAGGTAATCTTTGGTTATCCGGGTGGAGCGGTCTTACCCATATTTGACCGCCTTTATGATTCAGATATCCGGTTTATCTTAACCCGGCATGAACAGGCAGCTGCGCATGCTGCTGATGGTTATGCACGGGCAACCGGAAAGGTAGGTGTCTGTATTGCTACCTCTGGACCAGGGGCTACCAATCTTACTACCGGGATCGCCACCGCCTATATGGATTCTATACCCCTAGTAGCCATTACCGGACAGGTAAAGACATTTTTAATTGGCAACGATGCCTTTCAGGAAGCTGATGTTACCGGGATAACACGACCAATTACCAAATATAATTATTTAGTTAAAGATACCAAGGATTTAGCTAGGATTATCCGCGAGGCATTTTATATTGCTGGGAGTGGACGACCTGGCCCGGTTTTAATCGATATCCCTGTAGATGTACAGCAGAAGGATATAGATTTTATCTGGCCAGAACAGATAAATATAAGGGGTTATAAACCTACCTGCTTTGGCCATCCCGGTCAGATAAAGAAGGTAGCCAAGCTTATCGCCGAAGCAAAAAAACCGATTATCTTTGCGGGTGGTGGGGTGATTATCTCGGGAGCACACCAGCAGTTAAAGGAATTAGCGGAAAGGATAAAGGCACCGGTAGTGATGTCTCTGATGGGCTTAGGAGGATTTCCCGGTACCCATGAGCTTTGTTTAGGGATGCTTGGTATGCACGGTACTGCCTACGCAAATTATGCAATCATGAATTCTGATTTGATCATTGCTATTGGGGTGCGTTTTGATGATCGGGTTACAGGAAGGCTAGATGCCTTCGCTCCTTATGCCAAGATTATTCATATTGATGTGGATCCTGCCTCGATAAGTAAAAATGTGAAGGTAGATGTTCCCATTGTAGGAGATGCACGCAATGTCTTGGGTCAGCTTTTGGAGGTAGTTAGGAAAATACCCGATACCTCGGATTGGCTTAAGACGATTGAGAACTGGAAGAAAAAACACCTTTTAAGGTATAAAGATTCAGGTAAGATTAAACCCCAATATGTGATTGAGCAGATCTACGAAGCTACTAAAGGAGAGGCAATAATTACTACTGAGGTAGGGCAAAATCAGATGTGGGCAGCTCAGTGGTACAAGTATAGTCGACCCCGTACATTCATTTCTTCAGGAGGATTAGGAACGATGGGTTATGGATTTCCTGCGGCGATAGGCGCAAAGGTAGGCTGTCCGGATAAGGTAGTTTTTGATATTGCCGGAGATGGCTCAATTCAGATGAATATTCAGGAGCTGGCTACCTGTGTTTGTAATAAGATCCATGTTAAGGTAGCGATATTAAATAATGGTTATTTAGGAATGGTTAGGCAATGGCAGGAATTGTTTTATAAAAAACGCTATGCATATACCTGTTTATATAATCCTGATTTTGTAAAACTTGCGGAAAGTTATGGGGCGGTGGGAATCAGGGTGGTTAAAAAGGAAGAGGTGCGCCCGGCAATTGAAAAAGCACTTAGGATAGACAACACCGTATTTCTTGATTTTCATATTGAACCTGAAGAAAATGTCTTTCCTATGGTTCCTGCAGGGGAAGCCATTGACAGGATGATTGGAGGTATGGCTTAGCTTATGAAACATACAATTTCTGTCTTAGTTGAAAATAGACCAGGGGTTTTAGCCAGAATTTCTGGTCTGTTTAGTGCAAGAGGATTTAATATCGATTCTTTAGCATGTATGACCATAGTTGTCGATGCGCTTGATGAAATGTGGAGAAATTAATGACGAGGGAGCAAAGAAGCTTAGTTTTTGCTGTATTATTTATCTTTCTACTTATTTTAACAAATGCTTATGGATTCGAAAAAGAATTGGTTAATTTTCTTTCATCAAGAAAACCGACTTTTGAAGAGGAAACTTCTGGTGATATTATTGTTCTAGAATTGCGAGAAGGTCAAAAAGATTCAACTTTGTTTGCTATTCCAAGAATCACTGCCCACGCATTTGCTACAGAGCTTTGTATAATTCACTTCAAATTTGAAGAGTTGAATGCCTTTTGCGATACCTTCATCAAAAGCAATCCTAATGACAATGATGGCTACATCTGGTTTATGAATGCATTAGCCTTAGAGATGCTGGGAAGACTCGACGAGGCGATAGTTTATCACGAGAAGATTGTGAAATTCTCTTCAGATAGACAAAAACCTCTGGTTCCCATTATTGGCTTTGGGGTATATATGAATTTGACAAAAAAGATTTTACCAAGGCCAATATGATGATTTCTTAATTTGATAATTTGATTTCTAAGTATTCTGAGAAAGATAAGAAAAAAATGTTCAAAGATTTAGTCTTATTTTTGAGAACAATAGGCTCATATAATCTTAATCTGAAAAGAGATTTTGATAAGGCAATTAAATTTTTTGAGATGGTGCTGAAATTGGAATCGTCAAATACCGAGGCTCAATATAATTTAGCTGCGAGTTACATAAACAAGTATTATAATACAATCAAAGATAAAGATCCCAGTTATTTAGATAAGGCAGAAAAACTTTTGAAAAACATCCTTGATAATTCTACCAATCCCAAAGAGTTAGAATTGTCAAAAGAGGCAATAAATAAAATATCAGAATTAAGAAAAACTAGCAATTTATCAAGATGAAGCACACCCTTTCAGTCTTAGTTGAAAATAAACCTGGAGTCTTGGCAAGGATCTCTGGATTATTCAGTGCGCGGGGATTTAATATCGATTCTTTAGCAGTAGGAGAGACAGAAGACCCTACTGTTTCAAGAATGACCATTGTTGTGGATGCCCCGGATGAGCGGGTTTTAGAGCAGATTATTAAACAGCTGCGTAAACTCATCGATACTATTTCGGTAGTAGATTTGACTAAGAAGGAATTTGTTCATCGGGAATTAGCCTTGGTAAAGATAAATTACACTAAGAATAATAAATCCAAGGTTAGCCAGCTTCTCCATAAATTCAAGGCCCAGCTTATGGAACTGGAAAAGGATACCGCGATCTTAGAGATCTGTGCAGAACCGGAGAAGGTAAAGGAGTTCTTACAGGAAGTAAAACAGTTCGGCATAAGGGAACTGATGCGTACAGGAAGGGTAGCCATGGCGAAATAAAAATAGACTAAAGAAAAGAGTAGGAGGGAAGATGGTAAAGATATATTATGATCAAGATGCGGATATAAATCTATTAAAGGATAAGTCCATTGCGATTGTTGGTTATGGAATTCAAGGTCGAGGTCAGGCTTTATGTCTTAGGGATTCGGGCTGTCGGGTAGTGGTGGCGGAGTTAGAAGGAACACCTAATTTTGAGCAGGCAAAAAAGGATGGTTTTATCCCTGTTTCGGCAGAAGAAGCAAGTAGGGCAGGGGATATTATTCAGATTCTTACCCAGGACCATCTTCAGGCAAAGGTCTATAAAGAATCAATAAAGAAGAATCTCACCAAGGGCAAAGCACTTTGTTTTTCGCATGGGTTTAATATTCGCTTTAAGCAAATTAAACCTCCTAAGAATGTGGATGTGTTTATGGTAGCGCCTAAAGGACCAGGGGCATTGGTAAGAAGGATGTATGAGGAAGGCAAAGGGGTTCCTTCTTTGGTGGCGGTTTATCAGGATGCCAGCGGAGATGCTTTAAGATTAGCTCTAGCTTATGCCAAGGCAATTGGAGCAACGCGTGCAGGGGTAATCCAGACTACCTTTGAAGAAGAGACTGAGACGGATCTGTTTGGTGAACAGGCGGTTTTATGTGGAGGTGTTACGGAGTTAATCAAGGCAGGTTTTGATACCTTGGTGGAAGCAGGGTATCAACCCGAGATTGCCTATTTTGAGGTGCTCCATGAGTTAAAATTAATTACCGATCTAATTCAAGAATTTGGCATCGCGGGGATGCGCAGGCGGGTTTCCAATACCGCCTGTTACGGTGATTTGACCCGCGGACCAAGGGTTATCGATCAAAGGGTACGCCGAACAATGAAGAAACTGCTTAAGGAGATAAAATCAGGTAAATTTGCCCGTGAGTGGATAAAGGAGAATGAAGCGGGTCGGCCGAATTTTAACCGTTTATTACAGCAGGCAGATAATCATCCCATTGAGGAGGTAGGAAGAAGACTTAGGGAGATGATGCCTTGGATGAGAAAATAAATTATGGAAAGGTTAATTATCTTTGATACTACTTTAAGGGATGGCGAGCAGGCACCCGGAGCTTCTTTAAATCAGAAGGAGAAGCTTGAGATCGCCTATGCCTTGAAAGAATTAGGGGTAGATGTCATCGAGGCGGGTTTTCCTATCGCCAGTAAAGGTGAGGTGGAGTCGGTAAAAGAGATTGCTAAGTCAATCAAAGGCCCGATTATATGTGGATTGGCTCGTGCAGTTAAGACAGATATTGACGCTGCTTACGAAGCAGTAAGGCATGCCAAATACCCGCGCATTCATGTATTCTTAGCCACCTCAAAGATTCACCTCCAGTATAAATTAAAAAAGGCAGAGGATGAGATTTTGAGATTAGCAGGAGAATGGGTAAGTTATGCCAAAAGGCTTTGCTCAGATATTGAATTTTCTCCGGAAGATGCCTCACGTACCGAAAGAGAATTTTTATTTAAGGTAATTGAAACAGCGATTGACGCAGGAGCAAATACGATAAATATTCCTGATACAGTAGGATATGCAGAACCCGATGAATTCGGGGATTTAATTAAGGCAATAAGAGAAAATGTTTCCAACATTGACAAAGTGGTTATCTCTGTGCATTGTCATAATGATTTAGGGTTAGCAGTAGCTAATTCCCTTTCAGCGATAAAGAACGGAGCGCGTCAGGTAGAATGTACTATTAATGGTATCGGCGAGCGTGCAGGCAATGCCTCTTTAGAGGAGATTGTGATGGCGATTAAGACAAGAAAAGATATATTTAAAGACATAGAGACCCAAATTAAGACTAATCAGATTTATAAACTCTCTCGTTTGGTAAGTAAATTAACGGGTTTTGTGGTTGCGCCAAATAAGGCAATCGTCGGGAATAATGCCTTTCGCCACGAATCGGGTATCCACCAGGATGGGATTTTAAAAGAGCGCTCCACATATGAGATTATAAAACCCGAGGATGTGGGTTTTGTAGGTTCGGGCATTGTCTTAGGTAAGCATTCGGGAAGGCATGCCTTAAATCATCGGCTAAAGGAATTGGGTTTTAATTTAACCGAAGAACAACTTGAAAGGGTAAGTATCCGTTTTAAGGATTTAGCGGATAAAAAAAAGAGTATATTTGATGATGACTTAATCTCGATTGTGGAAGATGAGATTACCCCTATTAAGCCTTTATGGAGATTAGTAAGCTTCAAGGTAACCTCAGGAACAGAGATCACCCCTAATGCTGAGGTTATCTTAAGATATAAAAATAAGACCCTTTCAGGCAAATCCTCTGGAGATGGACCAATAGATGCTTGTTATAAAGCAATTGATAAGATTACAGGGATTAGATGTGAACTTCAGGATTATCGCATTGAGGCGGTTACTAAAGGTAAGGATGCCTTAGGTGAGGTAAGTGTTAAGCTTAAGGCCAAAGAAAAGGTGGTTACCAGTCATGGTTCAAGTACTGATATCATTGAGGCATCGGTAAGGGCTTATCTTAATGCTTTAAATAAGATAGAGGGTCTTTAAAATTAAACCCAGATTTATTACTTAATGTCTAATCTTCAGCATAAGATTTACGGTTTATTGGGTTATCCGGCTAAACACAGCCTTTCTCCTTTAATGCACAATGCTGCCTTCTCGGCATTAGGTCTCGATGCAGAATATAAGATCTTTGAGGTTCCTCCTCAGGATTTAGATGCCTTCTTTTCCAATTTATATCTGGAAGGCATATATGGTTTAAATATAACCATTCCTTATAAGGAAAAGGTACTTGGTTTTTTAAATGAGATCTCTAAGGAAACGCAATTGATTGGCGCGGTTAATACCATTAGGGTCTTGGGCAAAAGATTAGCGGGTTTTAACACCGATGGGGAAGGGTTTATAAGACATCTCACTGAGGATTTAAATTTTAATCCCAAGGATAAAGTGATTTCTATATTAGGTGCCGGGGGTGCAGGTAAAGCGGTCTCAGTTTTTTTAAGTAAATATCGGCCGCGCAGGATCTCGATTTACGATATAAATCTAGCCACTGCTATTGCCTTAGTGGGGCGTTTAAAGTCTAATTTTAAATACACTGAATTTAGGGTTGCGCGTTCGGTTAAGGAATTAGGGA
>JAMWCL010000026.1:0-1839 GCA_023819035.1 Candidatus Omnitrophota bacterium
AGGCAGAATATAAGGCCCTTTATGGTAAAAGCTTCTTTGATACCCGTCAGGTGATGGTCTTTCGCTTAAAATACGCGATTCCTGAGCAGGCATTTAATCTTTTGGATGCTTTAAAAAGTGATATTGGACGACTTTTGGTTGAGCCAGAGTCAGGGACTGTTCTTTTAATGGATACACCCGAAAATATTGAGGAAGCAAAGAAGGCGCTGGAGGCACTGGAGCAGAAAAGCAGTATAAGGATCTTTAGCTTAAAGTATGCCAAAGCCAAGGATGTAGAGGAACAACTTAAGGCACAATTAGATTTAAAGAAGGTCGGGACTATCAAGGCGGATGAGCGGACTAATCAGGTGATTGTTCAGGCATTGCCAGAAAGAATGGATAAGATTCGGGAATTAATCTTAGGCTTAGATAAGAAAACCAAGGCGGTCTTAGTAGATACCAAGATTATTAAGATTAAGCTATCTGATGAATTAAGTAGCGGAATAGAATGGGAGGGTTTATTTAAGGTGGTTACCCAAAATGGAATGACTTATGTTGGTTCTTATCCTTTTAGTTTGATCCAATCGAGTGCTGCCACTACCTGGAAATCAAGGGAACAGGTTCTGGCAGGTTTAGGTGGAAGCGTAGGCGCCTATCCTTTTTCTGGCACAACTGGCAATTTCACCGGGGCAAAGATCACCCCGGGTGAAAGAATGCATGTGGGAATAATTGATAACAAGCGTGATTTTGATGTATTGATTAAGTATCTACAGACATTAGGAAAGACAAAGATACTTTCTAATCCTACGCTGGCGGTGGTTAATAATCAGGAGGCAAAGATCCATGTTGGTGAACGCAGAGCATATGTTACCACCACCACTACTACTAGCGCAACTACTACTACGGTTTCCGAAGCAATAACCTATATAGATATCGGGGTAAGGTTGTCGATAACCCCGATGATTAATGAAGAAGGTTATGTAACCATGAAGATAAAGCCTGAGATTAGTTCAGTGGTAGGTAATGTTACTACCTCAAGTAATAATCTTATTCCTATCATTGATACCTCCGCCGCAGAGACTACGGTAATTGCTAAGGATGGCGCAACCATTGTTATTGGAGGTTTAGGTAAGGAAGAAAAGGTTGAGACGATAGAGCAGATTCCTGTATTAGGTAGGGTTCCTTTGTTAGGATTTTTCTTTAGATCTAAGACCCAGAAGTTAGAACGCACAGAATTACTGATTTTGCTTACCCCGATTATTACTGAAGGTGATATGTTAATTACTCCTAAGGATAAAGAAGACCAGTTATTTGGAATCAAACCAAAAAAAAGATTTGATGTCTTTCGTCAGGGATTGCCTTCAGAAGAGGTTAAAGATAAAGAAGAGAAATCTAAGTCCAAGGGTTTTAAATCTTATGAGATTACCGAGGAAGAGGCACAGATAAAAAAAGGGATAGCTGAAGAGCTTATTCCTTCTTATTCGGTTTATCTTCCTGAGGAGACACCCAGTTTTAAAGGTTTTAAACCTTATAATAAGGAATAGAGAATAGAGAATGATTAAGAATATCTTTTTTATCGCTTTATTATTACTTATTAGGTTAAATCTTGTTTATGCTCAAGATGCGGATTTTGAAAAGGAATTTAATCAGATATTTAAGGAGTTTCAGACTTTAAAGGAAGAACTCCTTGAGACTCAGCAGGCTTATCAGAGATTACAGGTAGAATATAATACAAAGATAAAGGATTATGAAAATAAGCTCAATTCCTTACAATCTGAGAAACAATCCTTACAAACCCAGCTTACTGACTATCAGCAAAAGGACTACAGCTTAAAGGAGCTTAACCAACAGCTTAGCCAA
>JAMWCL010000026.1:1939-18190 GCA_023819035.1 Candidatus Omnitrophota bacterium
AGGTTAATCAGCTTAACCAGGGCTTAAAGGAAAAGGATAGACTCCTTGCTGAACTCAACCAGAAGCAAAACCAGCTTAACCTCCAGCTTAATCAGACCCAGGAAAAACTAAACCAGCTTCAGAAGGAAAACCATAACCTTAAAGACCAGCTTAATCAATTCCAAACCCGCACAAAGACCCTGGAGGATAAACACCAGCAGCTCAGCGCTTCCTTAAAGGACAAAGAGACCAACCTTAATAGCCTTAAACAAAACCAAACCCAACTGCTAAAAAAACACCTTGAGCTTTTAGAAAAGATAAAGGATTATGAAAATAAGCTCAATTCCTTACAATCTGAGAAACAATCCTTACAAACCCAGCTTACTGACTATCAGCAAAAGGACTACAGCTTAAAGGAGCTTAACCAACAGCTTAGCCAACTTAATCAGCTTAAAGAAGAACTAACCCAGCAGATTAATACCACTACTAGCAAACTTAATCAATTACAATCCGAGAAACAATCCTTAGAGATCCAGCTTAAAGAACTTACCGCCCAACAACAGCTTAGGCAGGACCAGGTTAATCAGCTTAACCAGGGCTTAAAGGAAAAGGATAGACTCCTTGCTGAACTCAACCAGAAGCAAAACCAGCTTAACCTCCAGCTTAATCAGACCCAGGAAAAACTAAACCAGCTTCAGAAGGAGCTTGATGAATATAAAATTAAAGAAAAGAATTCGCAAGAGAAAATTGCTGAGCTTTTAAGTTTGCTTCAAGCTAAGGATGAATCCTTACAACAATTAAACCAGAAACAACAAGAACTAATTAATCAAATAAAGAATTACGAAAACAGTTTTGGCGGGCTTACGGAAGAAAAGTCCCAGCTTCAGACACAAATAAAGATATTCCAAGACAAAGAGAAGGAGCTTCAGGATAAGCTTCAGCAATTAGCTGTGCTTTTACAAGAAAAAGAAAGGACAATCTCGGATTATAAACAGCACCAGAATGAATTGTTAGCTAAACAGCAAGATTTATCTTCTTTAATTAAAGATTATGAGGAAAAGCTTGCCTTCTTTCAGGGAGAAAAAAACGCGTTGCAGAATCAACTAAGGGAACTGAAATCTAAGGA
Organism: Candidatus Omnitrophota bacterium; assembly: GCA_023819035.1. GTDB lineage: Bacteria > Omnitrophota > Gorgyraeia > Gygaellales > Profunditerraquicolaceae > JAMWCL01. The sequence goes on from JAMWCL010000026.1 coordinate 3,045, forward strand.
GCAGATCTGGCAGGTAAAGTTAGAGGAATTTACTGCCTTAATCCAAGATAAGGAAAGATTACTTCAAGAGGCAAAACAGCGTCAGAAAGTGCTTTTGGATAAAGAAATAGAGGATACCTCCAAGATGCAGGATTTAGAGATAAGATTAAGCAGGCTTCAGGAGGAGAATAAGCGTCTGGAAAATCAAATTAAAAATTTCCAAAATCAGCAGGATGCTTTAGAGAAGAAGAATGAAGAGGTTATGGGGATAGTTAAGGATAAGGAGAAAAGCATTGCTCAGTTAAAACAAAATGAAACTGATCTTTTAAATCGCATCAAGGCTTATGAGACAAAAATGCAGGAACTACAAAAATATAATACAGAACTCCAAGTTCAAAATAACACCTTGCTTAAGGATAATAAGCTTCTTAAGGAAAAGGTTCAGGTCTATCCGAAAAAATTAGCCCAGGTTGCTCTTTTAAAGGATAGATTACTTAAGGAGAACGCGGTTTTACATTATAACCTTGGCGTATATTATACCCAACAGCAGGCTTATCAGGATGCAATTGTGGAGTTTGAAAAATGCCTTGAGCTTAATCCCAATGATTCAGCAGCACATTATAACTTAGGGGTAATCTATGCAGATTTTTTGGGAAATCGTCCCAAAGCAATTGCCCATTTTAAACGATTCCTGGCTTTGACTCATCCTCAGGATAAGGATGTTGAACGCGCTAAAAAATATCTGCTTACCTGGGAAAGCTGGGAGGCAACAAAATGAAGAAGATAAGGATAGGGGTTTTACTTCTATTATTATATTTTTCTGGATTAGGTCTCAAAGGACTTCTTGCTGAGGAATCTTCTGATATACAGATGGTTTTAAAAACCGAAGCAAAAAATATCCCCTCAGAGGAGATAATGCAACAGAATATCTCCTTAGATCTACGCAATATTGATATTGTTGAGGCGATGAAGTTTTTATCTACCAAAACCGGCTTAAATATCATCTGTACGAAATCGGTCAGCGGCAGGATTACCCTTACGGTAGAAAATGTCCCGATAAAGGATGTCTTTGATATTATGCTTCGCTCCAATAACCTTGCCTATGATAAAAAAGGTGAGATCTACAATGTAATGACGGAGGCAGAATATAAGGCCCTTTATGGTAAAAGCTTCTTTGATACCCGTCAGGTGATGGTCTTTCGCTTAAAATACGCGATTCCTGAGCAGGCATTTAATCTTTTGGATGCTTTAAAAAGTGATATTGGTAAGGTATTGGTGGATACAGAATCAGGAAATGTCTTGGTTATGGATACAGCCGAGAATATAACCCGTATCCAAAAGGCATTGGAAGAATTTGAGAAGAAAAATGTGGTAGAGGTCTTTGATTTAAAGTATGCCAAAGCCAAGGATGTCGAGGAGACTTTAAAGTCTAGATTAGAGGCTAAAAAGGTGGGTTCGGTTAAGGCAGATGAGCGAACCAATCGGATTATCGTTCAGACCCTTCCTGAGCGTATGCAAGAGGTAAAGGAATTAATTAAAAGCTTAGATAGTCAGACGCTCCAGGTGCTTATTGATACCAAGGTAATAAAGATTAAATTAAATAATGAGTTAAGCACTGGTTTAGAATGGGAAGGGATATTTCAGGTAGCCAAGAAATTTGGTATGACCTATGTGGGTTCCTATCCCTTTAGTCAGATGCTTCCTACCACCAGTCCTATCTGGAAGCCAAGGGAACAGGTTCTTTCTGAATTAGGAGGAAGCGTGGGTTCCTATCCTTTTTCCGGCACTACCTCTAATTACTCGGCAAGCACAAAGGTGACTCCGGGAGAAAAGCTTCATATTGGTACGATTAGCTCTGAGCGTGATTTTGATGTGCTTTTAAGATATCTTCAAACCGTAGGACAGACAAGGATACTTTCTAATCCGAAGTTAGTGGTAGTGAATAATCAGGAAGCTAAGATCCATGTGGGTGAGCGCCAAGCCTATGTTACTACCACCACCACTACCGGGCAGACAACCTCTACCATCTCGGAACAGGTAACCTTTGTAGATGTAGGGATACAGCTTTCGGTAGTGCCGACAATTAATGAGGATGGCTTTATTACCATGAAGGTAAAACCGGAGATTTCCAGTGTTTCCAGTGTTTTAATTACTCCTACTAACAATAAGATTCCCATTATCGATACCTCTTTAACTGAGACAACCGTAATGGTTAAAGATGGCACGACCCTGATCTTAGGAGGATTGCGCAAGGAGGAGAAGATAAAGACTGCGGAGCAATTTCCTTTCTTAAGCAAAATCCCCCTATTAAATTTCTTTTTTCGTACAAGCACCGATAAGGTTGACCGCACGGAGTTGTTAGTGATGCTTACCCCTCATATTATCAGTGGTATGGAGTTGACTACGGGTGATGAGCGGGCTTTTGGTGAAAAACCGCCTAAGGAATATAAAGAATATGAATCCTTAGCTCCTAAACAGGAGGTGCTCCCTGAGGAAAAAAGCTTGGTTCCTTCAGAGATCAAGCCCTACCGGCCTTATATACCTGAGACCAAAAAAGAAACCTTAATAAAGGAGAAGGGATATGGCTTGGATTAGAAAGATATTCTTTATCTTTATACTTATAACCTTCTTATTTACAGAAGTAGGATTAACTAAAGAAAAACAAAAAGAATTTAAAAATAATTATGAAAAGATCATGCAGGAATTAAGTGAATTAAAGGATAAATATGAGAAATTAAATAAGGAATATCAAACAGTAGTTGCGGACCGGGATAATATCTTAGCTCAGACCAAACGTATTGCTGAGATTAAAAGCCATGCAGATGATCTGGAATTAATGAATGATAAATTAAAGAAGCAGATCCAGGATTTAGAAACAGAAAGACAGCAGTTACTTGGCCTAAAAGATGAATTAACTAAACTGCGTCTTTCTGAAGAAAAACTTCTTAAGGAAAATAAACAACTTCGGGATGAACTGGATAAGTCTAATATATTAATCTTAAAAAAGAATATACAGAATTTAGAAAATGAAAAGGGTCTTTTAAGTAGTAAGTTAAAAGAGGCAGAAGCACAGATAGAGAGACTGAAAACTTCCTTAGAGAAATCGGAAGAGATGGCTAAGCATTTAAAGAAGGAACTGGAAACACTGAAAGGACTTAAGCAAGAGAATCAGCAGTTAAATAAAACCCTTTTAAAAGCACAAGTTGAAATTGAACGTTTAAAAGAAACAGTAAGAAGATCCGATGAAGAGCTTAAGATTTTAAGAGAAGTAAAGAAAGAGAATGAGTCTTTAAATAAAAATCTTGCTCAAGCCCAGAATGAACTTAACAGTTTAAAGGAAAAGCTTCAAAGAGATGAGGAGGAGATTAAGGGATTAAAAGAACTAAGAAAGGAAAAAGAGGTTTTAACTACTAAACTCAGTGAGGCAGAATTAAAGATTGCCCGTTTAAACAATGATTTAAATAAATCCGAAGAAGAGATTAAGCTTTTACACCAAGCCAGGAAACAACAGCTTCAGATAGAAACAATGCAAATAAGGGATACCCTTTCAAAAACAGAGAAAGAATTAAACCAGATCAAAGAGAAATTTGGAGCGCTTAAAGAAGATTATGCCGAGGCGGTAAAGAAGAATCGTCTTTTAGAACAGAAACTTACCGATATGCCAAAAAAATTCTCCGAGCTTGCCCGGCAGAATAAAGCATTGATTAAAGAGACCGCTGATATGCACTATAATTTAGGGGTATTTTATACCAAAAATAAAGAATATGAGCGGGCGATTGCAGAATTCGAGAAAGCGATAGAATTAAGACCCGATGATGCCTATGCGCATTTTAACTTAGGTTATATCTATGCGGAATATCTTTTAAATCGCAACAAAGCCATTGAACACTTCCAGCATTATTTAAGATTAGCCAAAAAGGATGATAAGGAGGTTGATTGGGTAAAAAGGTATATCCTTACCTGGCAGGCATGGGAAGGAAAGGAGCCTATGAAATAAAAAGGAGGAGTTTTATGAAGGGGTATAGAGGAGTTATTCTGGGGGTTTTAATTTTAAATCTAAGTATACAAGGGTTAGCCTTTGCGCAGTTACCCAAAAAGATGAAGGCAGTTAAGGAATCACCTGCGTCTACAAAATATAAAACAGATTTATTATCCGAGGCAAAACTGAGATTAAGCAAGAGGGATTGGATAGTGATTTGCAATCCCTTAGACCTTGCAAAGACCTCCTTCCAGACTACGGATGTCTTAACCTTTTCTGAAGAGAGATTTACCTCCAAGAATCTTTCCGCGCAAGGATTTGTTTCAGTTCCTTATACATTGGCTTTACAGGAAGATGGAAGTATTACCTGGGAGGCAATTTTAGAGAATGAAAAGATAGGGGTGGTTTTCTGGCGGGGTAAATTAAAGGATAATTCCTTAAGTGGATTCTTTACGGTTTTATCCAATGAAGGAGAACTAAAGGATTTTAGTTTTCAGAGTTTAATTACTGCAGGATAGAAATTTAATTTTGGAGGTGATAAGATGAAAAAGAAGCTTTTGTTATTGTCTTTAGGTTTTCTGTCTTTATTTTTTGGTTTTATCGTTGCTAACGCCTTTGCTGAAGGATGGTTAGATTGGATAAAAAAACAGATGCAGAAGAAAGGGGCTACCTCGGTTCAAAAGGAGGAACTAACCCCGGTTAACAAGGAGTCTGTTTTGCTACAAAAGCAACCAGAGCAAGCGGAGAAGGAACAAGCACCTCTTAAGAAAGAGCCCTCACCGGAAGAATTGATAGCAGAGAAAAGAGAGAAAGAAAAACAGGCAAAAGAAGAACTGAATAAACAAGAATGGACCATATACCTAGTTTCTGCAAGCCCTAAGCAGACAGGGATTCAAACTGATGTAATAAAATTTTCGGGAGAAAGGGTTTTATCCAAAAATCTTTCTGAGAAAGGATACCCTGAGACAAACTACTCTTTATTCTTTGAAGCAGATGGAACGATTGTCTGGGAGACCATGCAGGGACATCCTGAATTAGGTAGGGCATTCTGGAGGGGAGAGTTAAGGACCGATGGGGTGATGCAGGGAAGTTTAACCTTACAATCCCTTAAGGCAGATGTATCTGAAGATTTTTATTTTACCACTATAAAACCACCCCAACTGCCTGAGGAGGTTACTGAAGTAGAAGAGCCCAAGGAGCAACCGTCTGTATCTGCATTTGTAACCCATAGTAGAAAAGATAAGCAAAGGAAAAGATAACTTTTTTAAGTTATAGGTTGATATATGCCTTAAAATATGGTATACTTTATACAGAAAAAGCAGGTACTTAACCGAAAGGGCAAACTTCAAGTAATTGAAGGGCGCAAAGCCGTGCACCCTCAGATTAAAGGGCAGGCAGGCTACCGAAGTTAAGATTTTAATTCCCAGGTAAGTTTGCCTGGGATTTTTTTTGAAAAATATGCAAAGTGCCAGGCACCTTAACAAGCAAAAGGATAAAAAGGGTAGGGAAAAAGTAAAAGTGTCAGGCACAAAGATTTAATTATGCCGAGGTCGCCCCGGATTTATCTTAAGAATTGTTTATATTATATAACTTCCCAGGGGCTTCCTGGACAGAATATATTTATGGACGAAAAGGATTATAAGATGTATTTAGAGATTTTAAAGAAATATAAACAGCAATATGGATTTAAATTGTTCTCCTTTTGTTTATTACCAGAAGAACTTAATCTTTTAATTGAACTTAAGGATGGCACCACTATCTCAATGATTATGCATGATATTACCTCAAGTTATACAAAGTACTTTAATGCCCGCTATCAAAGAAAAGGTCATCTTTTTAGAGAAAGATTTAAATCTGTAGTGATAGAAAAAGACCCTTATCTTTTAAGTCTTATTCATTATATCCACACCAAACCGAAGAGATTAGGTTTAGAATATATCTTTTCAAGCGAATTGCTTTATCTCTACAACCAAGAAATCTCCGATGAAAAGATAGAAGCGATAAGAAACATACTTAATCTAGAGGAGGAGATTAAAGAGGTTTTAGAATTAATTAATAAGGTTTTTCCTGAGAAGAAGCACTATCTCGAATGTGTTTCCATGATTACTGAGGAAGAATTAGGTTTATTAGAAGAGAAGCTAAAACGCGGTGGGCTTTTGGGTTCAAAGGAATTTATTGAGAATGTAAAAACACAGATTAATCAAAGAAAAAAGGAGGCAGAAAGGGAGAAACCCTTAGTAAAACCGGCAATGGTATTTTCGGGGATTATTCTTTTGGGAGGTGTGGTCTTGGCTTTAATATATGTGGAGAAAAATATTGCCGTAAAAGAAAAACAGATTTATGAGGTTTTAAAGACAAAGACAGCACCCATCTTTGATGCCAAGCAAGAACAAACCACACCCCAGGTTATGGATTTAAACGGTACAGCCTGGATAATTAAAGTAAATCCTGAAGGTTCTAAGGAGATAACCTTGGATGAGATAAGGTTTAATGAGGGAAAGATTAGCTCAAAGCTTCTTCTGGCTGAGGGTTATCTTTCTTCTAATTATAGTTTAACAATAAAGCCCGATGGAACACTTGTCTGGGAGACGATGCAGAGGAATGCAAAAGGGGAGATGGTCTTTTGGCGGGGTGAGGAGAAAGACGGTAAGATGGAGGGTGTCTTCAGCAAGCGTTCTTTAGAAGGGGTTCTAAAGAATTTTTCTTTTGTAAGTACAGGATACCGGAGGAGTCCATGAGTAAGAAATTAATCCTGGGTATAATCATCTTTTTAACCTTTAATATTATAAATATAGGTAAGGCACAAGAAGAAACGAAGATTATCGTTTTACAGAAGACAGTGAATGGTGAGGTAGGCGGTATTGGACCAAATTTTATTGCGGTAACCTATGAGGTGGATGAGAATGCTGCATATGAGATCGCCTTTGATTTAGATAAAGAGGTAAGGTTTAGGAATAAAAAAGGTCTAAATGAGATAAATCTGGGTGATATGGTTTCTGTGCGTTACGAAGAAACGATTGAGGAAGGAAAGCAAACAAGGCGGGTTTTAAAGCGAAAGGTAAAAGAGATTGTTTTTCTTAAATCCGCCCCAAAGGAGTCAGAGACAAGCGCATTGCGCTCTGAACCAACGCAAAAGGGTAGATAATAGGAGATTGAGATGAATAGAAAAGGTAAAAAAAGATTTTCAAGCCTGGTGCTGATATGCGGGTTTTTGACAGGGATATTTTTATTTATTTCCCAGGCAGAGGCAGTACAGATTAAACGGGTGCAGAAATTTACCGGTTCATTTGATTCAGATGAAACCTATAAGTCTCTATCTCTTACTTATTCTGTAGATTTAAATAAGACTATAATATTGATTACCCAACGTCATGCTTTAGATGTAGCTAGGGAGGGAAACTGTTATGTAACCCCCTACTTTGAAGATAACTACACAGTTGGCCTACTCAGGGACTACGCTAATGCAGTGGAAAATATTACGGGTTATGTAATAGAATTCAACGATGGGGTAAAGGTTTATAGGGGTTTTACTTCTATGACCGATACAACCAAAGAAAAATACATTACCCTTCCTGAGACAATTCTTAATGTTACCCAGAGAGCCTTTCCTATTATATATGTGAGAGCAAACTTAAGTAGAGCTGCTAATGATTTAGAATTTAATGAAACAGCCACGGTAAGGGCAACATTTACTTCCGATAATGTGTTATATTTAAAAAGAAATAAACGTCCGAGTGATGCTGCTTTGAAGAGCCCTTCAGCCACTCCGATATTATGGCAGGTGGTAGTATTTGATTCTGATATCAGGATTAGACAGGGGAATGCCCAGATTCCGTATAATGCCACCTCTGTAACCGTTGACCTATCTGCTGACCCCATAGTAGATATTAATAAGGCACTTTTATTCTTTAGCTTTACTTCCTTAGGTGGGACAACAAGGCAAGGTTATGAAGGTCTTATCTATCCAAGGGCAACCATAACCGATGTGAATACATTAACCTTTACCCGTGCAGCATCATCGACTACCGCCACGGATGTAATAGATATTAATTGGTACTTAATCGAGTTTACGGATAATAGTAGTTATGTGAAGAAAGGCTCTACAGATATGGCAGCTGGTACCACTAGTTTACCGGTAGATTTATCTCCGGATAGCTTTGACCTTACCAGAGCATTTCCCGTGATAAGTTTTAGTGGTGGCACAGCAGCTACTAATAATTATTTGGATGATATACAACCGCAAGCAGACCTATCTGGTTCCTCCACGCTTACTTTTACCAGAGGAGATGGGGATATTGCCTGCAATGTAGATTGGTTTGTGGTAGAGGGTTCTCCCTTAACCTTAAAGACGCCTAATGGTGGTGAGGTCTGGCAGGTTGGAGACACGGTGGATATTACCTGGAAGCATGCGGATAAATTAGCAGAAGACCCGGATGACGAAGGGCCGGCTACCGCGCATAGAGTAGATTTAGACCTCTCTATAGATGGTGGCGCCAGTTATCCTTTTAATATTGTTTCGGGAATCAATGGCACTTTAGATACCTATGCCTGGGAGATACCACCTGCAGTTGGCACAGATAATATTAATATTATTGGCGTGCAATTAAAGATTAAGATTACAGATACAGATTTGGCGCAAAGAAATTATGATGTTTCCAATGCCAATTTTAAAATCAGAGGTAAGTTGAGCTTAAATTCGCCCACCAGTTCCAGCATCTGGACAATCTACAAGAACGGGGATACTAAACCTAAGATTCAATGGACCGCTTATGGAAATCTTAATGATACAGGTTTATCCCCTAATACAATGAAGATAATTCTTATTACCGAAGGTGGTTATGAGCATACCTTAGCTGATACAGTAGATCCTGGTAGCCATCTTCAGAATAGGGAGTATGAATGGCAGATACCTTCCCATATAGAAAGAGATCCTACCGGTAGTGGAACTTATGATAATCCCATTGGTGCACATAACCGCATAAAGATAATCCATAATTATACCTCCGCGGGAATAATGGAGAGTATAAGTGATGAATTTACCATAAAGGGCCAGATCTTTGCAGTAGATATTACCAAACAAGATGATAGCCCATTAGATAATAATAGCTGTGTTTTAGGTCAGACCTATAAGATAAAATGGAAGAAGGTTGGGCATTTTGGCTCAGGTCTTAATGAGGGTCAGGTAAGGATTTTATATTCTACTGATGGCGGTCTTACCTATAATATAGAGCTTACCAGTGCAACCTCCGCCGGCACAGATTCTGATGGCACAAGCTGGAGTGATTATTTTCTCTGGACACCTACCGCAGATTCCTTAAAGACTAATAGTGCCAAGATAAAGGTAGTCCAGGTAGGTGATGAGACGGTATATTGTATCCTTCCCGCCACCTTTAAGGTATCAGGAGGAAATATTCAGATTAGTTCGCCTTCGGCAGGAGCGCTCTTAAAGATCGGCCAGACTACCCAGATTGCTTGGACCGCCGAGGGAAGCTATGAGAATGTAGATATCCTTTTGTCACGTAATAATGGAGGAACCTGGGATCTTTTAGGCACAGTAAACAAAGATGGTTCTCCCCATGACTGGATAGTAGGTAAGAATTTTGCAGGAGATGTTTTAGCAGGAGCCTTAGCTTCTAATCAGTGTTTAATTAAGGTGGTTGCTTCCACTGACTCTGAGGTTTATGCTCTCTCGGATGTTTTTACCTTGCAAGGTGAGATTGCCAATGTCCGATATTATGATACTAACCCTTCTGATTGGATTGTCGGTCATCCCTGTCAGATCTACTGGACGAGCACGGATACCTTAGGTGATTTACAGATCTTCTTATCTACGAATAACGGAGGAACCTATAGCTCAATTGCTGATAATATTCCCAGTACCGCTACCTCTTATACCGACTGGACAGTTATTCCGCCTTTGACTACGGAGGTCAATAAAGCCAAGATAAAGATTGTCAGTAAAGAATTTCCTTCTATCTATGGAACCTCGGAGACATTTGATATTGTAGGCACTATTTATAATGTGCAGATTCCTGCAGACTGGAAGGTAGGACAGGCCTGCAATGTGAACTGGTTACATAATTACGGTGATTTAAACAGTACAGTAAATATCTATTTATCTTTAAATAGCGGTGGCAGTTATCCTATTCAGATAAATCCTAATCCGGTAAATGTCAATGACCACTCTTTTACCGGCTGGATAGTTACCCCGCCACTTAAGAATAATGAGGCAAGGATTAAGATTCAAAGTACGGAATATCCTGAGATATATGGTATTTCACCGCTTTTTTCCATCGTGGGTTATATATCCAATGTAAAGTATTATGCGGGTCAGACACCTGCTGACTGGAAGGTAGGTGAACCCTGTTATGTAAGCTGGTCTTATGACTTTGGTGATACAAATAGCAAGGTCAAATTATGGTTATCGCGGGATAGCGGAGGAACTTATACCACCTTATTAGGTGAGGTTTTAGCCAGCGCCGGCAGTTTTGATCTTTGGAAGGTAATTCCACCTTTAGAGGATAATGAAGCCAAGATTAAGGTGGAAAGTTCTGATTACCCTAATGATATCTATGGGCTATCCGAGACATTCTCGATTGTAGGGGCAATTAATGTCGCTACCCCTTCGGGTTGGAAGGTAGGGGATGATTGTAGTATAAGTTGGACCAGTATAGGAACCTTTAATAAGGTAGACATCTGGCTTTCGCGCAACAACGGTGGTTCCTGGGAATTGATCGGTGATGATATAGATAACACCGGAGGTTATACAGGATGGGAGGTTACCCCACCCCTTACTACCCAGGCCTTAGTTAAGGTGCAAAGTGCCGATGCAGATACCTCCTCAATATCCGGAACCTGCGCGAATAATTTCTCTATCGCCGCTTCGATTACGGTAATTAAACCGGATATTTCTACAGGTTACTGGGAGATTGGAACAAGTCAAGATATCCGCTGGACCTACGATGGTAATTTTGGCAATGTAATAATTGAATTATCGCGCAACAACGGTGGTTCCTGGGAGCCATTAGCCACTATTCCTGCAAACAACAACTATAATACCGAGTATCCTGATGAATCCTACTGGACCTGGACAGTTACTGGTCCAGCTACTGCGGAGCCAACCTTAGATGGCGGTATAATTCGGATAAAAAGTGAAAGCTATCCTACCTATATTATAAGTAATAACAGCGCTAATTTTGAGATCCGTCAGGCAATTAAGGTAGAGGTTCCTTCTGAATCAGGGATTACCTGGACCTATGGGGAGTCAAGAAGTATTCAGTATACCTTAAAAGGAGAAATTCCTTATATAGATATCCTTTATAGTAAAGATGGTGCTCCCTATCAGCTTTTAGGTCCGACCGCTGAGAATATCGATACCTCAACCTATCCAAGTTCTTTTCTCTGGCCGGGTGGCGTTCCTGATGCGATTAGTAATAATATTAAAATAAGGGTGCGTGACCATAATCGACCCGCGGTAATCTATGATGATAGTGATAACCCCTTTAAGATAAGAGGGATTATAACAGTTACCCAACCTGAGGAAAACGAGTTAGTAAAGGTAACCAATGATGCCGGAACTAACAAGAAGACGATTGTCTGGAATGTGCAGGGTGGGGTTACGGGAAATGCCACGCTAAAGCTTTCCTTTGATAATGGTTTAACCTGGCCGGTAACCCTGGAGGATGGAGTGGTAGAACCGAATATCTCTATTACCGCAGGTTCTTATGAATGGACGGTTTTACCCAGTCATCTGGGAGCAAATAAGGTAAAGGTAGGAGTAGTAGGTGATGATGAGGATTTAGCCAAGAATAATGTAGGTGCATCTAAGACCTTTAAGGTAGTGCCTTATTTAGAGGTAACCTATCCCACTGGGACGATACCTCCTCTATATGTAGGTAATACCTTATATATAAAGTGGACTCCTAAACCCTTAGACTTAGGTGCCAGTGGTTCTAAGGTAGTGATTGCTTATGATACCTATGGTGGTTTAGGTCCGGATGGTCAACCTAATAGCGGGGATGAATACCCTGATACCAACATTATTACTGACCCACCCATTAACCCTGATAATATTCCCGAAGGAGAGACGGAGATTGGTTATAAATGGACGATACCTATAAATCTTTCTGGGATTGTAGGTGAGAATCGGCGTCTGCGCGTTTATCAAGTAGGTAAAAAATATGAGGTTTACTCGGAAGGTTCCTTACTTACCATTAAAGGAAATGTGATGCTAAAAGGCGAGGCAAATGGTGAGGGTAATCCGGTATGGAAGATCGGAGGTAGTGTTGAGCCAAAGCTGATTGAGTGGGATGTGGTGGGAGATGTTGGAGATATCTCCATAAAGTATGATAAGGCAGATGGAAATGGCTTTGTCAATACTATAGTAGATAGTACTTCCGCAAGTAGTGGTGCATATCTTTGGAATATCCCTAACGATGTGATCGGAAATGTAGATAAAAATACTAATATCAAGATTAAGCTTCAATGTCTTAGTCCTGGTCTTACGGATATCTACAGTATCTCGGCAAATCCGCTTACCATTCAGAAGCAGTTTTTAAATCTTACGGTAGATGCACCTACCTATCCTACCTTATATGTAGGAGAGCAGAACAATATTACCTGGATTACGCGAGGTTTTACTGGTACCGGTGCTTTGGTATATCTTTTTTATGATACCAATGAAGGAAAAGGTGCGGACGGCATACCCGGAACCGAAGATGATTATAATAATCCCATTAATGCAGGCAATCCTATTACTGATACAGGATTAGGTTATCTCTGGACAGTAGATGATGCGATTGGCGATAAGGTGCGTTTAAGGGTAAGGTCCGCTGCTTATTCGGATATCTATTGCGATTCTCCGGTTAATATCACCATTAAAGGAAAGATTATTCCTGTTTATCCTACTGGCACTTCCACCCTGGTTGTAGGTGAGCCTGTTCAGATTCAGTTTAACAAAAAGGGAAGTATCGGAAATCTTAAGATTGAATATATCCATAGTGGCAATGCTACGGTGATTACTCCGGAAGGAGGTACCCCTAATCTTAATTCCTTTGAGTGGATAATGACCGATTTAGATTCTTCGGGTGGAAATGTAATCGATACTCTAGGAAGTAAGAATAGCTCTTTTAGATTTACCAGTCTTACTGATAATCAGCCTAATAATAAAGCAGATGTAGCTAACTCGGAGGCATTCCAGGTGAGAGGTCAGATATTTGATATTGAGCCCAGTGGTGACGCGGTAAGTATTGGTCAGACCGTCTTGATTAAATGGAAGACCCGCGGTGATGTAGGCAATGTAAGGATTAGACTGGACTTAAATGATGGAAAGGGCGATGATAATACTGCAGATACCAATGATGATTACGCAGTGGTAGTTACAGGACCAGCAGGTAATGGCGAGGCGGTCTCCTGTTCTCCTTATACCCCCGGTCAGGTAAACTCTTGGCAGTGGCAATGGACAGTTCCCGATAGCCCCACTACCAAAGCAAGAATAAGGGTAGAAAGTATTGCTAATCCGGTCCAACATCCGCTGGAGAACTATCCGATGGCTACCTATGGGGTCTCGAGTGCAAATTTCCGTATCCAGGGAAGTATTACGGTGACTACTCCTAATGCTAATACAGTATGGAAGGTAGGAGACCAAGACCAGTATATTGATTGGACAACCACGGGAAGCGTGGGCAATGTGGATATCCTTTTATTATATGACCATGAGCATGATTGTATTGCTCCTAATCCTTGTAACTTTGCCCATGTCTTACCTATTGCTACTGATACCAATATAAAACCTTATCCTTGGGATATACCAGCGGGCGTTACCTCTGATCATGCTAAGATTAGGATTACTTCCCATCAAGATAGTCAGGTTACCAATGATAGTGAGGTATTTAAGATAAAGCCCGTAATTACAGTAACTAATCCCACTGATGAATCTGAATGGGAGGTAGGCAGTGCAAAGTATATTAGCTGGGATTATATTGGGGATGTTTACCAGGTGAAGATTAATCTTTCTACCGATGGAACGACCTGGTCAGATCAGAGCCCACCGGATGCGGAGCATAAGGGTGGTCTGATTGCTAATTTTGTCAGTGCCAGCGATAAAAGCTTCGGTCCTTGGACAGTTCCCGATTTGATGTCGAGGAACTGTAGGATTCGGATTACCCGCGTTTATGAAGCAGGAACTGTGGATTCGGATACCTATGATACCACCGCCAAATTTGACATCAAAGGTTATCTACATTTAATTAGTCCTAATGGAAATGTAGAACTGCCGGTAGGGTATAATACCCCTAAGAAAACGATTACCTGGGAGTATCGAGGTAGTTTAGGCACAGTTAATCTTTATTATATGCCTTATGCTGATCAGCCAAATCCTCAATGGGAGGTAATTAATACCGAGCCTATACCCGTAAGTCAGGGGTCTTTTGAGTGGGATCCCATCCCTGCTAAGCCCTCTAATATATTAATCCGTGTGCAGAGTAGCCCCAGTGAAAATTGGATGACGGTTTATGATGATTCTGATAACTACAACCAGATCATTGGAAGCATTGTTTTGGTAGATCCCAAGAATCAAATCATTGAGGTAGGGGGTCAACAGATTATCCGTTGGACTCCCAACGGATACGAATCAGTACCTGATCCTAAGTTTAGGATTGAATATAAATATAGTGATGCAGTGGGTTGGGTAGAGATCTCACCTTCTGCAGGTGTATCCGGAACGATTGAGGGTACAAACCGCACCTGGCTTTGGAATCCCCAACCTGATGGGATACCCGATACTATTTCTAATAGTGTCTACTTCCGTGTCTCCGATTATAATGTCTCTAAGGTAAAAGGAGAAAATACCGAGCAGGATAAAAATATTATTCGCGGAAAATTAGATGTAGTTAAACCCGATGGAACCGAGGTCTGGAATATTGGAACACAGAAAAATATTGAATGGCAAAAGAAGGGTTCTATCGGAGATTTAATCATTGATTATTCCACCTCAGGTAGCTTTGCGCCCGGTAATGAATCCTACATTCATTCTATTACTATCTGGCCTTCGGAGAGTAGTCCTTATGCTTGGAATATCCCGGTTAATTTCCAGAATATCTCAGAGACCTGTGTAATTAGATTGCGTAGTGGTAGTGTGGGTGGCGAAGGCACCGAGCTAACTGCTTATTCCCCGCAATTTAAGATTCGA
>JAMWCL010000027.1 GCA_023819035.1 Candidatus Omnitrophota bacterium
TGCTTTTTCCTGTGGCTAATCTCTGGGCAAAGACCGAAGGTCTAAATTTAAGCTGTTTTATGGCGGAAAGGACTCTCTGGCGATGTTTTTCTTTAACCGTGGGAACCTTATTAATAACACGGGAAACTGTGCTGATAGAAACCCTTGCTAAACGCGCAACATCCTTTATAGAAACAGTTCTGGAAGGCTCTTTTTTAACTCGCACTTAAAAAACTAAATTATTAAGAAGACAGTTTATCTTACTGTATCGCCAATCTTAATAGGTTGAGTTTGACTCTTTATATCACAAGCAGAGATCTCTTTACGAACCTGAATAACCTCGAGCTCTCCGATATATTTATCTGCCTGAAAAACCCTAAAGGTATCTCCTGGCTTTATCCCGTGTTCTTGTCCCAGATCAATAATTACAAAATTATGTTCTTTATTTACTGCTAAGACCTTTCCAGGAGTAAAAGCACCTGGTTTAGTTAAAGCCTCAACCTCCGTAGAAGATGCGGAGGGTTTTACTACAATAGGTGGAAGTTCAACCACCTCTTTTTTCTCCTCTACCTTCTGACTCGGAAAACCTAACTCTAATTCTTTTCTTAAATCTTCCATCTGTTGCATCTTATTCCTTAAGAGGGCTTCCATCTGAGTAAACTTATTTTTAAGGGTAGTATTTTCTTTCTGAAGCTCGACAATCTTTCTTTCCAAATCAACCTTACGATCACTAAGACTACTTAATTGCCTTCTTAAAACAGTATTCTCATTCTTTAACATCTTAAGAGACTCCTGAATCTTTGTTTTGTCATTTTTTTCTAAGACCAATTCCTTAAGGGTATTATCGAATATTTTCTGATTATAATCGATCTGCTGCTTAAGTTCATCGTTTTGTCGCGTAAGATTTTTTATCTCTAAATCTAAGAGATTCTTTTCTTGCTGTATTTGTTCATAATTTATCCGTGTGTTATCTAACTCATTTTTTAATCCTGCTAATCGTATTTCTAACTCCGCCTTTTCCTTTAAAACCTTTGCCCAGTAGGAATCCTCAGGAACAGAAGGTTTTAACTCTTCTTTAGCCACCGCAGGCTCTTCTTTTTTAGCTTTTAATTTTTCAATAAGTTCTTCTCTTTCTTTGCGTAATAAATCCACCTTTCTCTGTAGTTCACTTTTTTCCTGGACTACCTTATCGAGATCCCGATTTACCATACTAAGTTTTTCATCTAACTGTCTTGCCCTCTGTTTGGCCTCCTCTAATTGCCTTGCTAAATTAGAATTCTCGGTAATTAAATTTTCTTTTTCTTCTAGTAATGCCTGTTTTGAAGCCGAGATCTGAAGATTGATAAATATACTTATAATTAAAATTCCTACTAGACCGATAAGGATAAATCTTAATTTATTTTCCACATCAACCTCCTTTTCCGCGTCTTAAATGATAAGGCCTACCATAGATGGGCAAATATCCTCTGGGTAACTAAGCTGGCTGCTCCCAATGCTACTGCGTTTTCTCTCAATTGAGAATAGATTATCTTTAAATCCTGAGTCATCTCCCAAAAGGCCCAATCCCTTACAGTGGAATTTAAGTTATTTAAGAAATTATCCCCCGCCTCTTCCAACCCCCCACCCACAATTACTACTTGAGGATTGAATAAGTTTACCAGATACGCAATCTTTATTCCTAATCTTTTTGCTGCCATCTCTAGGGCACTGACAGCAATAGGATTATTTGCGCGATTAGCAATAAAAACACTTCTTAAATCCACATTATCAATATTAGAAGAGGTAAGCTTAAAAAATTCTTTAGCCTCTTCTTTATTCTTTATAAGCATCGCCTTTATATCATCAACAATGCCTAAATCCATCTCCCAGCGTTTAAGAAAACAATCCTTTCCAAATGCACAATTAAAAAGGTTATCTTCTTTATAATTATATATTGAAACCTCTCCCGCATAACCATTTGTACCTGTATAGATATCACCATTAACCATTATTCCACAACCAACCCCGGAAAACATATAGATTACATTTTTAAAACTGCGCTCTAAACTAAGCCAATGCTCTCCAAAACAGGCACAGGTAGCATCATTCTCAATTAAGGTAGGTAAGTTAAATTCATTTTCAATTAGGTCTTTAAGAGACAGTTCTACTGAGGTATAGGTATAATAGTGATCCATGCGTTGGGGCCAATTAATGGAACCCGTCTTTTTATTCACTAATCCGGCAATTCCCACGCCTATACCTTTTATATTATCAGTATATTCCTTGGAACGTCTCAGTATCTGGCGAATAATCTCTAATAAACATTCAGCGATTTCTCTTACCGAAGGTCGCGGTCGGGCAATCTGGGTTTTGGTGATAATATTTCCCTTTAAATCTACCAAGAGTCCAACCATATTCATAAGGTTAAGTCCCACACCAATTACATAACCTGCCTGGGGGTTTAAGTCTAAAAGCACTGGCCTCCTGCCACCCTCTGAAACGTCTAATTCTTTTTCATAGATAAGATTCTGTCTTATAAATTCATCAATATAATTAGAGATGGTTACCACATTTACTCCCATCTCCTTGGAGATATCTGGCCTGCTAATCGGACCGCGCCTTCTGATAATCTCTAGGATATCAATATTGCGTCTTTCCTTCTCGCTAAATTCACTACTGTTAGTGAGATCGATGGGGCGCATTTAAATCCTTCCTTTCTGTTTTTATTTCTTAAAAATCTTTTCTTTATTTATACTACTAAAGAGATTATAAGTCAAGTATTTTTAATAAGAAGGAATGATATGGAGGGGTTTAATCTATATCTACTATATCAAACTCATAATCAATAATCCCGCTGGGTGAGATGGCCACAAGATTTATTGCCTTGGTACCAGATTGGATATAACGGATGATAAATTCCGAGTCTTTGAGCGCTGGTTTATAACTTCCCAGATTACCTGACCAAAGATAATTTACCTCCGCCTGCAAACAGCCACTCTCCGGCATAAAAACAGAAGCATTAATCTTAACCTCTTGTTCTTTTCGGGAAACATAGGGATGTGCTTTTAATTCTACTTGATATCTTTTTTCTTCTTTAAGACAGGTATCCAGGAATGTCTTTAAATTATATTCTAAAGGCCTTATCTCTTGTATCTCTTTTAATCTTTCCTGAGTTAAAACAACCACTTCTTTAAAATCCTCTTCTTTTACATTCAGGATTAATCTTTGGTAATAGTCTTTTGCCTGCTGAAGTTTTCCCTCCCATTGACTTAAAAGACCTAATTGATACAAGCTTAAAATACCGTAAAGCCCTGGGTTCTCTGGTTGGGATAGCTTAAGAAAATAGTCCCTACCTTTATCTATTTCTTTTAATATATAGGTATGAATTAGCCCTAATTTAAAAAGCACCTTATCTAAATATTTGGTTTGAGAATAACGTTGGATTAAATCTATATAAATATCCTTTGCCTTTCGATAATCCTTCTTCTTCTCTAAGTTAAAACCGCGCAGATAGATTGTTTCTTCTTCAAATAGCTCATTTAGTCCTATAGCTTCAATCTTTGTAAAGATCTTCTCTGCATACTCAGGATCATTTAATTGATAATCTTTATAAACAAACTCCATTGCGATCTTAACCAGTGAATTATAAAGCTCCTGCTTAGGAAAAGTCTTTATTATCCTTTCTATATAAGTATCATAAAGTAATTCCGCTAATTCTAAATTCCCTTCCTCAAAAAATATCTTAGCCTTCTTAAGAAGCTCTTCATTATCTATATCTGAGGAGATCAGATTATCTATATAGATTCTATACAACTGCTTAGATTCTTGTTTGCGATTATAACTAAAAAGCAAATCCGCAGTCTCCTTTATCGGTGTAAGTTCATTATTTTCTTGGGCATAGATAAAAATTGAATCTATAAGTTCTTTTAATGCATTCTCAGCAAATGCATGGTGCATATCTTGAAAGAACCGCCAGAGGATAAGTCTGGCATAGATATGAAGAGGGTCTTTTTGGCTAGTGTTATTGATTACCTTCTGAATTAATTCAGTAATTTGACTTCGATAGATATTGCCTTGACTAAAGTACTCATCCCACTGTTGATTTTCTTCTAAATACTTAAGCTGTTGATAGCGTGTATTAGCAAGATAATAATTTATAACCGGACTAAGGTTTTTCTTACTTGACAATAAAGACTGAAGGTACTTTATAAAATCATTATATTTAGACTCCCTTAAATAATTACTCTGTATTTTAGCTAAAACAGAAAATAACTCTTTTGCGTTATTTATTTCATCTATGCTTTTAGTTAAGTTCTCCTGGGCAGTTGAATTATAAATGCCACTAAAAAGAATAAATAAAAAAATAAACATAAATCTTAAATTCTTTTTTTTCATTTTGCTTTTTTATTTTTAATTTTTAAGTTTTTATAAGGATTCCTCCAGAATTCCCTTATCACATAATAAGCCTTGCGCAAGATGCGTTTATCTAAACCTGCACCTGCCTCTTTCTCATCTTGAGATAACGCTACGATTCCAAACCATTCTTCATTCATATTCCTATTATCCTTTGCTTTTATGTCAAAATAGTAAGAAGAGTTTGACCAACCTGATTCTGTATCATGAATCGACCAACCTTTTGAATCAAACTCATTGTGCTTCCACCATTCATCAGACCACTCAAAGATTGTTCCGCCGATACAGTTTCCTGTACCTGTCTTTTGACCCGCTATATTCTGCCAAATCTGACGCCATTGCGATTCCAAAAAAAATGCTTGCATATTCTGTTCTTCTTTCTTAAGATAGGCATCGTAACTATCTGCCCCGAACTCCGATAAGAGGATAGGTTTATCAAAAATCGTCTTTAAAGAATTAAAGAGATTTCCAAAGCTCTTACCCCGATAAATGATACAGGCAATCAAATCGATATCTGGACAAAATTGACTGGCTACCTCAAGCCCGACTAACTCTCCATTTCCCAAAGCCACCGGATGATACTGGTCGATCCTTTTTATCTCTTTAGCAAGCTCATTAACAAAAGAGTAATATATCTTTAAACGCATAAACCTTTGAGTGTGCGGATCGGATTCTTTATCAATCTCATCTGAAGACCAGGGACGCACCTGGCCCAAACAAGAGTAATTATTCTCATTACCTAAAATCCAAAGAAGTAAACCTGGTTCATCCTTATAGTAATTTACCATCTGAAGAACCTCTTTCTTAATCCTTTCTTGAAAATCCTTATCTGCATAAAATGGACAGGGATATTCCCAAAGACCCAACCAATGTCCTAAGATAGTACGGATTCCATAAAGCTCGTAAAGATCGCGGATTACCCTTTTTACTGCTTCGGGATTATCTGAAGGCTGGTAGATACGCACAGTATTTACCCCCATCTCCTGCATAAGCTTACCATCAACAAGCCAGGGTTTATAAGGATCCTGCCACCAGTCATAATCATAACCTTGGCCAATAGGAATCGGGTTATAACAAACCCCTTTAACAATATAAGGTTTACCTTCTACCATCAGAGAGTAATGACCATTCTTCAATTTCTGAATATAAACCTTAGGTTTACTCTTAGGGCCTGCCCCGGAAAGAAGAAGAATTAAAAAAGATAAAGAAATAAATATAGCAAGGCACCAAAACAAAAGATTTTTCCTATTCTGGCCTCTTTCTGTTTTAGTGCCCTGTAATAAAGATTTATTCGTATTTAATCTCATCTAGATAAAACACCACAGGCAAGTCAGGATTAACCGCGATATTGGTTGCCCAGCAGAAGCCACCAATAATATAGGACATATCCTTTCCTCTTAAGTCAATCTCATATTTTGTCCACTCTTTATTTAAAATCACCGGACCAATAGAAGCAGAGTCGGAATCCGAATACTCACCCATAATCCCGCCTACTTTAAACTCCTCAATTCGCTCTTTACCCTTTGCTCCCCGTGCCCAGAAAGTAAGCTTGGTAGCTTTAGATAAATCAAAACCAGCATCGACTGTCCCCCAGTTGTTGGCAGGATTCTGCCAATATATCCCTGCCCAACCCGCACCTTGGGTAGCATTACCTGTATAAGTAATCTTTATACAAGAGTCTCCCAAATAAGGATCCTCCTTAGATGCGCCATCATATTTGATATCTCCGTAATCACCCATCCAGCCCGAAGGAATGTAGTGATTATTTATAGAGCCTCGATCAGAATAAACATAGAATGGCATGGCTTCGGGTTTCTTTGCCTCGGGTTTCATCTTTGGGTCAAATTCAAATTTTATCTCGTCAAGATAGAAGGTACACCCTTCGGGATTTAAATCCGCAGTAGTTACCCAGCCGAATCCTCCGCTTACATAAGAAAGGTCTTTCTCTGCAAGATTAATAGTATATTGCTTCCACACATCGGTAAGTTCAATTGGTCCTATCTCTACATTTACGCTATCAGGATATGTTCCTTTGATTCCTCCAACGAAAAACTTCTGGATTTTTTCTCCACCTTTTGCACCTCGCGCCCAAAAGGTAAGCTTGTTCATTCCTGTAAGGTCAAAACCGCCCTTTTTTGTCCCCCAGTTGTTGGCAGGATTCTGCCAGTAAACCCCTGCCCAGCCTTGACCTTGGGCTCTTTGCGCAGTATAAGTGAATTGGAGACAGGTACTGCCTGACTGGGGATTATCCATAAACTGGTCATTTAATTTGATATCTCCGTAATCACCCATCCAGCCCGAAGGAATGTAGTGATTCTGGCGGGAGTTCTTATCCCGATAGACCACAAACTCCTTGGGTTTTTCTTCTTGAGCCAATATAAGCGTAGGAATTAACAACAACAAAACCAACCAAATACCTAATCCTTTTTTCATCATTTACCTCCTTTTTTAATCTCTTAAAAAATAATTACTTTTACCTTCGTCTTTCTTCCCTCCTTTCTACCTCCATATCCTTTTATACATAAAATATGCTTTACGCAGTTGCCTTAAAAAAGGACTCAGCTTGCCATCTCCTTGGCTACAAATACCTAACCACTCCTCATGCATATAACCGTCAGGGAAGGGACCTTTCCAGAGTCCTTTTGTATCGTGAATAGACGCCTCATATGCCTTCCACCACTCATCTAACCATTCAAAGACGATTCCCCCAATAGCATTACCTACATTTCCATTAAATGCCATATTCCTCTGAATATCCATCCAACAGCCATGATGATATTCTGCTTGAAGCTCTTCTGCCTCCTCTAAAGACCTTCCTTCAGCATAAGCCGGGCAACCGAATTCAGTAATTATTGCTGGCCTATCTAACTCTTCCTTCACTGACCGCCAGAGCCTACCAAAGCCCTCTTTACCCCGATAAGCATTAGCTCCGAAAATATCAATCTCTTTAGCATATTTACCTATTTTATCAAGATAAAGCGTATCTCCACTACATATCGCTACCGGATGCTCAGGATCCAATCTCTTGATCTCTTTAACTACCTCATTGATAAACTTAAAGAATTCATCAGGATATTCATTAGAGTTATTGGCCACTCCATAGATATTCTCATTTCCTAAAAGCCAAAATAATAAATAAGGCTCATCCTTATGCTCTAAGACCATCTGTTTTACTGATTGGAGCATATTATTTCTATGTTCCTGGTTAGTATAATCTGTACCGGGATTCCAGGGTGCGCCTGAACCCAAGGCATATACCCCTAAAAAATCTCCCATAATTACCCTAATTCCATAATTCTTATAAAGATCACGTAGAAGTTCTTTGTTTACCTTATGAGGATGATGATAAATCCTAATGGCATTTACCCCCATCTCCTTCATCAATTGAAAATCACCGACTGCTGATTCATCCCTATCCTGAAGATTATTCCTATTCTTATCCACAAAGGCATCGTAAGGTCCATCGATTTTCCCGTTTAAATTAAAATCCTCATACTGCCAGTTCCCCAGAGTGCCTTCATGGGGAGATTGCCCTATTTTTACTGGCGAATAGGTAATTGCTTTTAATACAAAAGGTTTATTATCCACAATTAACTGCCAATCACCTGTTTCATACTGCACGAGGTAAACTCTTCCTTTTCCTCGTTGTTGCTTTATCTTAACTGAGGTCCTCTGGAAGATCCTAGATTTTAATCTCTCTGAAAGACCTATCTTAACAAATCTGCCGGGGTTAGTTATAAATATATCGTTACTTAAATCATTATCATAGCCATTGATTACCCTTATATCTGCACCCTCCAATCTATACCCTAACTGTGGATTCCGTGCTAAAAGATAATTTATCTTACTAATTGCTGCCTGACCTACATACCAAGGTGTATGCCAATAGGTCCAGCCGTAGCTGAAAGGAAAATGCACCACAATTGCATAATAGCATTTAAGGGCGTGTTTAAGCAATCCGGACTTTTCTAAGATTAGACCTGTATAAAATAATTTTACTCCTTCTGGCTCAGGTGCGGTTGTCCACTTAAAGAATGCTGCCTGTAGATCTGGGGAATGAATGAAATCCCAATGCTGACCTTGTAAGCGTCCTTGTTCTTTTATCTTTTTAAACTCAGGATTCCATCTTACCGAGGTGGTATTTGGATAGATGCCTTCTCCCACTGCCTGACTTAATCCTTCTTGATCCTTAATGATATATTTATAATCTTTGGTGCCAACATTTATAAATTCTCCATATTTGTTATAATCTACGAAGTCTTCTTTGCCTGGGTCATAAAGAACTACCTTACTAGGAATCTGGCTTACTTTTGGTTTTTTCTCTTCAATCTCAATTGAACCTGTCTCCATCTTTTTTATACTTTTCTTAGAGACCTCGGCAATATTCCAATACCAGCCAAACTGATCCCAAGCTTGTGCATAAGGATAATTATCAATAATTAATTGAAAGATCTTCTTTGCCTCCTTAATCTTTCCCTGACGCATATAAGATTCCGCCTGGATAAAATAAGCAGTGGCTACATCATTTAAAATTGAAACCTTCTCAATCTCTTCTTTAGTCTGGGGCATCTTCTTCAAAGAGGCCTGTTGCCTATCTGCCTCTTCTTTATACAAATCAATTACCTGTTGAGTATATCTAAAGGTTGCCTCGATATCCTTCTTAGCATGAACCTCCCAGGCTTTATTGATTAAATCCCGCGAAGAAGATTCTTCTTCAGGAAGAGCGTTATAGAAAGGGTAAATAATCAAGACTGTAATAAATACAAAAGTAATATAACCTGATAATCTCATCCCACAATCGCTCCCTGGGTGACCCCTTTGATAATGTATTTTTGCATGAAGATATATGTGATTATTATAGGTAAGGCAGTAAGGGTTAAGCCTGCCATAAGTAATGGATATTTAGTAATAAATTCACCATGAAAGTTCATTAAGGCCACTTGAAGCGGCATAAGGGCTTTGCTATCGAAGATGATTAAGGCTAAGACATATTCATTCCAGACATTCAGGGCATTAAATACTACTACTACTGCCAAGACCGGTTTAGCCAAAGGTAAGGCAACATTCCACCAGATTCCTAACTTTGAACAACCATCAATCCGAGCAGCATCCTCTAATTCTTTTGGCATCTTGTCAAAAAAGGTCTTTAATAAAAATATACTGGTTGAAAGCCCAACATTAATCATAGCCAAGATATAACCTAAAGCGGTATTTCTTAGATGTAGCTTATTCATCAAAACAAATAAAGGCACAAAACTACCGGGTAAGGGAATCATCATCGCTGCCATAAAGATATAAAATAAAAGATTTTTGCCCGGGAAACTAAGTCGGGAAAAGGCATAGGCAGCTAAAGAGGCTACTACTATTATCCCTATAACCACTGAGACAGTATAGATCACGCTATTTAAAAAATACCTACCAAATCCTCCCTCTTTCCAGGCTAGATAATAATTCTCGAAATGAAACTCCTTAGGAATAATGGACATATCTTTAAATATTGTCTCTTGGGTTTTAAGACTTGAGGAGAGCATCCATAAAAGAGGAAATAAACAACTTACCGCTACCGTCAACAAAAACAGATGAATGATTAAGTTTATAGTTATCCTTTTTGTCTTATAATAAATCGCTGATTTCATTCTAAATCTGTCTAAACTTCTTAGAAAAACGATATTGAATAAAAGAAACGATCATTAAAATAAAACCAAAGGTAATCCCTTGGGCACAGGCATAACCAAAACGCGATGAACCCCGCATAGAAGCCAATATCCTTAAGACAGGAACTTGGGTATGATAAGCAGGACCGCCTCCCGTCATAGCGATGATTAAAACAAACGCCTGCATCGTGCCTAAGATAGTTAGGATTGCAACCAACACCCCTACAGGAACCATTAAAGGAATGGTAATCTTTCTAAAGATATACCAAGCATCTGCTCCATCGACCCTGGCTGCCTCGTATAATTCTCTCGGTATGGTCTGAAGCCCAGCTAAGAAAATTAAAAACCCCCAACCAAAACCCTTCCAGGAATGGATGATTGCTACAGTAGTAAGTGCGGTCTTAGGATCGGAAAGCCAGCTTCTGGCTAAATGGGCAAGACCAAGATTTCTTAACCAATAATTTAAAAGACCGTAATTCCCATCTAAAATCCATTGCCATACCAATCCCACCACTACCTCGGATAATATGGGCGGAATAAAAAATATTAGACGATAAAAATTTTTAAGCCGAATCTCTCGATCACAAGCCAAAGCCAATAAAAAAGCCAAGGCATTCTGAAAGGTTAAGGCAATCAAGGTAATGTATCCTGCCTGCCACATCGATTGCCACCATATCTTATCCTCTTTAAATATCTCAATAAAATTATTTAAACCCACAAATATCCGAGTAGGAGATATACCATCCCAATCAAATAATCCAATTTGGAAAACCCAGACAAAGGGAATAATATAAAATATGGCAAAGATTACTAACGCAGGTAAGACGAACATATAATTCTCTAAGATGGATTTGATCTTCATTTGGATTATTTACGAATCTTGGCTAATTCTCTTTCCTTAATCCTCTGAACTTCCTGGGCAACTTGTTCGGGAGATTTCTCTCCAATAATAATTGATTGGATTCCCTTATCAAACGCTTCTATCACTGCAGAAAATTCGGAGATTCCCCAGATATTGGGATGAGTAGCAATATCTATATCATCGGCAAATTGCTCTAAAACCTTAGGAATCTTATTGCAAATTCTCTCCAGACTTTCTTTATTTGCAGGGAGATTATTGGTGGCTTCTGCTAAATATACTTGTTGTTCGGGTTGGGTCAACCATTGCAAAAACCTTACTGCTTCTTCTTTATTTTTTGAACGAGCATTAACCATAAAGGAAGAGCCTGCACCACCCCAAATCGCCATAGGATATTTATCGGTCACTTTGGGTGGAGGTATTGCAGCATAATTTAAATTAGGATTCATTCCTTTATAAACATTTACACACCAGGAGCCATTAAAGGCAAAAACTGCTTTCTCATTAGCAAAGAGTTGCTCTGCGGTCTTATTGATCATTGTAACTATCCCATCCACTAAGATACCTGCTTCCTGCATCTGTTTAAACAAACTAAAAACCTTAATCCAATCAGGATCTGTATAAGGAATCTCGCCCCTGATCGTGGCTAAAACCTTATCTTTACCCATAATATTAAAGGCATAATTATTAGCAAGGCAATCGATCATCCACAATTCTCCCCAGCCCGAAACAAGTCCCTGGAGATTTGCGGTCTTGATCTTTTCTCCTATTCTAAGAAACTCCTCAAAGGTAACGGGTGGCTGTTCAGGATTAAGCCCTAATTTTTGAAATAAATCCTTATTATAGAGCATCTGGATTGTCATAATATCAATAGGGACCCCATAGATACCTGCTTCAACTCCATAAACATTGTCTGGGAAGAATTCATTTATGGCTAAGGCATTAAGGAAAAAACTATTTCTCCATTTAGCATTATCTTTTTCCATATAAGAGGTTAAGTTCAAGATGTGCCCTGCTTTGATAAAGGAAGCAAAATCTCTTTTTTCACCTAAAACCCCAAATATCTCCGGCAATGTCCCTCCCTGTGCAGCAGCGCGGACCTTTTGAGAATAAGCATCCGAAGGAGCGTAGAGCTCAAAACTTATTTTTATTTTTGTTTTTTTAAAGTATCTGCTGGCTAATTCCTGAAAGGCAGGTTCTCTATCAGTCATCCAATGCCAAATCACGATGTTAATCTCGGACCTTTTCTCTCCCGGAGAACCACATCCGCATAATAAAACCGTAACTAATAATCCGGGTAATAATTTAAGATATCTCATCTTCTTATATAAAAAGGTAACATAAAAATTTAACATAAATTTAACTATTCGTCAAGTTTTTTAACTAACTACACTTTAAACATTTTTAAGGCACGTGATAACTCCATCAGATTCGCCTTTTCTAGATTCAGACCTATCCGGTAGATATCCGGACTTATCCGTTTTGACCAGACTACATTTGCCCTTGTATAGAAGGGCTGGGTCTGGTTAGGGATATCTAACCACAATTCTATAGAGGTATTGGGTGAGAGTTCTATCGGGGTTAATAATCCTATTCCTTTGGCGCTAATATCATAAGTTAAGCCAGCCCCTTCTTTGTTAGAATCTAACTCTATAAATCTTAAAGGTATCTGAACGGGTATCCGCGCAAAGATCCTTCTGTCCTGCTTTATTATCTTATCTTCTTCTAAACCTTGCCAGTACTGTCTTTGTATCTGTTTAGGATAAAAGGTTTGTACAAATTTATAAATCTTTTCTTTATCTAAATCTTTTAATTTGGTAAAATATAATCCATAAATATTAGTATCTATCAAAGTCTTATGCCAGACTAACCAGCCCTCTATATTATCTAAAACAAACCCTTCCTTTAAGACGAGAGTGAATCTTAAGAAGGTATCTAAAGGTAATCTTATGCGCAAAGAGATCTTTATACCTTTTAGGGTAATATTATTAACGATACAGGAGGCGAAAGACTCCGCTCCCTCTAATTTTAATTTAGCGGGATGATCTATTTGCCAACGAAAACAACTCCTTCTTTCTTTCATTTTAAAAATCTTCTTTTTTTCCAGCTATCCAATAATTAAATTTAGCCTATAAATCTTATTGTAATTACTTAAGTTACTCTCTTCAATATCTTTAATCCCTACTTCTGACCAATGTCCTTTAAAACCATGGATTAAAATTATAATCTCCTTTTTCTCTTTTAACTTGATGAATATCTTTTGAATAAGGATTATAGAGCCGAAGATCTTATTTGATAGAAAGCTTCGGCTCAAAGATCCATAAATTTCAGTTGGACTTGAGGCTATATCTTCTTTTCTTTTAACAATAAATGCTGTATATTCAGTTAAAGTGCAATTTTTCCCCTCAATAGTTAAATAAGGTTCTGCTTTCAAAGAATTTTTTTCTGTAATTATTTTAAGATCTTCTTCACTTATAAAGACTTCGCATTTAGGAATAAAGGAGTATCTTGGCCAGATAATTAAAGCCTCGCCCTTCTCTGTAAGGAAATCCTTTAATTCTCCAAAGAACCTTTCTGAAATCTTTATCCTCTCAGGAAATGCAGGAAAGTTAAATACTATCAGATCAAATCTACCTTTTAATCCTGAAAATAGATCTGTCTGCAGAATTAGTACATCTTCAAAACCAAATCTTTTTAGATTTAACTTTGTATTTATTATCTCTTTTTCCCCAATATCTATAGCCACTACTCTTTTTACCTTCATCTTTTTAGCTAAGATCGAAACTATCCCTGTACCTGATCCCATATCTAAGAGACTAATTTGTTCGGGATGAGATAATCTTTTGAGATAAATCTTAACTGCCTTTAAAATTATTTTTGAAGTTAAATCTAAAGACCTGTGAACTCCTTCTAAGACAAAAATATTATCTTCTAATTCTTCAATATAGACTTCTTCTAATCCTTTTTTATTTACAGGTGAGGAGGTAACCTTTTTGTAAGTATAAATTCTTTTAGGAGAAGATTCGAAACCAAAGTATATATCAAATCTATCCAGTTCTTCTGCGGAGAGAGAAGAAAAGAACTTCTTATAAGATGTGTCCTCTAATAAATCTACGTCTGAGATAATTAAACCTTTTGATCTTATGGACTTTAATATTTTTATCTTTAACCCTTTTGGTAGATCTAAAATTCCTCCCTCAAAACTGAATCCTCCTTTCTGAAAATAAAAATCTATTCCTTCTTTTAGAAGATTCTCTAATTCTTTGGGTAAGATACTTTCTTTTTTTATAAGAATCTTTGAAAAATAAATTATCTCTCTTTCTCTTAATTCCTTTTTACAAAATGCCCATTTAAATCTAACCCTATTTATACCCTCTCTTATTTTTTCAAACCGAATATCCTTAGCACCCATAGCATTTAATTCCCAATTCAAAGGCAAAATCATTCTGGAGATTAACTCAAGAAGTATAGCTGAAATAAAATTCCTATTTCTACTTTCATAGAAATATTCTTCTTTGTATTTACTGTAATCTGGATCATCTAAATCTTTAACCTTACCAAAACTAAGATAATCTAAAAATATACCTATCTGTGCATCTGTAGCTAAAAAGAAATTAGAAGCATCCGCTCCTGCACCGATATACAGACCTATTGAATCTTTTGGTAATTTAAGTAAAGATCTTAATTTCATTAAATATTTTATTCTGTCTTTTGTCTTTAATCCTGATTTAACAACTCTTTCATCCCAAGAAGATTCTATAGGACTTGAGGTATTTAAATTCATTTTGAGCAAACCATCCTTAATTCTCTTTGTAACTATACCAGAATCTAATTCCTGCAGTTGATCTTTCTTTAATGAAGAACTTGAAGATAGAGATTTTAATTTTTTCTTTAGATTATTTATTATTCCCTGAAGTTCTTTGTTTGATTTCTTTAATAGGGCATTTTGATAATCTAATTTTTGTCTTTTAGATAAGCCAACAGCCAAAGCTAAAAGTCCAATTCCATAATCTGTTTCATGACCATGAATCTTAAGCCACTGAGCAATTAATTGTAAGGCACGTTCTGTCTCTAATAAAATTTCTCCTTTATCTATTTCCTTAATATTCCTTTCCTTCCCTATTTTCTTAGAGATTAAGTGTCTTAAATATGAAGAGAGATCTTGTAAAGGACCTTTATGGAATAACTTTATACAAGCATCGGGACCAATTCCATAAGAATCAAAACTAATATCTCTTCTTTTATGAAATCCCATCTCCCAAAGAATCCTTCTTATTAGTAAGGCATAAGATATTCGGCTTGGAGAAAGAGAATCTTTTTTGATTCCCTCTTCTGACTTAACATAAGAGGCGGCGTAGATCTCTTTATTTTCTTTTAATTCTTCTGGTGTAGGTATTTTTCTTTCAATAGTAACTTCTTCTAAAATATAACCTTTGGAATCAAAGATTTTAATCTTAAATGTTACAATGGTATTCATAATTAATTCTTCCTGGAAAATTATCTCTTTTTGAAGATACCTTAAGACCTCTTCTTTTTTATCTTTAATATAACCATATCTACTCTCTAAAAATAACTTAAGCAATGAATATTTAAGATCTATTATTTCTTTGACTAATTCTTCTTTGGTAAGAGGGCTGGAGATTCCTTTTATCATTGTTTTCTCTAACCTTGAAGTAATGACTGCGGTAAGATGTAAATAGGTAAAGAGGATGTGGTAAGGTTTTATATAAATATATTCCTGAGGTAAAGGTTCCTTGACTTTCTTTATAATCCTTGCTTCTCGCCATACCTCTGCGGTTTCTCCCATTAGTTCTGCGCCTGCCTTTCCTTCTTGAGGTTTTATTTCTCGGAGAACTCCTACAATAAGAGGTGAACTAACCAATTTGTATCCGGCCGCTGCGGAAAACCGTCCCCCACCAGCCACGAAGAGGTTAGACGATTTTTCTTTAGAAGACCGCAGCGACCGATGGTCATTCTGTCTTAAACTGGAGCGGAGGTTCTTCTCAATAAAGCCTTCTTTTTGAGCTAAATTTATCGCATTTTTTAATCTTTTACCCACTAATCTTTTTGTCTGCGGAAATATATCAAATAATTTACAATGTGGCCGAAGTATAAAGATCTCCTTTAAAACTTCATCTGTACCGAATGGTCCATCGTTTAATAAGTCCAAGATAAAGTAGCGTCTGAATTTTAAAGGAGGAGAATAATCAAAAGATAATCTCACCGGATGTCTGACCAAGGAATGTCTGGACTTTTTTAATAATACACTCACCCAATTCTTTGCTTGCATGAAGCCAGAATCCCGAACTTGTCTTACCTTTAACTGCGCCTTTTGGTTCAATAAGAAAACTAAATTCTGAATGCCAGTCTGGATATCTTGCATAGACAAAGATACCCTCTTTTTTAGGAATGATATGAGTAATTTGAAGTTGGGATAAGCTGAGCATCTTGTACCTCCTTGTTTTAAATTTTTTATATCAGAATATCTCAGGTTCCAATTTTTGTCCAAATAATAGCTAATCGGCGAACCAAAGGAGTGATTGTGTACTTCACCAGGATGCTCCAAATCAAAATCTTCCCCCTCTATCTCTATTAAAATCTTACTCTTTCCGTATCTCTGTTTTGCTTTCTGCCCAATTATCCCTAATGCTTCTTGGTTAGGTAAAAGAGTAGGAGAGGAACTAGAAACTATTAACCATTTTTTATCTTTAATATATTTTATCTTGGTATTAAAGTTTAGAGTCGGCTCTTTCTCTTTATACCATTTATTAACTAAAGATATGCTAATCTTTACACCATCTACGGAATAATCTCTCAGGGCAAGTGTAATCTTAGTTGCTTTCTCCCAGCCAAATAAGATTTTTAATCTAAGAGAGAGGAAGGTGAATTTTCCCTCATAGCAGACCTCCGGTATTCTTATAACAAGATATCCTTCCGTAGAATTTATTTTATTATCTTTTATTAATTTTTCTATTTCCCTTACAGACAATTCTTGTGGCTTACTGCGAAGCGGCGAAGAGACAGTATTGTCTAAATGCGATTTGCATAAAATCACTGAGAATGCTTTTGTTAAATCCTTGGCTATAAAATTACTTTGTGAAACGTAGCTATAACTATACGTAACATGCTTACCATCGCGTAATGAACGGGTAAAATTTAAGACACGGATTAAATTCGGCCTGGATTTAAAAAAGTTGGTTAGCTTATTTATTTTTTGATAAATTTCTTCCTTAGAAGGTTTAGGATTGTCTTTATCCGAGAAGAAATCAAAATCAAAAGTAACGATAACGCCTTCTTTAAAGTTTGGTAGTTTATCTAACTTAGCGAGGCTTAAAACGCGTCTTTCGTAATATCTATCGTGGTAATACGCTGGTTTTAGATAAGGTATCCACCATACCTGCCCAATCAGTTCTTGCTTAATTAAATAAGAAAGCCAAGTGCCCATAGTTACCCCTTCTTTACCTAAATATTGACGCCATACCCAGTTATCCGTATGAGCGTCAAAATTTAAAAGAGGTAGTCCACAAGGGATAATTCCTTCATTTACTAACTCCTCTATCCAAAATGCTACCGCGTCATGATTTCGGCTGTCTAAAAATGGAATGTGGAAAAGGGGGTGAGGATTATCTTTTACTGGCACCGAAGCTATCGGTGAGGTAATGCCCATAAAATCAGATTCAGAATTATTTATTCTAAACATCGGCCCTTCGCACTTATAAACTTTTTTAGATACCGAACTACTCAGAGCTTTCTCGTTTCCAAGTGGACTAGAGCTTGATGACCAGGTTGAGGTATGTTCTTTTTCTTTGAGATTAATCTTACTAATCGGTGAGTTAGCATTGTTGGCATCCTTCTGACTTCTTTGTAGAGAAGAATTTAATAATGGTTCTTTGATTTCCGAAATGAGTTGCTTGATTTGTTTGATGTCTTCTCCTATTAGCTCTACCGCTTTTATCATTGACACTAGATGCAACCTATCTATCTCAAAGTGTCTCTCTAATTCCTTTAGACTCTCCTTAACCTGTGCTTCTATATTTTCTTTCAAAGGTAATCTCTTAAGTTTTATCTTCTCTAATATCTTCAAGAAAGCCTTACCCAGGTATACACTTTCCAAAGAACCCACATAAAAGTATTCCCGCAATTCTTCCTCTCCTTTAATTATGGAATCTATTCCCTGAGTAATTAAATAGACAAATCTCCTTTCTAAAAGAATCAAT
>JAMWCL010000028.1 GCA_023819035.1 Candidatus Omnitrophota bacterium
CCAAGGATAAATTAGATACCTTACAAAAAGAAAAGACCGAGCTCAGCCAGGCCCTCACCGAAAAGAATCGCACCATCAACGCCCTTAAAAGTCAGATCGATAGTTTAAAGAATGAATTAAAAAGCCAAACCCAAAATCTCAACAAAAAAATCTCCCTCTTAGAAAACGAAAAGAAGGCCTTGGAGACCGCCCTCAGCAAACAGCCCAAGGATAAATTAGATACCTTACAAAAAGAAAAGACCGAGCTCAGCCAGGCCCTCACCGAAAAGAATCGCACCATCAACGCCCTTAAAAGTCAGATCGATAGTTTAAAGAATGAATTAAAAAGCCAGAATCAGGCATTAAAAGAAAGGAACTCTTTAAGTCAAAAACTTCAAGAAATCTTTAGAGAAAAAAGTCAAGTTGAGTCTCAAATAAACAACTTAAAACTTGCTCTTTCTAATCATCAGAGAGAAAAAGCCATCTTAGAATCAATGTTAACCTATAGTGCAAGATCTTTAAAGCCGCCGGCTTTAGTAAGCGAAGAAGAAAAGAGTTTAGATAAGGTTGTATATATAAATTTAGGTTTTAGTTATGCTATGAAAAGAATGATAAATAAAGCCATTATCTATTATCAGAAGGCATTAGAATATGACCCTAAAGATAAGGATGTCCATTATAACTTAGGTTGTCTTTTGGCTAAAAAGAAAAGGTATCCTGAGGCAATTGAGGAATATAATAAGGCATTTAAGGGTTCTATTGAAGATAAAGAGGTTTATTATAATCTTTCTTTGGTCTATATTGCACTTAAGAATCTGAAAAAGGCCACAGAAAATTATAATAAATTTATTGAGCTTTCTGAACAGGAATCAAAAAAGAAAAACTAAAAACCTATGGCTTCTGATTACTTAGGATTAGATATCGGAAGTTTTAATGTGAAGTTTGCCCAGATTAAAAGCAGGTCATTTAGTAAGCATAGATTCATTTCTTTTGCCATATCTTCTATTAAAGATGGCGCAGGAAAGGATAGGATTATTGAAGCCATCAAGACAGGTTATAAGCAGTTAAATACGAATAATCGGAAGGTGAATATCTCGGTTTCCGGATTAAATATAATTACTCGATATATGACCTTGCCCCGTATAAAGGAATCTGATCTGCGTAGAGCTTTAGAGTTTGAATTGGAGAAATTTTCGCCTTACAAAAGAGAAGATATGATTATTGACTACAGTATCTTAACTTCTTTGCCAGGGGATAGGATATTAATTCTTTTAGTAGCCTCAGATAAGAATTTTATTCAGGACCGCATTGCTCTAGTTAAAGAAGCAGGTTTAGAGCCTCAGTCTGTTAATATAGATGCATTAGCCTTAACCGAGACATTTAAGGCATTGCCCAATCAGCCCAAAGGTTTAATTGCCCTTTTAGATATTGGTTACCGCCTAACTAAGCTAATTATAATAGAGAATAATATCCCTTATTTTTCTCGTGATATCGAGATCGGGGAGTATAATGTGATTGAAAGCATAGCAAAAAGAATGGGTATTAAGCCGGAGGAGGCAAAAAAGATAGCTTATCAAAATGAAAAATCTGAGATTTTGGATAAGGTTCTCATTTATGATATAGGGAATTTTTCAACTGAGTTATCCTTATCCTTTCAGTATTGTGAAAGAACCTTAGATAAAAAGGTTGAGCAGATTCTTATTACAGGCGGAGGTTCGAATATCGGGATCCTGGTAGAATCTTTAAAAAAAATCTCCAATATAAAGAGCGTGGATTTTTTAAATATTGCTGAAGGTTTTAAGTTTGCTTCTTCGCTTGAGCCGGTTCAGTTAAAGCAAAAAAGTCTCCTTTTAGCAATCGCGATTGGCTTAGCGCTTTAATCCTTAAGTAGGATGCTTAAAAAAGAAAGAAGAAGATTTGTAAGGATAAAGAAGCAGTGTCCGGTAAGTTATTGTATATTACCTCAGACTAAAGTAAGACGAAAGATGAGTTTGGATTTAAGTCAGGCAGGATTAAGGTTTATTGCTGAGGATTTTATCCCTTTAAATTCTAAGTTAAAAATGGAGATAGATCTAGATAATCCGCCCCGTTTAATTAATGTGATTGCCCAGCCGGTCTGGATAAAGGGGATCTTTGCTGATGAGTATTTTAATGTAGGGGTAAGATTCTTAGAGATTAGTAAAGAGGATTTAAGGTATCTATCTTGGATAAATAAAACTTGACAAGGGAAAAATAAGGTGGTATGCTTATAATAGAAGTAGTTTAAGGTAATATAATTAGTTATAATTATTAATGTTATAGAAAGGGGGGAGCTAGATGAGTAAAAAGGGTTTTACATTAATTGAAATTATGATTGTCGTGGCAATTATCGCTATATTGGCTTCTATCGCTATCCCGGGTCTTCTGCGCACGCGGATGAGCGCTAACGAATCCAATGCCATCTCTACCCTAAGAAGCATAGCTACCGCAGCAGAAAATTTTAGGACTAGTCAAACAACCCCTGTGTATCCTGCTAGCGTGGGAGATCTTGTGGCTGCTACACCACCATATTTAACAGGTTTTAATTCTACTGTATGTGGTACAGGCACGAATAACTGTGTAAGGGCAGGTTATACATTTTCCATTGGGAATAACACTGCTGATACCTATGTTGCCATTGCTAATCCCACGACTCGCGGCCAAACCGGTAACCGAAGTTTTTGTATTGATCAAACAGGAATGATGTGGGCTAACAATACCGACTATGCTACAACTAACGATTGCAATGCTCAAGGAGGGGCACCTCTTTAGGGATAAAAGCAGACCAAACAGAATAATTTTAGGTTTTATTCTTTTAGATTAATAAAGAAAGGAGGGAAGAAGGAATGCAGAAAAGAAGGGGTTTTACCTTGATTGAGTTAGTGATGGTCATTGTTATCATCGGTATCTTAGCCGCGATTGCTATCCCCAGGTTTATTAACTTAAGAAGACAAGCTGAGCAAGCTGCCTGCGATGCTAATGTGGGTGCGATTAGGGCGGCGCTTACTAATTATTATGCGCGCACTGCCTTAAGTGGTTCACCTAGTTTTCCCAGTAGTTTGCATTCTGCATCGTTTCTGCCTTATATGATGAATGCTACCCTTCCTCGACATCCTGGTGATGACACGTTTGATTATGATACGCTATACAGCCCTAGCACCGGAGACATGAGGACGCATACGCATTAAAAACCTGGGCAAGAGGCTCAACAGGGTAAAAGGAAAATTCCCGCATCCATTAAAAGGATGCGGGAGTTTTATTTGTTATGTTTAAGGATGAAAAAGAGTCAGGGATTGTCTTTATCTTAGCGGTATTTTCCATAATTTTATATTTTAACTCTCTATGGAATGGGTTTGTCTTTGATGATCTGCATACTATCTCGGAGAACCTCTACATTAAAGACAGCCGCTATTTTCCCTTGTTCTTTAAGGGGTACTACTCCTCTATTCCCAATGTGCCTAAAGGTATGTTTCGGCCCTTGCTTATGCTCAGTTTTGCTTTTAATTATTTTTTTAGTGGTTTGCAACCCTTAGGTTACCACATTATTAATATCTTGCTTCATTTTCTTAATGCCGTCCTTCTTTATTGTCTACTAAAAGCCCTTAAAAAGCAAATAAGCTTTGGGTTGACTTTGTTTCTTTGTCTTTTATTCCTTTCTCATCCTATAAATACCGAAACCGTTACCTATATTACCTGTCGCTCCGATCTTCTGGTTAGCTTTTTTTTGCTTGGTGCATTTTTAAGCTATCTTAAAGCTAAATTTATTTTAGCTTTACTTTTATATATTTTAGCTTTACTTTCTAAGGAAACTGCTTTAGTCTTTCCTTTTTTAATTTTAGCTTATGATTTTTTCTTCGGGAAAGAAGGCCTGATTAAGGAGCGTGATTATAAGGATTATGCATTCTATATCCTTATTATCGCGATAACCCTTTCTTACTGGATCTACCGGGCGATTATCTTTAATCAATCTCCCCGGGACTTAATTCTTTCTCCCTTTAGAAGCCATCTGCGCAGTTTTCCCTCCAATATATTTACCCAGGTATTTGTAGCTTTATTTTATTTAAGGTTGTTTATCTTTACCCACCCCTTAAATCTGCACCATGTATTTAATGGCTTAGATTCATTAATTTCACCTAAGGTCTTCTTATCCATAGTGGTTTTAATCTCTATAGTAATAATTATTTTTATTTTAAGAAAAAAGTCAGCTTTATTCTCTTTCGGCCTTAGCTGGTATCTCATTGGTCTTCTGCCAAAATTCTACGCGGTCTTAAACTTTCCTGCCATGGAGCACCATTTTTATCTTCCTGGCTTTGGATTATATTTTGTTTTAGCGGTTCTTTTAGAGAGGCTTTATTTAAGATTTAGAAGAGAATTTATCTTTATTGGTTATAGTATCATTTTGGTGTTTATGGTTTTGGTCTGGTTTAGAAATTATGAATGGAAAGATGCTTTAAGATTCTATCAGATAACCGTAAAAAGAGAGCCCAATTCTGCAGTAGCCCATAATAACTTAGGGATTGAATATCTACGGATAAATCTTATGGAATCCGCAGAGAAGGAATTTAAAAAAGCATTATCGCTTTCTAATTCTATAGATGTGCATGTAAACTGCCGGATGAATTTAGCTCGGATTTATTCCAAACAGAAAAGGTATGAAGAGGCAGTGGGTTTACTGAACGAAGCCCTAAGGATAAGTCCGCATTATTCTAAGATTTATCAGTCTTTAGGGGTAGTTTATATAAATATGGGAAAGGAAGATGAAGCAGAGAAGACCTGGAAGACTGCTTTAAATTTTGATCCGCGGGCAAGCGGGGTTTTAAATAATTTAGGCCTCTTTTATCTTAAGAAGAAACAATTAAAGGAAGCCAGGGATTGCTTTCAGCGTGCCATAAAATCTAATCCTGATGATCATATGGCCTATTTCGGCTTAGGTCAGGTCTGTGAGGAGGAAAACGATATTGATTCCGCAATTAAGGCATATGAGAAATCAATTAAGCTATATCCAGGTTATTATCTTTCCCATTATACCTTAGGTACGCTTTATGCGAAGAGAAAAAATAAACGTTCTTTATGGCATCTTAAAGAGACCATCCGGCTTGCCCCTGATTTTGCCGAAGGACACAATAATCTGGCAATCCTTTATGCTTCCTTAGAGCCTTCCCAGATGGAATTAGCCCGCAAACACGCCCAGAAGGCTCTAATTTTAGGTTATAAAGTAGATGAGGAATTTCTAAAGTTAATTGATTACTATAGTGAATAATGGTATAATTTTTAAATATGCAGAAGATAGAGATTGTTATTCCTGCCTATAATGAAGAGGAAAATATTGGCCAGCTACTCCAAGATATATATGCTACATTAGGTAAAGACTTGCGGATTCTTGTAATTGACGATGCCTCCTCGGATAAGACCGCAGAGATTGCCCGCCAGTATGGTGCAGAGGTAATTCAACATCCCTATCGGATTGGTAATGGCGCCTGTATAAAAACGGGCTTAAGAAATACTGCTTCTGAGATTATTGTGCTTATGGATGCGGATGGACAGCATAGGCCTCAGGATATACCGAGATTGCTTAAACAGATCGATAACTTTGATATGGTAGTAGGGCAAAGGGATTTTTCGGGATTTACCCTGCGCAATTTAGCCAATATAATTTATAATGTCTTTGCCAGTTATGTAACCCAATTTAAGATTAAAGATTTAACCTGTGGCTTCAGGGCGGTAAAGAGAATGATTGCTTTGAAATTTCTTTATCTACTTCCCAATGGTTTTTCCTATCCGGCTACATTAACATTAGCTTTTTTAAGGTCGGGTAGAACCATTAAGTATGTACCTATCTCTAACGCCCCTCGCTTAAAAGGGAAAAGTAAGATCCGATTATTTCAAGACGGAGCGAGATTTTTTATCATTATTACCAAGATTGCCACTCTCTTTTCACCTCTACGCGTATTTATTCCTATAAGTCTTTTCTTTTTCTTAAGCGGCCTTACCTATTACCTTTATACCTACATAACCCAACACCGCTTTACCAATATGGCAGTTTTTCTTTTGACTACTGCAATACTTATCTTTATGCTTGGATTAATCTCTGAGCAGATTAATCAATTACGCATGGAGAAAACCGAAGAGGATATTTAACTAAATTAAGATGAAACTGTTTTTATCGGTGTTACTTTCCTTTATTTCTATTATTTTCTTTTTTAGAGTTCATGAATTAATCTATCTTAAAATCATAATTGTACGTTTTATTTTCTATATCGTATAAATAACCAAGGTATTTTTAAAATAATTTAATGATTCATATCCTTGTTGGCACAAAGGCACAGTTTATAAAGATGGCTCCCTTGATGCAAAGGCTCCAGACCAAAGGGCTTATCTTTAATCTTATAGATTTAGGGCAGCATTCCTTGATTACTAAATCCTTGCGTGAGGAGTTCGGGATTAAAGAACCGGATATTTCTTTATCTGAAGGTAAAAATATCACTAATTTATCCCAAGCAAGCATATGGTTAATAAAGATTATGACAAAGAGTTTAAGCAGTAAATGGGTAAGAAAAAATATTTTTCAAGGAGAAAAGGGGGTATGTCTTATCCATGGTGATACCCTCTCTACATTATTAGGTTTATACTTGGCTAAAACTGCAGGGTTAAAGGTAGCCCATATTGAAGCGGGTTTGCGTTCCTTTTGCTGGCTTGAACCATTTCCTGAAGAGATTATCAGGGTTATTGCGATGAGATTTTCCGATTTCCTCTTTGCGCCTTCGGAATGGGCTTTTAGGAATCTCATCCACACCGGTTTGGGTAAGAAGGCCATATTACTATGTGGAAATACTGGGCAGGAGGCAGTCTTTCTTAGTCTCTTAAAAAAGGTAGATTTAAATTTAGAGATAAAGGATTATGTTTTAGTTACCTTTCATCGTATAGAGAATATATTTTCAAGGGGTCGCTTAATTTTTATTCTAAATATTATAAAGACCATCTCGGAACGTTTTCCTTTAATCTTTGTTCAGCATCCCCCTACCTTACATCAACTAAAAAAATTTGGTTTTGATTTGTATCTTAAGAATCTTAAGAATATTTTTTATCTTCAAATCCTTTCTCACAGTCATTTTATATATCTTTTAAAAAATTCTCTCTTTGTAATCACGGATGGAGGTAGCATCCAGGAAGAAGCCTATTATTTAGGAAAGCCCTGTCTTCTTTTAAGAAGATATACAGAAAGAAATGAAGGTTTAAATGAGAATGTCATTCTTTCAAATTTTAACTATAAGATCGCCCAGGACTTTATAGATAATTTTAAAAATTTTATTCACAAGGATAAACTCACTGCTTCAACTGAAGTCTCAGATAGTATCTTAGATTTTTTAAGAGATTATGTGTAAAGAATTTTACGAATCATATCATGCTTTTTTTATAAAATCACTTAAGACAGAACAGCTAAAACAGGGTTTTAGATTAAAGGTGATCCAGGAGTTCCTTAATAATGATATTTTTAAAAAAAAGATTCTCATCGTGGGTTGTGGAAGTGGTAGAGATACGAGCGTAATAAGAAATAAGACCTATGCCTTCGATTTATCTTTTAATGCTGTAAAGATAGCCAGGCAGGATTTTCCTGGTCATTTTTATCTGGTAGCAGACGCAAATAAAATCCCATTTAAGGATAATTGCTTTGATTCTGTTATCTGTAGCGAAGTCCTAGAACATGTTGAGTATCCGGATGCTCTTATCTCTGAGTTTAACAGAATCTTAAGACCTAAGGGAGAATTGATCTTAACGGTTCCTAACTGGTTAAGCTTCTATGGGTTAGTTAGAAAAATAGCAGAGATAATTTTTCAAAAGCCATTTACTGCCTCCGGTCAACCCATTGATAATTGGTTTACGCTTAAAAAACTGCATATTCTATTAAAGGATTATTTTAAGATTCAGATAATTAAAGGGGTCTGGTATTATCCACCTATAGGCAGGGGAAATAAGGTATTAGCTGATCCTTTGTTTTTTTATCTTTTTAAATCCTTTAGTTTCTTAGATAGATTTTTAGGAAAGATTTCTCCTTCTTTCGGCAGTCATATCCTTGCAATAAAATGTTTAAAAACGCTCTCTTAATTTTTTTTGTCTTACTTGCTACTGTAGTGACGCATACTTCTTTTCTGTGGATAATCTTAAAAAAGAAGATTTCATACTGGCAAGCCTTTAAATCTATTTGTCTTATCTTTGCCTTAAATAAACTTCTTCTTACTGGTTCTGGCTATGCCATGATGAGCTGGAAGTTAAGATATGATAAATTAGATATTGCTGAGTCTATCTCCTCATTTTTAGTATTTGAGTTTTTTTCCCTACTTCCCTGGCTGATTTTGGGCTTTTATTTCGGAGCAAAGATAACGGTCTCCATTCCCATTTTTCTATGGATATTTTTATTATTGGTATTGTTATTTATCTATATAAAAAGAAAAACTGCGGTTAAAATCATCTCTGCGTCAATTGATTATCTTAAGACTATAAAATCTAATTTAATTTTTACTATACCCTTTATGGTTTTAAACATGTTTCTTTCTTTATATTATTATCACCTTCTTATGGGAATTTTTAGGAAGAGTCTTTTTCTGCCGGATATATTGAGAATAATCTCTATAGCTATAACCGTGGGATATCTTTCTCCTGTGCCCTCAGGCTTGGGGTTTAAAGAAACAAGTTTAGTCCTTTTGTTTAGACAGAAGGGGCTATCCTGGGAGGAATCAAGTCTGATCGCTATCACCGATAGGCTAATCATAACTTTTTTCTATGCAAACTTAGGAATTATCTTTGCTTACGATTTAATTAAAACTGTTTTAAGCTCTAAGCGAAAGAAAGCTTAGATATTTGTTTTCTTGACAGAGATTTATTTTATATTTATAATAATTTTAATATATTATTAAAAAAGACGGTGTAAAGAGATGGCAAGGATAATGGTTGTCGATGATGCTCTTTTTATGCGTCAGATGCTGGCAAACATCTTAAAAGCCGAAGGCCATGAGATTTGTGCGGAAGCCTCCACTGCTAAAGAGGCGGTAGAAAAGTACAAACAATTTAAACCGGATTTAGTGACTATGGATATTGTTATGCCAATGATTGAAGAGATGGATGGGATTGGTGCTGTAGAGGAGATTATGAAGTTTGATCCCAATGCCAAAATTCTGATAATCTCGGTTATGGCACAGCACGCTCTGGTTCTTAAGGCAATGCAGGCAGGTGCTAAAGACTTTGTGGTTAAACCCTTTAAGCCTTCACGGCTAATCGCCGCCATAAATCATATTTTATCCTCTGGAGAAAAACAAAAATGAAGGAGATAATTCTTTCGGATACCCAGAAGGATGCAATTAGAGAAATTGGAAATATCTGTGCGGGTAATGCTGCTACTGCTTTTTCTCAACTGTTAAATAGAAAGATAGAAATTATTGTTCCTAATATCTTTTTTATCCCCATTGAAAATGTAACCTTAGTGATAGATGGAAAGGATAAGCTTGTAGCAGGTATAGTGGTAAGGCTCTTAGGCGATCTTCCTGGCTATATTCTTTTTGTTTTTCCCCAGAAGGATGCTTTAATTTTATCTTCTTTTATGACCGGTAGAACCATCTCCAATGGTAGTGTAATTGGAGATTTAGAACGCTCCGCCTTAAAAGAGACAGGTATAATCTTAGCCAATGCCTATATAAATGCATTGAGCAGTTTTATAGAAATGGGATTAGTTCCTGCAGTACCAGAGGTGATTGTGGATATGGCTGGAGCAATGGTAGACTATATTCTTATTGAACTGAGTTGTGAGTCACAATTTGCTCTTGTGATTGAATCGGAATTTAGAGAGGTATTGGTTTCGATTAAAGGTCATTTCTTTCTTATTCCCAACCCTGCGGGATTAGAGATAATATTAAAGGCCATCAGTAAATTTTAATTTCTGTTATGCAGGATAGTTACCGAGAGATATTTATTACCGAGTCTATAGAATATTTAAAAAATATTAACAAATGTTTGGTAAGGATAGAAAAAACCCCTTCTGATTTAGATTCCTTAAATGAGATCTTTCGTTGTGTCCACACCCTGAAAGGTATGTCAGCAACCATGGGTTTTGATAAATTGACTCAATTGTCCCATCAGATGGAAGATCTTCTGGATGAACTCCGTAACCAAAAAAAGAGGGTTACCTCGGAGATAATCGACATACTTTTCGTAAGTACCGACCTTTTAGAAAAGCTGGTTGAAGAGATAAGGCTGAACCAACCATCCACATTGGATATTTCAGAAGTTATTTCATCTCTTAAGGAAACTCTAGATAAAAAAGAAGAAGAAAAAAAAGAAGAAAAAGAAGTTATACCTGAACCAGAGCTAAAGGATATAGAGTTTACTGAAGAGGAATTAAAGGTAATCAGAAATGCCAAGGCAGAGGGATTTTTATTATTTAGATTAAAGGTCTTTTTATCTTCTGAATGTGCAATGAAAGGAACAAGAGCATACCTGGTAATTATAAATTTAGAAAAATTAGCGAAAATTATAAAGTCAATCCCTAAACTTGAGGATTTAGAAGAAGGTAAATTTAATTTATCTTTTATTCTTATTGGACTTACCAAGCATAATTTAGAATTTCTTCGGAAGGAATTGATGAATATGGTGGAGGTAGAAGAGGTGATTATAGAAGAGATGGCTCTGACTCAGCCATCTTTATCCTCCAGCTTTCAGGTCAGCCCTTCCTATATCAAGAAAATAGAAACAGTGAGGATCCCGGTAGAAAGATTAGATAAAATAA
The DNA here is from genome assembly GCA_023819035.1 of Candidatus Omnitrophota bacterium. Classification (GTDB taxonomy): domain Bacteria; phylum Omnitrophota; class Gorgyraeia; order Gygaellales; family Profunditerraquicolaceae; genus JAMWCL01. Next base: position 10,772 of record JAMWCL010000028.1, read on the forward strand.
TGAACCTTATGGGAGAATTGATAATTGCCAAGATTCGTCTGATGCAACTTATTCAATATTATAAGATAGAGGCTTTAGAAGAGGTAGCTTTTACCCTCGATCGATTATCTTCTAGTCTTCAAGATGAGATAATGCAGACCAGACTCATCCCCATTGCTTATATATTAGATACATTTCCGCGGGTAGTAAGAGATTTAGCAAAAAACAAAAATAAAGAGATAGATTTAGAGGTTATTGGAAGTGGGATTGAGCTGGATCGGGTGATTTTAAATGAGATAGGAGACCCTCTGATTCATCTTGTGAGAAATGCAGTTGATCATGGGATAGAAAGCCCTGAAGAAAGAAAAAAAATAGGTAAACCTCCCAAGGGCAAGCTTATCATTAAGGTTTTGCGCGAGAAAGGGCAGATTTTTATTGAGGTAAGCGATGATGGAAGGGGCGTGGATTTTGAAGCGGTGCGGAAGGTTGCTGTAGAGAAAGGATTGGTCTCAAAGGAAGAAGCAGATAAATTAGATAACAAAAGTATCCTTGATTTAATCTGCCTTCCAGGTTTTTCTACTACTAAAAAGATAACCGATATCTCTGGACGGGGGGTAGGCTTAGATGTGGTTAAGTCAAAGATAGATTCATTAGGGGGAAGATTGGATTTTGAGAGTCAACCCAACAAAGGAACTAAATTTATCTTAGCCCTACCTTTGACCTTGGCAATTATTAAAGCAATGCTAGTAAAGGTAAGGGATGAGATATTTGCTATCCCTTTGATGAATATCCGCGAAACGATTAAATTAGATCGGGAGCAGATAAAATTTCTTCAGAACTTTGAGGTTATTCGGGTAAGGGATGAGATTATTCCCCTTATCAGATTAGATAAAGAATTTGGTTTACTTTCTCATGAGGAAGAATTCACTAAAAGTACTAATGGGAAGATTTCGGTTGTAATCGTAGAATATGGCCAGAAAAGCCTTGGTTTAACGGTAAATCAGATATTAGGAGAGCAGGATATAGTGGTTAAGCCACTAACCTCTTTTATTAAAAAAACCAAAGGGATCGCCGGAGCTACTGTTTTAGGTGATGGAAAGGTTGCGCTTATTTTGGATATAATGAGTTTAAGATAAATTAAATATTTAATATCTTATGAATAAAGAAATATTTGCCTTAGATATTGGAACACGCAAGGTAATGGGTATCTATGCCCATAAGACCGAAGAATGTTTGGAGATTTTAGAAGTGGAAGTATTAGAGCATCCCAATCGGGCAATGTTTGATGGTCAGATTCATAGTATTGAAGAGGTCACTAAAACCGTTAAGAATATAAAGGGCAATTTAGAATCCCGTTTAGGTAAACCGCTAAAACAGGTAGGGGTGGCAATTGCAGGAAGAAACCTGATTACCTATAGAAAAAAGATTACCCATGAATTTGATCAAGAACAGGATATAGATCAAGATACGGTTAGAAATTTAGAATTAGAAGCAGTAGATAAGATGATTTTAGAGACAGGAGCCAGATTTAAACAATTCTACTGTGTAGGATATAGCCCTGTATATTACCAGTTAGACGGAGTAAGACTTTCTTCTTTGGTTGGACATCGGGGAAGGGCAATTACGATAGAGATCATTGTTACCTTCTTACCCCGCATTGCTCTGGATAGTATGCTTGCGGTATTAAAAAAATGTGATTTGGATTTAGTTAATATTACCCTTGAACCAATCTCTGCAATAAATGCTATTATTCCATCAGATATGCGTAATCTTAATCTTTTACTGGTAGATATTGGTGCAGGGACCTCGGATTTGGCTTTAACTAAGGAGGGGGTTATCTTTGGTTATGGGATGGTGCCTGAGGCGGGAGATGAGATTACCGAAAGGATTTCTGAGATATTATTGGTAGATTTTCCTACTGCAGAAAGAATCAAAAGGTCTTTGGATAAAGCTGATAGCCTTGAATATGAGGATATCTGGGGAAGGCAACATAAAATCGATACCGCTACCTTAAAAGATTCGCTTTTGTCCCATGTTAAGCAATTGGCTGAAAATATAGCCAAGGAAGCTATAGAGTTAAATGGTGGTGTGCCCCAAGCAGTGGTAATAGTAGGCGGGGGGAGTTTAACCTTTGGGTTAATTCAGGAGTTAGCTTATAGTTTTGGCTTACCTTTGGATAAAGTAGGCATTCGCCTTCCAAGTATGATTAAAGGTATAAAAGATCTGACAAATAAATTAACTGGTCCGGAAGCAGTCACACCCATTGGGATTGCTTTAATGACTGCAAATTCCTCAGGCTTACATTTTATCGATGTAGAGATAAATAAGAGAAAAATAAGGATGTTAGATTTTTATCAGAAAAAAGATATTATGTCTGCACTTACCCTAGCGGGTATAGATGAGAAAAAACTCTATCCTCATCCAGGCTTGGCTTTGAGCTTAGAGGTTAACGGAGAATTAAAAGTTATAAAGGGAACCTTAGGAGAACCAGCAAAGATATTCCTCAATGGTAAACCTATAACCTCTTTATCCGATAAAATAGAAGACGGCGATGTAATTGAGGTAGAGGAGGCCCAACCTGGAAAAGATGCTTTCGCTTTTATAAAAGATGTTGTTGATATCAAGTTTGTTGAGGTTTTCTTTAATGGTCAGAATCTTAAGATAATACCTTCTATAACTATGAATGAGCAAAAGGTAGATTTAGATACCCCTGTGGTTGACCGGGCAAATATAAAAATCCATCCTGTAAAGATAAGAGATCTTTTAAATTTTTGTGGTATAGATTTAGAAAAACTTATAGAGAAGCAGATACTGATTAATGTAAATGGTAATCCCAAGGTTTTAACCCAGCGTAGTTTCACCCTTTCTTTAAATGGCCTATCCGCAAGTCTAGATGCTGAGCTTAAGCCTTACGATGTAGTAGAATTTGCGCAGGATACCCCTACCTTCTACCGAATAAAGGATGTGATAGATCTTCCTCAAGATAATCAGTCGATTCGCATAAATGTAGATGGAAGGGATATTAACATAGAGTTTAGTCCAGTTGAGATCTTTATGAATGGTAGACAGGTAAAACCCGATGAATTTCTAATTGATGGAGCGGATATAAGAGTATATAACTTAAAGGAACGCAGAATTTTACTTTCCGAGATATTTCGTTACATTGACCTTGATTTAGAATCGGCAAGAGGTAAGCGCCTTAGGATTCTGGTAAATGATTCTCCCGCAGGATTTACTACCCATCTAACCGAAGGAGCTAAGGTGAGGATTCTTTTCGAGGATATGAAAAAGGAGATAGAAGATGAGGCTTTATAATTACATGGAAGAGGTTGTAAAGGATATACTAGAAAAACTGCTTTTAAAAAAGCAGGATATTTGTAAGTGCCAGAAATGTAAATTTGATATGATGGCTCATGCTCTAAATCGATTACCTCCTAAATATGTGGTCTCTAATAAAGGAATAGTATTTACTAAGTTACAGGAGGTTGAGATTCAATTCCGCACAGATGTAGTCAAAGAGGTTACTAGGGCAATTGAGCATATAAGTAAAAATCCACAACATTAATAAAACTATAACAGAGATTATATGCGTGGATTTAAGGAAGAGGATTTTAAACTCTTTATTAATTACGTAAAGCAGTATCGAGGGCTTGATTTAGATTCTTATAATCCGAGATTTATTATACACAGATTAAACCTCCGTATGAATGCAACACATACTAAGAGCTGTCAGGAATATATTAATTTTATTCGTGAAAGACCTGAGGAATTCAATTTATTTTTAGATACCCTTTCTATAAATGTTTCCAAATTCTTTCGCGACCCTGAGGTATTTGATACTTTTAAAAAAATTGCACTAAAAGAGCTGATTAATAGAAAAATATCCCTCCACCAGCATATAATTCGTATCTGGTCTTGTGGTTGCTCTTGCGGAGAAGAAGCCTATTCCTTAGCAATACTTATGGATGAAGAGTTTCAAAAATATTCTAATAAATTTTTTGCTAAAATATGGGCTACTGATATAGATACTCAGGCTTTAGAAAAAGCAGAAATTGGTGAATATGAGTTAAGCAGTTTAAAAGAGATGGATTCTGAACGTTTAAAAAAGTATTTTATCTCGGTTAAACCCGGTATATATCAGATAATCGACCGGATAAAAAAGATGGTAAAATTTGTTAAACATGATATTATTAGCGACCCACCTTTAAAATATATGGATATAATCTTTTGTCGCAATCTACTAATTTATCTTACCCGTAAACAACATGAATTGTTATTTGAGGTATTTAATCGTGCACTTAATTCCAGGGGCTATTTAGTTATTGGCAAGGTAGAGAGTTTATTAGGTTATACTGAGGGTAAATGGCAGGTGATAGATATAAGACAAAGAATATATCAGAAGATAAATTAAAGGCTTCATTTAAACAAGGAGGTCGTTTATGGCAAGGGTATTAATAGTAGATGATGCGCTGTTTATGCGTAAGATGCTTAGTGATATCTTAAAAAAAGAAGGTATTGAAGTTTGCGGAGAAGCAGAGAATGGCAAAGAGGCGATTGAGAAATATAAGCAACTAAAGCCAGATTTAGTTACCATGGATATCGTGATGCCTAAGATGGAAGAGATCGATGGGGTAACTGCGGTAAGAGAAATTATGAAGATAGATCCCCAAGCGAAGATAATTATGGTTTCGGCGATGGGCCAGCATTCTTTAGTAGTAGAGGCAATCCAAGCAGGGGCAAAGGATTTTGTAACCAAGCCATTTCAACCCTCAAGGGTAATTGAGGCAATTAAACGTGTACTTGGCTCTTAAGATTAAAAATAATAAAAGCTAAAAGAGACTCTCATGGAAAAACATTTAACCCAGGAAAAAAAAATTATTGAGGTTAATATTGCGGAGATGAAGGTGGGATTCGCACCTGATATATTGGTTACGCGGGGATTAGGTTCGTGTTTAGGAATTGCCATATATGACCCCTTGAAAAAGATAGGTGCTATAGCGCACCCGATGTTACCAGATATTGATTCAGCAAAAGTAAAATCTAATCCTTACCGTTTTGTTAATTCTGCTATAATGAAGATGGTAGAGGAATTAGAGAAAATGGGAGGTCTAAGAAGTCGTTTTGTCGCAAAGATATTTGGGGGTGCAAAGATGTTTAGTTCGTTATCTCAGGATAGTATTTTAAATATTGGTCAAAAGAACATAGATATGGCCCTGCAGGTTTTAAAAGATTTAAATATTAAAATAGCAGCCCAAGATACGGGTGGTAATTTTGGAAGGACTGTAGAGTTTGATCTTGAGGATGGTAAGACTTATGTTAATACCATCTTTAAGGGTAAAAAGGAAATATAATAATGAAAACTAAGATTCGTGTCTTAGTAGTTGATGATTCTTTTCTTATGCGTAAGATTATCTCCGATATGATAAATAGTGATCCGGATTTAGAAGTAGTTGATCAAGCCAAGGATGGCCAAGAAGCATTAGAAAAGGTATCTCAATATAGACCAGATGTGGTTACTTTGGATGTAAATTTACCTTTATTAAACGGAATAGAGGTTTTAGAAGAAATAATGAAGAGACACCCTACGCGAGTAATTATGTTATCTGCTTATACCCAACCCGGAGCAAGTGCAACTATAAAGGCATTAGAGCTAGGAGCGGTAGATTTTGTGTCAAAACCATCAGGCGAGGTTTCTTTAGATTTAAATAAACTTAAAGAGGAGATAGTCTATAAAGTAAAGATAGCTGCTCAGGTAGATTTAAATAAATATCTTTTTACCTTAAGGCGTCATCCGCCAGTTTTGGAATGCGTTGAGAAGGTACCTACGCTAAGAAAGGTAATAGTTATTGGAGCCTCCACTGGCGGCCCAAAAGCAGTTTTAGAGATTATGCAGAATATTCCTGCAGGTATTTCTGCTGCCTTTATAATTATCCAACATATGCCGCAAGGATTTACTTTGAGTTTTGCGGAGCGAATATCGTGGCAATCGAATATTAAAACCAAAGAAGCAGAGGATGGTGAATTAATTTTTGCAGGCAAGGCCTACGTTGCCCCTGCAGGATATCACTTACGTTTAATAAAAGAGTCAAATCAGATTAAAACAAAACTCACTCAAGAGGATTTTGTGAATTTTCTTCGTCCCTCAGTTGATGTAACCTTAGGTTCAACCGCTGAGATAGTTGGCAAGGATACAGTGGCAGTAATATTATCAGGTATGGGTAAAGATGGGTTAGAAGGAGTCAGGAAGGTAAAGGAAAGGGGTGGATTTGTGATTGCTCAGGATGAATCCACCTCGGTAATCTGGGGAATGCCAAAAAGTGTTGTTGATTCAGGATTGGCAGATGTGGTTTTGCCGGTTTTTGAAATACCCCAAGCAATAGTAGAGATAGTGGAGAAGACATAAAGATGGATGAGCGATTAAGTCTTGTTCAGTTAGATTTATTAAAAGAGGTAGGTACTATTGGAGGAGGAAGGGCTGCTACTGCATTAGCAGATCTACTTGGGGAGGAGGTGAGTATCTCTGTACCCCAGGTAAGTATTATTCCTTTAGAGAATATATCTAGTATATTTACAAATATAGAAAAAACATTTTTTGTAACGGATCTGGATATAAAGGGTGATCTTTTGGGCAGGATATTTTTAATGTTTAGCCCCGAACATGCAAAGTTCTTAGCAGGTAACCTGATGCATAAAGATAAAGATGAGATAGATCCTGAAGATGAAATGTTCCAGTCTTCTTTAAAGGAGATCACTAATATTCTTTCTGGTTCTTATATTTCTGCTTTAGCGGAGTTAACTAATTTAAATATGATATGTGGTGTACCTTCTTTGGCAGTAGATATGGTAGGAGCAATTTTAGACTTTATCTTTATTCAGATTGCTCAATATTCAGATAATGTGCTTTATATTAAAACGGATTTGAAGGTAAGAGAATTAAATATAGAAGGGGTATTTTTGTTTTTCCCTCATTCTGAATCTTTAAGAAAGATCTTTGAGGTTTTTGGGATAAAAGAAACATCATTATAACTTAAATAGAAAAAGCTTTAGTTAAGTCCTCCGCCTATCTTTAACGGAACTTTGACAGAAAAATAGGATTTTGATATACCCTCTCGTCGTGAGAGGATTATTTTTTGTCTAATTTGTTGTGCAATATTTAAAAGAAATATCTTGACAAATAAATATAAATTTATT
>JAMWCL010000029.1 GCA_023819035.1 Candidatus Omnitrophota bacterium
ACTTTAAAAACGAAAGGAGCCTTAATCTTTGGATTTTTGGGCTCATTAAATATATAAACCTAAACCCAATTCAACAACCTAACAGCTATGCTTCAAAGCAAAAGTGCGAAAGATTGCCTGCTTAACTCGATATAGTTTTTGCTTGACATTGTAAGTTTCTGGTGATATTATAGTTAAATAAAAAATTACTTTTAAGGAGGTGCGCAATGACCAAGAAAGATATTATTCTTAAGGTTTCTGACGAAACTAAGTTAAAACAGGTGGATGTAAGGAAAGTAGTTCAAAAGACATTTGATTGTATTGTGGATGCCTTAGCAAGAGGAGAGAAGATAGAACTGCGTAATTTTGGGGTTTTTAAGATTAAACAAAGAAAGAGTAGAACAGGAAGAAATCCTCGTACCGGTCAAGTTGTCCCTGTCCCACCCAGGAAGGTAGTTGTCTTTAAGCCTGGTTTAGAGATGAAAAAGAAGGTAAAATAATAATTTACTTAAATATAATTGCCCCCCATTATAACCATATGTTTTAATTATAGAAAAACATAAGATTAAATTGGTTTAAGAAGCTCAATCAAAGTATTTTTAAAAGATGTTTAAAAGAATTCCCGGGACAAAAGATATTCTGCCCGAGGAGGTATCTCGTTGGCAACAGATAGAAAGGATAGCACACCGGATCTTTACTATATATAATTACCAGGAGATTCGTTTTCCTATTTTAGAGGAGGCCTCCTTATTTAACCGCTCCTTAGGCAATTATAGTGAGGTAGTTCAGAAACAGATGTTTTTAACCAGAAGCGGAAAAGATATCTATGCACTTAGACCTGAGGGTACTGCTTCGGTGGCAAGGGCTTATATTGAAAATAACCTTGATAAGATTAAGGGTCTCCTAAAGGTCTACTATATCGGACCGATGTTTCGTCTTGAGCGCCCCCAGAAGGGAAGGCTCAGGCAATTTCATCACATAGGATGTGAGGTGATTGGTTCGCAGGATTCCAGCCTCGATGCAGAGATTATAAGTCTGGCAGATGCGCTTCTTAATTCCTTTTCTATCAATGATTACCAGATTCATCTTAATAGCTTAGGTTGCAAAAAGGATAAACATCTCCTTGCACAAATAATCCAGAATGGGCTTAAGGATAAGCTGGATAGGCTTTGTGCTGATTGTAAGCGGAGATTTAAAGTCAATATCTTACGAATATTAGATTGTAAGAATAAGGATTGTCAAGAGACGATAAAGCAACTGGAGATTCAGGATAAACATCTTTGTTTGGGCTGTAAAACAGACTTCGAAGAATTAAAGGAAAACTTAAGATTATTAAAAATAGATTATCAAATTAATCCTTATCTTGTGCGAGGATTAGATTACTATACAGGAATGGTCTTTGAGATTACCCATAAAAGATTAGGCAGTCAAGATGCTTTAGGTGCGGGAGGTAGATACGATAATCTTATTGAAGAGCTAGGCGGGCATAGCACCCCCGCAGTAGGGTTTGCCTTTGGTGTAGAAAGATTGTTATTAGTCTCTAATTTTATTCCGTATAACCTTGAGAGCAAAAAATTAATCTATATAATAACCTTGGATAAAGAAGCAAAAAAGCTGGGCTTAGAATTAATGAATAATCTTAGAAAAAAGGGGTTCTGTGTGGATACGGATTACGAAGGTAAAACCCTGAAGGGAGCAATGCGTAAGGCAAACGATTTAAAAGCCAGTTTTGTTATAATTATAGGAGAAGATGAGTTAAAGAAAGGCGTATTTACATTAAGGGATATGCTTTCCGGAGGACAAAAGCAGTTAAACAAAGAGCAATTAATCCAAGAGTTAAACTTGGGTATCGGACTTAAGCAACAATCTGCAAAAAATGCTACGTACTCATACCTGCGGTGAATTAGATATTCGTGATGTAGGCAAAGAGGTTACTCTGTGTGGATGGGTTGGCAGAAGGCGTGATCATGGTAAACTTATTTTTATTGACCTGCGCGATCGATACGGATTAATCCAGATTGTCTTTTTGCCTACCGAATCACCCCAGGCTTATCAACTGGCTCAGGATTTACGTAATGAATTTGTTGTGCGCATAACCGGAAAAGTAGAAAAAAGACCCGAAGGCACATTAAATCCTAAATTAAGCACTGGTGAAATAGAGGTGCGCGCAAAAGAATTGGAGATATTAAACTCCAGTCTTACCCCTCCTTTTGAGATAGAAGAGAATATCGAGGTTTCTGAGGAGATGCGTCTTAAATATAGATATTTAGATTTAAGGAGAAAAAAGGTATTAGATAATTTTCTCCTCAGACATAAACTCTATAAGACCATTAATACATTTCTTATTCAAGAGGGTTTTATCTTTTGCGAGACTCCTATATTGACCAGGTCTACCCCTGAAGGGGCGCGCGATTATCTGGTACCCTCCCGGCTTAATCCGGGTAAATTCTTTGCCTTACCCCAGTCGCCACAATTATTTAAACAGCTTCTTATGGTTTCAGGAATAGATAAATATTACCAGATTGCTAAGTGTTTCCGCGATGAGGACTTACGCAGCGATCGTCAGCCTGAGTTTACCCAGCTTGATATTGAGATGTCTTTTATAGAAGAGCAGGATATCTTTTCTCTATCAGAGAAACTAATGCAAGTAATATTTAAGGAGATTAAAGGTATAGAGATTAAGATTCCTTTTATAAGGGTAAGATTTCAAGAGGCACAGGATAAATATAATACTGATAAACCAGATTTAAGAAAGGAATTAAATTCTGATTTTGCTTTTGCTTGGATTGTAGAATTCCCTTTGTTTAAATACAATGAAGAAGAAAAACGTTGGGAAAGCGAACACCATCCATTTACTGCGCCTTTTCAAGAAGATATAGAACTATTAGAGGCTTACCCTCAGAGGGTAAGGGCACGTTCTTATGATTTAGTTTTAAATGGAATAGAGATAGGTTCGGGTTCAATTAGAATTCACCAGCAGAGCCTTCAGGAAAGGATCTTTAAAATCATTGGCTTAGATAAAGAGGATGCCTACAAACGTTTTGGTTTTCTTTTAGATGCCTTCCAGTTTGGTGCGCCTCCTCATGGGGGGATTGCCTTTGGTTTGGATAGACTGCTGGCGATCTTAGCTAATGAGGAAAGCATTCGTGAGATAATCGCCTTTCCTAAAACCAGTATTGCCTCTTGTCCCTTAACGGGGGCGCCTTCCGAGATAGAGGATAGACAGTTAGAGGAATTGGGTATTAGGGTAAAGAAAAGAAAGAGTGCCAGAAAAACATCTTAACTAGGAGGTCGGTATGGAAAGGAGATATTTTTGCTATATACTGATGGGAGTTATCTTTATTTTTACAATTTCCGGTTGTGTAGTTAGAACATATAAGGTAGTAAAAGAGAGGGTAGATCAAGATCTAACCGAGGGTAATCGGGGATATATTTTTGGAGAGATACCGAAGAAAGAAGTAAGAAAGGTTTATCCCGCTACCAGAACTGTAAGAATGGTTGAGTTGGAATTGTTCCCACCCATAAAATTTGAACGAATGAAGGAAAAGGAACCCAAACCGATGCTCCCTCCAAAGACGATAGAAACAGAAGAAGCTATTTCTGAGGAATCTCTTCCGATTCCTCCAAAGACGATACAGCTACCTGAGATTAAGGAAACCCAGACTTTTCAAAAATACACTGTCCAAAAAAATGACTCCTTACAGAAGATATCTTTAAGGTTCTACGGAACCACTAAGAAATGGATGAAGATTTATGAAGCAAATAAGGATATCCTTAAAAGTCCGGATAAAATTTATCCCGGGCAGGTTATTAATATCCCTCTAGAGAATACTTTAGAAGAAACACCCCAAGAAAGTATAAAAAAGATTAAATAAAAAGCTTAAAGGGTTATTATTATATGGAAAAGAGGATCCGATTAGAAACAAAAGAGGAAGCGCAGGCATTATTTGGACCGCATGATGAGTTTATTAAGATAATTGAGAAGGAATTTAGGGTAAGGATAGGCCTAAGAGAGGATTATCTGAGAATAAATGGAACCGCTACTCACTTAAAGAAGGTAGTACCTATTATTGAATATATACTCAATGCAGTGCGTTCCGGACAATCCCAGATTAGCAGGCAGGATATATACGGGTTGATCTTAAATTTTAAAGATAAAAAAACTCCTGCAGAAAATCTTACCCTTACCCGTGCTATTACTGGAAAACAGATAGGTCCAAAGACCCCCGGACAACGTGAATATGTGGAGGCAATAAAAAAGTATGATATTGTCTTTGGAATTGGTCCGGCTGGCACAGGTAAGACCTATTTGGCTATGGCTTCTGCAGTTGAGGCCTTGAAGAATCAACAGGTTCGGCGAATCATCCTTACCCGCCCTGCTATTGAAGCAGGAGAGTCATTGGGGTTTTTACCCGGAGATATGTATGAGAAGATCTCTCCTTATCTAAGGCCACTTTACGATGCGCTTTACGATATGATGGAGGCGGAGCGGATTGAGAAATATCTTGAAACAGGAATTATCGAGGTAGCCCCCCTGGCATATATGAGAGGAAGGACCTTAAACGATGCCTTTATCATCTTAGATGAAGCCCAGAATTGTACTGCCGAACAGATGAAGATGTTTCTTACCCGTTTAGGTTTTGATTCTAAGGCGGTGATTACTGGCGATATAACCCAGAGTGACCTTCCTGATGGAAAGCCCGTTGGTCTACTTCAGGCAAAGGAGATTCTTCAGGACATACCCGGCATTAAATTTATCTATTTTACCGGTGCAGATGTAGTAAGGCATCCTTTGGTCCAGAGAATTATTGAGGCCTATGGTAAAGCCAGTAATCCAAAGTAAATTCAGTTTTATTACCGGGGTTTTACTAATTTTTTTGCTCAGTTCTCTTTTAGGGATAAATTTTATTCTTCCCTTGTTTTTATTATCGATATTTATCTATTTTAAATTTTACCTTAGAGAATTAAAGGAGAGTAAAAAACTACTTTATCCTTTGTTTCTCTTTGTGCTTTTGTTTGCAGTCGGATATTTTTTTGGTTATAAAAGGGTTAGCTTAATTTATCTTCCTTTTTCTGCCATTCCGATGCTGGCAACCTTATTATTTAATGAGTTAGAGATAGCCTTTCTTTTAAGTGTTTCCTTGTTTGTAAGTATAGGTTTTATTCTAAATAATTATTCTCAGGCTTTATTATTCTTAATTGGTGGTATTTTTTCAAGTATCTTTGTTTTTGGCGCACGCCGACGTATGGCGATTATAAAGGCAGGTTTCTTTACCGGATTAATTCAGGCTTTATCTTTATTTTTTATAAATAATTTTAAGGTAAACGATGCTTATGGATATCTTTTAATTACCGCTAATGGTATTTTTTGTGGTTTAGTGGTTCTGGCAATTTTGCCCCTCTTTGAGATTATGTTCGGAACAGTCACTAATATCAGCTTGCTTGAGTTAATGGATACCCCACTTTTAAATCGTTTAAAGTCAGAGGCACCCGGTACTTACCATCACAGTCTAGTAGTGGGAAATCTTGCTGAATCCGCATCTTTAGCCATAGGTGCAAATGGTCTTTTAGCAAGGATCGGCTCCTATTACCATGATATAGGAAAATTAGAAAAGCCTTTGTATTTTAATGAGAATCAAGACCCTTCTGATAACAAACATAAAACACTCTCTCCTACAATGAGCAAGATGATTATTATGAACCATGTTAAAGAAGGTTTAGAGCTGGCACGTAAATATAAACTTAACCCTCGAATTATAGATTTTATTATTCAACATCACGGAACGAGTTTAGTTCATTATTTTTATTACCGTGCATTAGAAAATTTAGAAGAAGATCAGGATATTAAAGAAGAGGGGTTTCGTTATCCCGGGCCTAAACCTAATACCAAGGAGACCGCAATAGTACTTCTGGCTGATTCGGTAGAGGCTGCCTCGCGTTCTCTTAAGGAACCCACGGTGCAAAATATAGAAGAGATGGTGCATAAAATAATTAATAATAAATTTATAGATGGTCAGTTTGATGATTGCGATTTGACCTTAAGGGACTTAGAAAAGATAGCCCAAACATTCATTCGGATACTAACAAGTATTTATCATAGTAGGGTAACCTATCCGGAAACCTCTGTCTCTTCAAAATAACACTTCAAACCTAAATTAGTTAAGTTTGGGTGAGAATAAATATACAGAATCTGCAGAATAAAATTACTATTAAGCCAAAAATGATAAAAGAATTAGTGCTTAAGAGTTTGTCCTTAGAAGGTATAAAGAAAAAGACAGTTAATATAAATATTTGTTTTTTAGATGATATAAAAATCAAAAAATTAAATCAAAGGTTTTTAGCCAAAAATATACCTACAGATGTTATCGCCTTTAATTTATCTTCGAATAAAAAAACAATCTTAGCAGATATTGCCATTTCCACAGAGACTGCTCTCCGTAACGCTAAGATTTTTAAAACCTCACCCTTTTATGAAATTTATCTTTATATTATTCATGGCTTATTGCATATCTTAGGTTATGATGATAAGACAGAAAGGCAAAAGAAGATAATTCAAAAAAAGGCCGAATACATTTTAGATAAATTAAAACTCTACTCGAAAGCTTATGGCAATCCATAAAACCGAGGCAATCGTTCTAAAAAGGTTTGAGTTTGGTGAAACATCGATGATTGCTAATTTCTATACATTGGATTTTGGTAAGCTTAGCGGTATTCTTAAAGGAATAAGAAATCAGCCAGAAAAATTCGCAAGTAGTCTGGAGCCCTTTTCTTACAATGAAATTGTTTTTTATAAAAAAAGAGATTCTTTACATTTTATATCCCAGTGTGATATAAAAAATAATTTTGATTCCTTAAGGCAGGATATAATTAAAGTTGGTATAGCAAGTTTAATTATGGAACTTATAGATGCGCTTATGCCTGAAGAGGAGCAAAATCAAGAGATATTTAAACTTACCTTGGATTCTCTTAAGGAATTGATGATAACGAATAATCCTTATAAGATCGCCATTATATTTAAAATTAAGATCTTGGCTTTATCAGGATTTAAACCACACCTTGACTCCTGTGTTTTATGTCAACAAAAAATTCTTACCCAAACGAGATTTAGTTTTAAGTTTGGCGGGTTACTTTGTAAAAGATGTAGTTATAAAGACCCGAAGAGCCGTTCTGTATTTAGAGGAACAGTTGCTTCAATATTACATATTGAAAAAAATGACCTGAAGAATAATCTTAATCTGGGAATGAATTTTCAAATAAAGAAAGAATTAGAGTTAATCTTAGATATGTTTTTAAATTTTCATCTTGAGAAAGAACTTAAATCACAAAGGTTCTTAAATAAATTATCCTTAACCAGTTAAATGGAGGATGAAGATGAAGATTGTGATAATAGGCCCCGGGGCAATGGGTTGTTTGATTTCTGCTTTTTTATCTAAATCTAACCATAAGATATGGCTTTTAGATAAAGACAGGGAACGCGCTGAAAGGATTAATCAGCAAGGAATAATCATCGAAGGCATCTCAGGGAATTGGCAGGCAAAGGTCAATATTACCACAAACGTCCAGGAAATAGGAACTGCGGATTTAGTGATCATGGCGGTTAAATCCTATGATACAAAGCAGGCAATACTGAATGCCAGATCCCTCATTGGCCAAGAATCCGCGGTGCTTACCTTACAAAACGGTATTGGAAATATTGAGATCCTTAGTGAGGTGGTGGGTTCAGAAAGGGTAATTGGAGGGGTATCGAATCAGGGCGCAACCCTATTAGGTATAGGTCACATCAGGCATGCAGGTAAGGGAGAGACGATTATCGGTCGCATTGACGGAAAGATCCCTGTTCAGATACGTTTTATCCGAGAGGTCTTCAATAGCGTAGGTCTGGAGACGCGGATTTCGCGGGATATCAAAGGTCTTTTATGGTCAAAACTAATTATTAATGTAGGGATAAATGCCCTAACTGCAATAACTAGACTTAATAACGGTAGATTAATAGAGTTTGAGGGGACGCGCAAGATTTTAAGGGAAGCGGTTACCGAAGCGATTAAGGTTGCTAAAAGAAAAAGGATAAAATTAATCTATGACGATCCTTTGGCCAAGGTAGAGGCGGTATGCGAGGCAACCGCAATAAACATCTCTTCTATGCTTCAGGATATCTTAAGAAAGAGACGCACCGAGATCGATTTTATTAATGGTGTAATTGTGCGTCAGGGACAGGAGTTAGGCATACCTGTTCCCGTAAATACCGTACTGGTGGATCTGGTTAAAACTATAGAAACAAGTTATCATTTAAGGATAGAGGGATGAAAAATTTAATCTTCTTTGTTTTCTTAATTTCTTTTTTCTTTTTAAATGCTCATGCTGTAATCGGCGAAGGCTCTAAGATAGAACAAGGACTAAATCTATTAAAATCCCGAAAGGATAAAGAGGCGCTTTTAATTTTTTCAGAAATCTTAAAAGAAGACCCCTTTAATTTAGATGGCCTCTGGGGTAAGGCGGAGGTTTTAAGAAGAACAGGCAATATTAAAGAGGCAAGGGAACTTTTAAATCAAATCTTAGATAGGGCTCCCAAGCATACTAAATCGTTGATAAGTCTAGCTTATATAAAATATAAAGAGAACGATTTAACAGAAGCGAAAAGATTGGTTTATAATGTATTAAAAGATGAGGCATCAAATAAGGAAAGCCAGGCATTAGGCTATATAATCTTAAGCGGGATTGATACTAAATACAGCGCTAATAACGGGATATTATCCAAGTTAAGGTATAGCGTAAAAATTAAATCTTATATCTTTCAGGCGCATAAATTAGCTCCTGAATTACCTGAGGTAAATTTAGCCTTGGGAACATTTTATCTGTTAGCACCGGGATTTTTGGGAGGAAATTTAGAGAAGGCCATAGAGACCTTAGAGTATACCGTTAAACTTGCTCCCGATTTTGCTACCGCCAATGCCCGATTAGCCCAAGCTTATAAAAATAAAGGAGATTTAGAAAAATATAATTTTTATTTAGAATGTGCTAAAAATTTAGATCCTTATAATGAGCTGTTAAAGGAGCTGACCGAAGAAAAATGAAGATACGTTTATTATCCTTGTTTATCCTGACGGTTTTTTGTCTTTGTGGTTGTCAAAACAAACAGCTTTTTAAAGAGACACAAATTATGCTGGGAACCTTTGTAGAGGTGATTTCTCCTGAAAAGAAAGCTATAGAGATTGCTTTTAAAGAGATAAAAAGGATTGAGGTTCTGCTCAGTAAATATAATCCAGAAAGTGAGATATCTAAGTTAAATAAATTAGGTAAATTAAAAGTAAGCCCCCAGACCTTTTATATTATAAAAAAAGCCAAGGAATTTTCCATTAAGACAGGAGGGGCTTTCGATGTCACCGTAGGACCTCTTATGGAGCTCTGGGGTTTTACTGATAAGGATTACCGCTTACCCAAGCAGGAACAGATAAAAGAGACCCTTAAACTTATAGGTTCAGATAAGATTATTTTAAATGATTTAGATAATACAGTAGAGTTTGCCATTCCGGGGATGAAGATTGATCTGGGTGGGATTGCTAAGGGCTATGCGGTTGACTGTGCAATAAAAAGATTAAAAGAATTTCAGATAAAAAATTGTCTAATTAATGCGGGAGGAGATATCTTTTGTCTGGGAGATAAATTTGGCAGGCCCTGGTCAGTAGCTATCCAAGATCCTGAGGGAAAGGGTTTCTTGAAAAAACTAAGTCTTAAGGATAGGGCAGTGGCAACCTCAGGTAATTATGAGCAATTTTTTATAAAAGAAAATAAATATTACGGCCATATTTTAAACCCTAAAACTGGATACCCTGTAGATCCGGATTTTAAATCAGTCACAGTAATTGCTTCTGATTGTTTAACCGCCGATGCCTTAGCCACCGCCATATTTGTTTTAGGAAAAGAAAGGTATAAAGATTTAATAAAAGAATTTAAAGATATAGAAGTAAAGATATATTAAGATAAAAAATGGGGGGAAGATGGATAGAAAGATTACGGTTGAAGATATTTTAGCATGCAAGAATAAACGCAAGATTACTATGCTTACCGCTTATGATTATCCTCTGGCATCTTTAATTGATAAGGCAGGGATAAACATAATCCTTGTGGGGGATTCGGTAGCCAATGTGGTTTTAGGACTTAATTCTACTACTGAGGTAGGTATGACCGAGATGCTCCATCATGCCAAGGCAGTAACCCGCGCGGTGAAGCATGCTTTAGTGGTAGGAGATATGCCTTATGAATCTTATCAACTGAACCCTCAGGAATCAGTAAAAAATGCTAAAAGATTTATTGAAGAGGCAGGCTGTGATGCGGTAAAGCTGGAGTGGTTTGATAGGTGTTTAGAGGTGACTGAGGAGATTATTAAATCAAAAATTGCGGTGATGGGCCACATCGGACTCACCCCCCAGACCGCGGATAAATTAGGAGGTTTTAAGGTTCAAGGCAGGGATGCCGAAACCGCCCGGCGCCTTATCGAGCAAGCCACTGCCTTAGAAAGAGTAGGTTGTTTTTCACTTGTTCTTGAATGCGTCCCGGATAAGCTTGCACAGATAATTACCCGGAAATTAAGGATTCCTACTATAGGTATTGGTGCCGGTATATACTGCGATGGCCAGGTTTTAGTTACCCATGACCTTTTAGGTCTTTTTGAACGGTTTACCCCTAAGTTTGTAAAAAGGTATATAAATATTTCTGAATTGATTACCAGGGCGATTCAGGATTTTAAAAATGAAGTGATAAATGAAAAATTTCCTACCCCTGCGCATAGCTTTACGATCAAAGAAGAGGAGCTAAGGAAATTATGAAATAATCTTGACAATTAAGCTTATTTAGGATAAAAATATAAGCCTATGGCAGATTTAATGGAAAAGATAATCTCACTTTGTAAACGCCGAGGTTTTATCTTTCAATCTTCAGAGATATACGGTGGTCTTGCCAATACCTGGGATTACGGCCCTTATGGAGTAGAGCTAAAGAATAATGTTAAGCGCACTTGGTGGAAGGCGGTGGTATACCAACGTGATGATATATTTGGGATGGATGCCAGTATCCTTATGCACCCTAAGGTTTGGCAGGCATCAGGACATATTAAAAATTTCTTTGATTTAAAAAGCGATTGCAAAGACTGTAAGAAACGTTTTAAAACCACAGACCTTAAAGATAAAGATAAATGTCCTGAATGTGGGGGGCAACTTACGGAAGCCAGGCCTTTTAATCTAATGTTTAAGACCTATCAAGGACCCCTGGAAGAAGAGGCAAGTCTTATTTATCTTCGCCCCGAGACCGCCCAAGGGATGTTTGTAAATTTTATTAATATCTTGGATACCAAACATCCTAAACTTCCCTTCGGATTAGCCCAGATTGGCAAGGCTTTTCGCAATGAGATTACCCCGGGAAATTTTATCTTTAGAACCCGAGAGTTTGAGCAGATGGAGATTGAGTATTTCGTTTCTCCTGATGAAGCCAGCCATTATTATGAATATTGGGTAGAGGAACGGTTTAATTGGTATGTTAATTTAGGAATAAGAAAAGAAAATCTAAGAAAAAGACCTCATCATAAAGATGAGCTTGCTCACTATGCGGTTGCCTGCACAGATATAGAATACAATTTCCCCTTTGGCTGGTCGGAACTCGAAGGCATTGCTAACCGTACTGATTTTGATTTAAAACAACATGCGCAATTAAGCGGAAAGGATATGCGCTATTTTGATGAAACTACTAAAGAAAGGTTCTATCCTTATATTATTGAACCCTCAGGCGGTGTGGATAGAAGTGTTTTAGCATTTTTGGTAGATGCTTATTCGGAGCAGAAGGTTAAAGATGAATTAAGGATTGTTTTAAGGCTTCATAAGGATTTAGCGCCGGTGAAGGTAGCGGTATTACCCCTTTTGAAAAATCGGTCCCAGATTGTGGAGATGGCAAAAAGGGTTGCTGAAGACCTTAAAGATTCCTTTATTACTGTATATGATGATACCGCCGCTATTGGAAAACTTTATCGTCGGCAAGATGAGATTGGCACCCCCTTTTGCGTTACCGTAGATGTACAGTCCTTAGAAGATAAGCAGGTGACCGTAAGATTTAGAGATACAATGTTGCAGGAACGCATAGGAATGGATAGATTAAAGACATATTTAGAGGAAAGATTAGCTTAAGAAAGGAGGTAAGCACAAAATGGCAAAGAAATATGTCTACTTCTTCGGAGGAGGTAAGGCAGAAGGAAATGAGAGTATGAAAGAGCTATTAGGAGGTAAAGGTGCAAACCTTGCGGAGATGGCCGGGCATAAGGATTTAAAGCTTCCTGTCCCTGCGGGTTTTACCATTACCACCGAGGTTTGCACTTATTATTATAAACATAATAAAAAATATCCAACCGGATTGAAAGAGCAGGTAGAGCAGGCATTAAGAAAAGTAGAAAAGATTATGGGAAGAAGATTCGGCGATCCAGAAAATCCCCTTTTGGTTTCTGTGCGGTCAGGTGCGCGCCGTTCCATGCCCGGGATGATGGAGACTGTTTTAAATATTGGATTAACCACCAAGACCATTCCCGGTCTAATAAAACAAAGTCAAGGAAATGAGCGTTTTGTTTACGATGCTTATCGCCGGCTTTTAATGATGTATTCGGATGTAGTAATGGAGAAGGCAGCCGGGATTGAACCCAAGACTGAAGAATTAGGGATTCGCCGGCAACTGGAAAAGATTATGGATGAGATGAAAAAACAAAAAGGATATAAATCTGATACAGAGTTAACTGTCGAGGATTTAAAGAGATTATGTGATTTATTTAAGGAGAAGATAAAAGAGGTTTTAGGCAGAGATTTTCCTGATGAACCTTATCAGCAACTTTGGGAAGGTATTGGTGCGGTATTTGCTTCCTGGAATGGCAAACGCGCGGTCAGTTACCGCCGTATAGAAGGTATTCCCGATGATTGGGGCACCGCCTGCAATGTTCAAACGATGGTCTTTGGCAATATGGGTAATGATTCTGCCACAGGGGTTGCCTTTACGCGTAATCCGGGAAATGGTGAGAAACAGTTTTATGGCGAGTATCTCATCAATGCCCAAGGCGAAGATGTAGTAGCAGGCATCCGCACCCCCGCACCCATTAATGAATATTCTAAATCCGAATACAATAAAGATCTGATTACCTTAGAGAAAGCAATGCCTAAGCTTTATAAGGAGCTTTACGATTATCAGAGGCGTCTTGAAAAACACTACCGGGACATGCAGGATATTGAATTTACCATTGAAAAGGGGCGTTTGTTTATGCTTCAATGTCGGGTAGGAAAGCGCAATGGCCCGGCAGCGGTGCGGATGGCAATAGATATGTGGAAAGAGAAATTAATTACTAAAGAAGAGGCGATAATGCGGGTAACCCCTGTGCAGTTAGATGAGCTTTTACATCCCATCATCGATCCCAAGATTGAGCTTACCCATAAACCCTTAGCTAAAGGATTGCCCGCCGGTCCTGGAGGAGCAACTGGTCAGATTGTCTTTTCTGCCTCCGATGCGGTGGAGTGGGCAAAACAGAATAAAAAAGTAATCCTGGTGCGCGAAGAGACAAACCCTGAGGATGTGGAAGGAATGCGTTCTGCCCAGGCAATCTTAACTGCAAGGGGAGGGATGACCTCTCATGCTGCCTTGGTTGCGCGCGGTTGGGGAAAGTGTTGTATTGTGGGATGTTCTGCCCTTCATATTAATTATGAGAAAAAAGAATTATCTATCGATGGCAAGGTTTTAAGGGAGGGCGACTGGATAACCCTTAATGGTACTAAAGGTAATGTCTATGAGGGAGAACTTCCTATGATGGACCCAGCTGAAGAAAATACTTTATTAATTGAATTTTTAAAGCTCTGCGATGCGGTAAAGAAGCTCGGTATACGCACCAATGCCGATACACCCGATGATGCAAGGAGGGCGCGTGCTTTTGGGGCAGAGGGCATTGGTCTATTTAGGACCGAACATATGTTCTACGGAAAGGACTCAGAGAAGCCACTATTTTGCTTGCGGAAGATGATTATCGCTAAAACTGAAGCGGAAAGAAAAAAGGCGCTCGATGAGTTATTTCCTTATATGAAAAAGGATATCAAAAATACTCTGGAAGCAATGGAAGGTTTACCAGTGGTAATCCGTCTACTAGACCCACCCCTTCATGAATTTGTTCCCCGCGATCCGAATAAATTAGATGAGCTTGCCAAAGAATTGAATATCTCTTTTGAGGAACTAAGAGTGCGTGCAGAATCTCTCCATGAGGCTAATCCCATGATGGGGCACCGGGGGGTGCGCTTAGGGATTACCTATCCTGAGATCTCTGAGATGCAGATGCGTGCTATTTTAGAAGCATCTGCGGAGTTAATTAAAGAAGGAAAACACCCTTATCCGGAGATAATGATTCCCGTGGTAAGTGACGTAAAAGAACTTTACCATCAAAAAGCTATCTTCGATAGAGTTTATCAAGAGGTTTTAAAGAAATATAACTTAAAAAAGATTAAAACTATGTTTGGAACAATGATTGAGATCCCGCGTGCTTCCTTGATAGCAAATAAATTAGCTGAGGTTGCCGAATTCTTCTCTTACGGCACAAATGATATGACCCAGATGGGATTTGGTTTTTCCCGCGATGATATCGGAGCATTCTTACCTGATTATATCCAAAAAGGGATATTGCCTGATGATCCATTTCAGACCATCGATCAAGAAGGTATCGGTGAATTAATTAAGATCGGTATTGAACGCGGAAGAAAGGTGCGCAAAGATTTGGAGATAGGTATCTGTGGAGAACATGGAGGAGAACCGCGTTCAGTAGAATTTTGTCATCGAGTAGGCATGGATTATGTTAGCTGTTCTCCCTACCGAGTCCCGATTGCTAAATTATCCGCTGCTCAGGCAGTGCTTAAAGAGAAAAAAGAAAGAAAAAGTAATGGAAGCCTTAAAGGCATATCTTAAAGAGATAAAAAATATCCCGCTTTTAACCCCCAAAGAAGAAATAGCATTAAGTAAAAGAGTAAGAAAAGGGGATGAACAGGCGCGCAAGAAAATGATCCGTGCAAATCTGCGTTTGGTAATTAATATCGCTAAAAGATATATGCATTTAGGCATTCCCCTTTTAGACTTAATAGAAGAGGGTAATATCGGTTTAATGAAGGCAGTAGATAAATTTAATCCTAATAAAGGTTATCGCTTCTCGACCTACGCTGCTTGGTGGATTAAGCAAGCAATCACGCGCGCGATCTCTGAACAATCCAAGATGATTCGTGTTCCTGTTTATATGAATGAATTGATTGCGAAATGGAAGAAAACCAAAGAACATTTAACCCAAAAACTAAAACGTATCCCTACAGACCAGGAGATTATAAAAAAAATGAGGATCACTAAGGATAAGGTTGAACAGGTCAATTTTTGGCTTTCTTCTACCATCTCTTCTTTAGAAACCCCCGTAGGAGAGGAAGGGGAGAGTCAGGTTATGGATTTGGTAGAAGATGAGACAGCTGTCTCACCTGATACCAAGATAGAGCAGATGTTTGATAAAGAAAGGGTTGAACAACTTCTCTCCCAGGATATAGTAACATCTCGCGAAAGAGAGGTTTTAGATATGCGCTTTGGACTTACTGATGGCAGACAGCATACCTTAGCAGAGGTGGCTAAAAAGATAAACGTTTCCCGCGAGCGGGTACGCCAGATAGAAGAAGAAGCGCTTAAGAAACTACGCAAGTTTGTCTTTGAGCAGGAAAAGAAGCCCTTTAAACCAAAAGGAAATTTGGTATGAAAAGGATTAGTTTAAAGGATTATATTCGCAGTATACCCAATTTCCCAAAAGCAGGGATTCTATTTAGGGATATTACTACTTTATTAAAAGATAAAAAGGCTTTTAGGTTAGCCATAGATAAGCTGGTAAAAAAGTATAAAAATAAAAAGATAGACCTGGTGGTAGCAGTAGAAGCAAGGGGATTTATCTTCGGAGGTGCGATCGCAGATAGATTAAATGCAGGATTTGTGCCTGTGCGAAAAAAAGGAAAGCTTCCCGCAGAAACGGAGTCGATAACCTATGATTTAGAATACGGACAGGATACCTTAGAGATCCATAAGGATGCGATAAAACCTGGCTCAAGAATTTTAATTGTAGATGACCTTTTAGCTACCGGAGGTACCGTAAAGGCGGTAACCGACTTAATAAATAAACTGCAAGGAAAAATTATTGGCATCGCCTTTCTTATTGAGCTTACGGATTTAAAAGGTAAAGATAAACTAAGAGGTTATCCGGTTTGCTCATTAATAAAATATTGACCTTCCTTTTTATAACCCAAAGCCCCTTGTATGAGTCAGGAATTTATAATTAAACTATTAGGTGTGTGGCTGGGGGTTTTAGCACGCATGACCATTCCTTTCTGGCGCAAGCTCTATCAAGGGAAAAAAATAAAATTTAATCTTAAGTATTTAAGAAGGACATTTGCCAGTTTGGTTTTAAGCACCATCTTTACATTTATTTTATTTCCTCGCCTGGAGTTAATGCAGGAGGGTTTATTTAATTTTGAATCCGGTTTTAAACTCTTCTGCCTCTGTTTTGGATTTGGTTTCGGTTTTAATTCTATATTAATAGAGTTTACTAGTTGGTTTGAGAAAAAGGATACTTAAGAATTCCTATGCGGATAGTAAAAGACAAAATCTTGCTTAAGGAATTAAAAGGGGTGGCTTTAGAGACATTTGGTGAATTAGTTAAGGCAACCGTAGATGTGGCTAAAGAGATAATGGTAATTGGAGGAGAACTACATTCCGATCAAGAGGCGGTTCTTTTATCTAGCGGAAGCAGCCAAAAGGATATCTGGGGGATAAATCTCTATCCTGATAAATACCCCCAAGATAGTTGGCTTGAATTCGATTCCATAATAAACTTAAGACCATCTTTTGGTAATAAAACACGCGGAATAGATAATCCGGAAATTAGAAAAAAAATTATTGAAATTGTAAATAAGTTAGTAGTGGGATAGTTATGGGATTTTATCACAAAACCTTAGCCGAAGGCAGATGGTTTAAAATGCCATTTTTAGAGCAGATGGCAAATATTGGCTCAGAGGTACACCGCGCCATAAATTGGAAGAATAAAAACGAGCTTGAATATTCTAAAAAAGCAGTTGAACGTGCTTTGGAGCTATTGTATCTGACCATTGAAGACCCCAAAAATAAATCCCATCTTAAAGAACTTACCCGTTTAAGAGAATTTTTGATTGATTATTTTTATTTTGATAACATATATAATTCTTCTGATGAATTCTGGCATAAGTATTTTTATGCTTTTAATTATGCGCTAAGTAGGAGAAGATATTTATAATGTAAATATAAATGCAGCGTGGTTTAATATTGGAAATGAAGTATGAAAAAAGGAGAGAATGCAATGAATTGGAATGATAAAGTAATTCTTCTAACCGGAGGTACGGGTTCTTTTGGACAGAAGTTTACAGAGATAATGCTTAAAAAATATAAACCCAAAGTAATAAGGATTTTCAGTCGTGATGAGTTAAAACAATGGGAGATGGAGAAAAAATTTAACAGCCACCATGCTTTAAGGTTCTTTATAGGTGATGTTCGGGAGAAAGGTAG
>JAMWCL010000055.1 GCA_023819035.1 Candidatus Omnitrophota bacterium
GGCCTTATATTCTGCCTCCGTCATTACATTGTAGATCTCACCTTTTTTATCATAGGCAAGGTTATTGGAGCGAAGCATAATATCAAAGACATCCTTTATCGGGACATTTTCTACCATTAAGGTTACCCGACCACTCACCTTTTGCGTAGGTACAATACTTAAACCTGTCTTTACAGATAAAAACTTTAAAGCCTCTACTATCTCAATATTGCGTAGATCTAAAGAGATCCTGGCCTGCATAGGATCGGAAGGTAAAATCACCCCAGAAGCAGGTACACTTATTGCCTGAACTAAGGAGGTGGTTTCTTCTGCCCATAAGTTAGAAAGAAAAAAAGCTACCAGAATAAATAATAAGATTTTTTCCTTCATCTTAATTCGATCTCTTCACCTTCATAACTTAAAATCACACGATCCCTAAAGATAGCCTGCACCTTGATCTCTCCAAGCATCTGACCTCTCTTAAGAAAAAATGTCTTATTTATCTTGGTATCCTCAATCATCGCATCCGGGTCAGCTGACCAAGAGATGCCCACCAGTTTTAAATGCTGGGTTACCTCTACTATCTTAGGCGAAGGCGTCTTTATTGTTAAATCCTCATTTGTCTTTAAAGAACCGATCTTAAAGATATTTCTTTGACGGACCTTCTCTAAATCATGTAAGGCTATCTGTAAAGGAGGACCTAATTGAGAATCTATTTGTAATTTTTTCTCAGTTTCTTTTAACTCAAATTCAGAGATCTTTTTAAGGTATCCCATAGAACCAAAAAGATTACCTATAAAATAAACACTCATAAAAAAAACCGTAAATCCCAAAAGATGATTTATTACCTTTATATTTAACTTATATATCTTTCCAGTTTGAAAATCTTCCTTAATTTTTTTTCTTAAAAAAGACAATCTTGCTTTTAAAGCAGAAAAGGAAAAGAATCCTAATCCAAACCGCTTTAAGATCACGGGACTAAATTTTTCTGTAAGCCTGGGTTCCTCGATTAATTTTAAGAGTTGTTTTTCTGGTGTAGGTGATTCTTGTTCTGCCATACTCATTGTTTATCTTTAATATCTAAAATATCTAACATTACCTCAACCTTCTTCCGCAATTCATCTGCCTTAAGTTTACTTTCATTCTCTTGGGTATCCGCCAATGACCTCGCTCTTCCTTCAGATATTCTTAATAAGCGTTCATGTAAAGATGCATTTAAACTATTTGCCTGGCTAAGTTGTTCTAAGGTCTTTTTTTGTTTTTCAATCACTGAACCTAATTCAATCTGTAAATCAGAGATCTTTTTCTGAAGGCGACCTACCTCAACATTTAAATCCATGGCTGTTCTTTCCTTTTCTTGGAGTGCAAAAAGCAAGGCATCCTTCTCCTTAGCAATCTGTTCGTACTCCTGTTTTAATTTTAATATCTGCTCGTTCTTCTGGATTAACTCTAATTCTTTCTTACTAAACATCTCAGATAACTGCGCAAGATTATTCTTCATAATTTCGTAAGTAAGGTTTAATTCGTTAAGTTGCGTCTTTAACTGCCCTAATTCCGAAACCAGGTCTAATCGTTCCTTTTCCTTGGCATTCAATAATTGATTAAATTCTTCAATTTTTTCCTGAAGCTGAACTTGCGCTTTTTTAGTTAAATCAACCCTTATCTTATTTATCTCCTCTTCTAATCTGAATTTATCTTTTTGGTTCTGAGCTAGTTTATCTTCTAAGGAAGAGTTTATTTCGGTAAGTAGAGAAAGTTTAATATTTAATTCGTTAATCTTTGCCTCTAAAGTAGCTTTTTGGAGATTTAATTTTGAAAACTCTATATCCTTCTGGGCTAGTTTATCCCTCAAATCATTCTGCTGAAGCCTAATCCTTTCTAATTCCTCCTTTAACTCAGAATAGGACTGGATTAACTGTGCGT
Source organism: Candidatus Omnitrophota bacterium (assembly GCA_023819035.1). Taxonomy (GTDB): domain Bacteria; phylum Omnitrophota; class Gorgyraeia; order Gygaellales; family Profunditerraquicolaceae; genus JAMWCL01. Next base: position 1,903 of record JAMWCL010000055.1, read on the forward strand.
TCTCTTTCTCCTTTGCCTCCAATAAGCTATTCAGTTCTTTTATCTTTTCGTTTAACTGTCTATTTTGCTCCTGAAGTTTGCTTAGATAATCCCTAATCCGTGATAGGCTCTGGGTGGCATTTAAAAATCTTTCCTCAAAGTTAAAAAAAAGACCATCCTTTAAATTATCTCTAAATACTTTTTTATTTTTACTAACTTCTTGTTTATGAATAAGATTTATTCCTGATAATAAAATAATAATTAAGACTCCTAATAAAAATATAATGATAAAAAACCTTGGATTAACCGCACCGTTTATTTCAGACTTGTTAAACCAGAACAAATATCTTTACCTCCCCGCAGGCTTTTCACCCACTCAAGCTTAATTATATAACTTATTGTATTTAAAAAACTTTTATCTCTAAAAATGTTAATGCCACTTCCTTTTATATTTAATTAAGGATATCCCGAATCAATCTTAAGGTATAACCCGCATTAATTAAACAAGCAATCCTTCTTAACCTCTTTTTAACCTCATGATAATCATACATCCTCAACCGCTTTTTTTTCGCCACTACATCCAATAGACCTAAATCGGTATAGGTATTTAATGTCTGATAAGAGATGCGGAAGGTTTTAACTATCTCTTTAGCGGAAATCAGCTTCATCTTTAACCAATTAGTTTCTTACGGATTAATCTTAGGGTATACCCCTCACTTACTAATTTCCTTATCTTTCTTAAATGGCGCCTTACCTTGCCTTCATCATACAATCTTTTATTACCTTGTTTTTTAACTACCTTAAGGAATCCTAAATTTGTATAATAAGTCACTGTAGTGTAAGGGATATCAAATTTTTCTACAATTTCTTGAGAAGAGATTAATTTCTTTGCCATTTTTAATTATTAAAACTTATAGTAATTACTATAAATACTAAAAGTTCAGAAAGTAATGATAATACTATCATAATTTTGCTATTTGTCAAGTAAAATCTTTGAAATGTTGTTGCAACATAAAAATGTCATCTTTTTTGCAAAATAGAAATGTCACCTTTTAAGAATTCTTTTAAAGAATCTTCTTTTTGGTTTTTAAAGCTCCCTATCTTTTTAAATCTTAGCTTTCTTCC
>JAMWCL010000030.1 GCA_023819035.1 Candidatus Omnitrophota bacterium
TTTAATATCTTATCTAAGGGGGACAGACTATGCTTTAGGATAAGGAACGCCCCTGCTTAAGCCTTCTACTTTGCAGAAAGATGACATTATTATATTGTGGTAACACTAATTTTTATTCCTGAGTGGTAGCAATATTTATCTGCGAGATACCTGCTTGACGACAGATATCCCAGATCTCCACCACCCTTCCTAAAGAGGCATGTCTGTCTGCCTTGATTAAAATGGGTAATTTCTTTTTCGCTATCTCTTTAACGTGGGTAATTAATTCCTGGGTAGTCACTACCCTACCATTAAAATAAGCTACGTTTTCCCGCGAGATAATTATCTCTATATTTTCAAATCTCACTGTTTCTGGGCTAGATGCCTTAGGTAAGTTTATCTTTATTCCTGTCTGCATCACAAAACTAGAGGTGAGCATAAAGAAGATCAATAGCTGAAAGACCATATCGATTAAGGGAGCAATATCGATCTGCCTTAAACCATGTTCTAACTCCATATGCTTTCTAAAACGCATAAATCTCTTCTCCTTTTTATTCACTTAAAAAGTTTACCAGCTCTGTAGCTGCCTTCTCCATCTCTAAGATAAAATTATTAATTCGATTCACCAAGTAATTATAAGCCACATAAGTAGGGATAGCCACAATTAAGCCAAAGACCGTAGTAAGCAAAGCCTCCCAAATCCCTCCTGCTAAGTCTCCGGGTGAGACAGGATTAAAGGAGGTTGCTTTTACCTGGATAGCCTGAAAGCACCTTACCATACCAGTAACTGTACCAAGTAATCCTAAAAGTGGAGAGATATGGGCAATGGTAGCCAGAAGAGAAAGATTCCTTTCTAACTTAGGGATTTCATATAAAGAGGCATCCTCAATTGCCTCTTTAATCTGAGGTCGCGTTCGGTCATGCTTAAGAATTCCTGCTTTTAATATATAAGATATAGGGCTGTGGGTCTTATCACATATCTCCAAGGCCTCTTTTATCTTTTGATGTCTCATTTTATCAAGGATGCTTTTAAGAAATCTCTGGGTATCTATCTTAAATCGATGAAGTTGCCATAATCTTTCTAAGATTATGGCTAAGGCAAATATAGAACAGAGCAAAATAAGCCACATTACCGGTCCACCGGCTAAAAATATCTGCCAAAGATTCATTTTATAAATATCCATATTTACCTCCTTATCTGATTGGTTAGGTTGATCTGCCTATTTATCCACTCAAACCTTTCTCTGGCATAACCTGCTTCTTCTATATTCATAAGACTTAATTTTCTATAGATATCTCTGGCTTTTTTAAAGTCTTCATTTTCCTCATAAATACCCGCTGTCCTTAAAAGTGCCTTTATCACCAAAGGGTTATTCTCGGGATAAGAAGATATAAATCTTGTATATTCTTCTATTGCCTCTTTAATCCTTCCTTGGTTTTGAAGAAGCTCAGCGATGTGGAATTGGATTTCAGGTTTTTGCTCTAAGGATATGGAATCTAATGCCTTGCGATATAAATCTAAGGCCTCAGCATAGCTTGCCTCTTTTTCATAAATTAATCCCAATCCATAATACCCAAGACTAACCAAATCACTTCTCGGAAAATCCTGGATAAGACAAGAAAAATATCTCTTTGCTTTAGATAATTCATTCGCTTGATAGTGATATCTACCTAAATACCAAAAGACCTCAGGTATAAATTCTGAATCAGGATATTTTACCCTTAATTCTTCAAATCTTTTCTTTGCCTGCTTCTCATCACCTAATTTATCATAACATTTAGCTATCTGAAATTCTGCCTTTGAGATTAATCCTTTATCGTGGTTAGCGCTTCTAACTAAATCCTTAAATACCTCTATCGCCTCTCCAAAATTACCTAAATTATAAAGGCAGAGACCCTGAATATATTCTGCCTGCACCAGAAGATTCCTATCTCTAAACTCTTTTTTTAATCTTTCTAACATCAAAAGCGATTCATTATAGTCATTAACTGCAAATAGGCTAACCCCTAATTGATAAAGGATATAGTCCTGATAAGGGATATCCGGATAATCCTTTAATATCTCCTTATACAGCGGAATTGCTTTTAAATGATCACCTGATTCCCGATAAACATCGGCTAACTGAGTTAGGGTTGCCGGCTTTATTGCCTTATCCTGGCTTGAACTAATTATCTTCTGGAATTCCTCTATTGCCTCTTTAAAACGATGTTCTTTTAAAAGAGCTGTGCCGAGTTTGTAATATAAATTATCTTTAGCTTCTGGTTTCAGCTCTTTAAAGAAATTCTTGTTTAAAATCTCTTTATAAATATCAATAGCTTCCTTATATTTAAAAAGTAGACAATAAATCTCTGCTTTAGCTAAGTAAGCCTGAAACAATATCTCAGGCAAAGAGGAATCTCTTATTAGCTCATCATAAAGAGCTTCTGCTTTCCTTAAATCACCCGTCTCTAAACAGAGCATCGCCCTGCCCAAAAGTAAGCTTTCTTGTTCCGGTCCTTTAAGGGTGGAGAGGTCTATCTGAAAGAATGTCTGATAAGCATCTGCATAACGCTTCAGCTTAAGATAAGACCATCCCATACCTAAGTAAGATAAACCCTTTAGGTTAACATCCTGGGTTTCCGAAATCACCCTTTGATAATTAATAAGTGAACCTTCAAAATCCTCAGTATAATAATCTGCCTCTGCTAAATAAAAATAAAGACAGGCAATGCGATTTTTATCATAAGGATAAAAACTTAGATAATCTCTAATTCTTTTCTTTAGCCCGTGATAATCCTTTAGATAATACATGCATTCGATTATCTTAAAAGCTATATCTTCCTGATGTTTATAAGGAAACACTTCTAACTGTTTAAAGTAATTCAATGCCTCTTTAAATTCCTTGTTTTGGAACATACACCATCCCAAGGAGTAATAACTATCATGACAATAAATAGAATCAGGGAATTCATCAATAACCCTTCGGTAGTATAAAGAGGCCTGTTTAAAATCATTATTTTTAAAATACACCTCCCCTAACCAAAAAAGTGCCGCATCCTTAAATCCTGTGACTTTTGAGTCATTGATGATTTCTTCAAACTTATTCTTTGCCATGGTAAGTCTATTTTGATAAAAATGACATAACCCGATTAACAAATTTACTTCAGGGATCCTAGAAGAGTCAGGATAACTTCTCTTAAATTCCCCAAGGATACCTATGGCTATTTCATAAGCACCCTCTTTATACGCTTTATTAGCAAGAAGAAAAAGCTCTTCCTCATCGGAAAGAACCTGCCCAGCGCATGCATAAAAACCGAGGAATAAGCAATAAAAACCTAAGGTTATTAAAAAAGTAAAGATTAATCTTAGAATTTTCTCCTTGCTACGCTTAAAAAACATAAATAAAAAATGATTTTATCCTTTTAAAACTTGCTTTAAAAACTGGGCGGTATAAGACCTTTCATTAAGAATCAATTCCTCAGGGCTACCACAACCCACTACCCAGCCCCCTCTATCCCCGCCTTCCGGACCCAAATCAATAATATAATCTGCACATTTTATTACCTCTAGATTATGCTCAATTACACAGACAGTATTACCTTTATCTACTAATCTCTGTAAAACATTCAAGAGCTTCTGTACATCCGCAAAATGTAATCCAGTAGTGGGTTCATCTAAAATATAAAAGGTATTTCCTGTCTGACGTTTACTTAATTCCCGAGAAAGCTTAACCCTTTGTGCCTCCCCTCCAGAAAGGGTGGTAGCAGATTGGCCTAATTGAATATAACCTAAACCTACATCATAAAGATAGGTTAAGGTATGTCTTATACTTGGGATGTTACTAAATAGATCCAATGCTTCCTCTACGGTCATCTCCAAGATATCCGCAATAGATTTACCTTTATATTTAATCTCTAAGGTTGCTCCGTTAAAACGCTTACCTTTACATACATCGCATCTTACATAAACATCAGGCAAAAAATGCATCTCAATTTTCTTTATTCCATCACCTTTGCAGGCCTCACAGCGACCGCCCGGGACATTAAAGGAAAACCTTCCTGGTTTATATCCGCGTTGCCTTGCCTCAGGTAATTGACTAAGCAATTGTCTTATATAGGTAAAAACCCCTGTATAAGTAGCAGGGTTGGAACGCGGGGTCCTTCCGATGGGTGACTGATCCACAACGATTACCTTATCAATAAATTCTATACCTTCAATTTTATCATAAAGCCCGGGCTTTTGAATAGATTTATAAAGTTTCTGGGCTAAGGCGCGATAAAGTATCTCATCCACAAGGGTAGATTTTCCTGAACCAGAAACCCCGGTAACACAGATAAATACCCCTAAAGGAAACCTTACCTCAATGTTTTTTAAATTGTGCTCCCTTGCACCGATTATCTTAAGAAACCTTTTATCCTTATAAGGTCTTCTTTTTAAAGGTAAACTTATCTTTAGTTCTTTTCTTAGGTATTTAGCGGTTAATGAATCCGGATGTTTTAACAAATCTGAGGCTGGACCAGAGAATACTAAATACCCTCCGTGTCTACCTGCCCCGGGCCCTAAATCTACTACATAGTCCGATGACCTAATCGTATATTCATCATGTTCTACCACAATCAAGGTATTACCTAAATCCCTTAATGCCTTTAAAGTCAAAACAAGTTTAGTATTATCCCGTGGATGCAATCCAATACTGGGTTCGTCTAATATATATAATACTCCTACTAATCCCGAACCCACCTGGGTAGCTAAACGAACCCTCTGGGCCTCACCGCCCGAAAGGGTGGAGCTTTTTCTATCTAAGGTTAGATAGTCTAATCCCACATCGATACAAAATTGAAGCCTCTGGATAACTTCCTTTAATACCTGGTGAGCAATCGTTCTTTCTTTTTCCGTTAATTTTAATTGTTTAAAAAAATCTTGGGCCTCCTTTATCGACATCCGGGTTACTTCATAGATATTCTTATTACCTACCTTTACCGCTAAACTTTCCTTTTTTAACCTTGCTCCCTTACATAAGGGACAGGCAAGGCTAGACATAAAGTGCGAGATCTCCTCCTTTAAGTAATCGCTCTCAGTCTGGCGAAATAATCTTTCTAAGTGAGGAATAACCCCTTCAAATGGTTTACCCCAAACCTCGATCTCTGATCCATAAAGAATCGCCTTCTGGATATCCTTCCTTAATCTCTTAAAAGGGGTATCTAAATCAAAACCGAGCTGATAAGCTAATTCCCTAAGTAAGGAGCGGTAATAAAGGATATAACCTTTGCCACCCCTTTTCCAGGGCTCAATTGCTCCTTCGTTTATGGATTTATTTTTATCCGGGATTACTAAATCAGGATCGAACTCCAATTTTGTCCCTAAACCATTGCATTCAGGGCATGCTCCATAAGGGGAATTAAAGGAAAAGATGCGTGGTTCAACCTCAGCATAACTTATACCGCACCTTGTACAGGCAAATTGTTCACTATAGACTATATCGTGTGGTATCCTTATTCTATCTTCGGTATTCGGTAGTGGGTTCGTTTTATTATCTAGATGAATGATTACTGTGCCTTTACCGAATTTAAGTGCAGTCTCTACAGAGTCGGTAAGTCTGGTTTTTGACTGAGGCTTTATCGTCAATCTATCCACCACCAGTTCAATATTGTGAATATTATATTTTTTTAGCTTGACCTCTGCAGGGAGCTCATAGATCTTACCATCTACACGCACCCTTACAAAGCCTGCTTTTTGAATCTGACTAAATATTTGACGATACTCTCCCTTCCTTCCTCTAATTAAAGGTGCCAAAACCTGAATCTCTGTTCCTTCGGGCAAATTCATTATCTTCTCAATTATCTCCTGAGAACTCTGCCTTGAGATGGGTTGACCACACTGATAACAGTGTATAATACCAATGCGAGCAAAAAGAAGTCTTAAATAATCATAGATCTCGGTTTGTGTGGCCACGGTAGAGCGGGGATTTCCTCCTGCAGTTCTCTGTTCAATCGCAATTGCCGGGGATAATCCTTCAATATATTCTACATCCGGCTTTTGTAATTGCTCTAAAAACTGGCGGGCATAACTAGAAAGGCTCTCTACGTATCTGCGCTGGCCCTCCGCATAGATAGTATCAAAGGCAAGACTGGATTTACCTGAACCAGAAAGCCCGGTAATTACAATAAATTTATTGCGAGGAAGTTTTAGATTTATATTTTTAAGATTGTGCTCCTTTGCTCCTCTAATAAGAATATAATCCTGCATAAAAATATTAATTACCAAGAATGCCCCTGTGACTATCTTGATTTTTTAGGTTATTACAAATCTTACAGGGGCATTCTTTTTTATTATAATTTTATTATTTTTTCTTCTTGCCACCTCTTTTCATCTTAGCACAGGAGATATCGCCTTGTTTATCCAAGAAATAGAGGTAGCCTTCCTTTCTTTTCAGACCAACCTTTGCTACCTTTTGAGGACTACCTCCTTTTTTCTTACCCCTTTTCATCTTAACGCAGGAAAGATCGCCATTTTTATCAATATAATAGAGGTAGCCTTCCTTTCTTTTTATCCCTAACTTGACTAATTTCTGTGCCATCCTTTCTCACCCCCTTTCCTTAAATTTCAGGTTCCTATCTTAATCGCTGTAAAAACCCCTTTTAAAGTTGCTACTGCAGAAAGAACCGCTAAGTAGCTTGTCTTAGGATTATCAGGATGGATAACATTCTCAGAATAGGTAATAATCTTTCCCGTATCTGATTCGATCTCTATCTGATGGATATTATGTTTAAGCGTAGGGTCAGCAATAATCTTTACCTTTGTCTTATAAGGACCGATGCCTGCGATACTTAATGTAGCGCAAACATTGATATTCTGTGGAAATGCCCTTATTGCTGAAAAGGCATCTCCTTCAAAGATAACAGTAGGCTCTGTTAAACTATCTAAACGAATCTTCCTTTTTATTACATAAGGCACACCTAAAAAACTGGAAGGCGGCTTTTTGGTAATCAGGGTAATACTATCTATCCTTCCGCAGGCAGTGGCCTTTAATCCGTCTATACCACAAATAGCACCTGAGGGTATATATATGTGCGCTTTTTTTTCTTTCGCTAAGGCTTCTAGCTCAAGGTAATGTTCAATTATCCCTCCCACGCTCATAATCATAATATCGCGTGATAAAGAAAGGGTCTTCTTAGCAATCTCAAGGCTAGATTCTGCTTTGGTTGCCTCAATTACTAAATCTGATTTATTTATAAGATCATCAAGATTCAAGACTACTAGCTTCATATTGTTAAATCTATTGGCTAATTTATAAACATTTTGTATCTGTATATCGTACAATCCCACTAACTCTGCCTCCTTGCGAAAATCTGACAAGATTCTTTCTGCCAAGGAAGAACCAATGGCTCCACAACCAACAATTCCAATCTTTAACAACCCCGACATAACCTAAATTAAGCTTTAGGGTTTTTTAAAATGGTATTATCAATCAAGCGTGTATCTCCTATATAAACTGCCATAGCAAGTAAACCTTTATCTTTTATCCGAGATATCGGCTTTAGATTTTCTAAATCTACAATTGAGATATACTGTATCCTAGCAGTCTTTTTTGTATGGATGAGCTGTTTTATCTTCTTAATAATCTTCTTTGTTTCAAGTATCCCTGCCTTCACCATCTTTTTAGCCAATCTTAAGGATTGATAAAGGATAACCGCATCCTTTCTTTCTTGGGGATTTAAATAAACATTGCGCGAGCTTAAGGCCAATCCATCCTTATCTCTTACTATAGGGATAACCTTAATTTTTATGGGGATATTTAAATCTAATACCATTCTTTTGATGATTATTGCCTGTTGAGCATCCTTTTGACCAAAATAGGCGAGATCGGGATTAACTATATTAAAAAGCTTAGTCACCACGGTAGTTACACCCCGAAAATGCCCGGGACGGAACCTGCCACATAAGAGATTGCTTAAATCATTAACCTTAACATAAGTCTTAAAACCTTCGGGATACATCTGTTTTATATCAGGATAAAATATTACATCTACACCTTCTTTTCTACAGAGAAAGGCATCTTGTTTGAGATTCCGGGGATATTTCTTAAAATCCTCCTTGGGACCAAACTGGGTAGGATTAACAAATATGCTTACCACTACAAAATCGTTTTCTTTCCGCGCCTGTTGGATAAGTTTAAGGTGACCCTCATGTAGCGCCCCCATTGTTGGCACAAACCCTATAGTTTTTTTATCCTGCTTTACTTTTTTTATTAACCGCCTTAGAGTATTTATCTTTCTTATTATCTTCATTAGACAACCTCTTTACTATCTGAGGAGCGATTTCCCCTAAAGGAATTAACACAAAATCCCTTTCTTTTATTCTCGGATGAGGAATAATTAAATCTTTTTCTTTTATTCGTTTGTTACCATAAAATAAAATATCTAAATCTATAGTTCGCGGGCCATTCTTTACTGAACGGATTCTACCTAACTGCAATTCTATATCCTGTAATTCTCTTAATAACTGTTTAGGGGAGAGTTTGGTTTGAATCTTAACTACCGCATTTAAGAATTTTTCTTGTGGAGGTCCACCCACAGGCTTAGTCTCAATAATTGAAGAAACCCCGGAAACCCTCGTATCTTTAAGATGTTTTAATCTTTCTATGGCTGAATTAATATTTTTTTCTCTATCCCCGAGGTTTGAGCCCAAACCAATATAACTGGTAACCATAACTAAATCTTAACTACCTTTCTTATCCTTTCTACTGCCTGGGTTATCCTCTCTTCGGATACGGTAAGTGCCATACGAATATATCCTTCTCCAGATTTACCGAATCCTACACCCGGGGTAACCACAACATTTGTTTTTTCTAATAAGAGTTGAGCAAATCTTATGGAATCTATTTTCTTAGGAATCTTTACCCATAGATAAAAAGTAGCCTTGGGAAGATCCACCTCCCAACCCAAAGAACGAAGGCCAGAAACTAAGATATCCCTTCTTCTTTGGTAGAGAGAACATATATCCTTTATATGTTGCTGAGAACCCTCTAAGGCAGTGATGCCTGCTAACTGAATTGCCGAAAAGATTCCTGAGTCAATATTGGATTTGATCTTGGCTAAACCGGCAATTAAATCTTTATTACCGCAAGCCCAACCAATCCGCCAGCCAGTCATATTATAGGTCTTAGATAAGGAATGAAATTCTATCCCGATATCTTTTGCCCCCGCAATCTCTAAAAAACTTCCTGGACGATATCCATCATAAGCAATCTCTGAATAGGCTAAATCCGAGATAACCATAATTCTATTTTTAGTAGCAAATTCCACAAGATTCCGGTAAAAATCTTTTTCCGCAATGGCCGAGGTAGGGTTGTTAGGATAGTTAACAAAAATAAGCTTTGCTTTCTTAAGGATTGACCTGGGAATACCATCAAGTTCAGGTAAAAATTTATTTTCTTTAAGCAGGGATAAGGGATAAGGGATACCTCCTGCTAAAATAACCCCTCCTTTATAAGGTGGATAGCAAGGATCAGGAATCAAGGCATAATCTTTTTCATTTAAAAATGCTAAAGGGAAATGAGCAATCCCTTCCTTGGAACCAATTAAAGGCAGTACCTCTGTCTCCGGATTAAGTCTTACCCGAAAACGACGCAGATACCAATCCGCAATCGCCTGACGCAGCCCGGGCATGCCCTGATCCAGGGCATAGCGATGGGTAGTAGGGTCTTCTACTGCTTTTTGCAGTGCCTTAACTATATAGGAAGGTGTAGGTTGATCCGGATCGCCTACCCCTAAGTCAATAATATCGTAACCCTCTTTTTTTGCTTTTCGCTTTGCCTTATCAAGCTCAATAAATAAATAAGGGGGTAGATTTTTAAGTCTTTTTGAAATGTTAAATTTCATCATCTCTTAAAGCACCTCAAAAACCACACCTAATTCATTCTCATAGAGGATCTTAAAATGCGAATCCTGTTCTTTAATCTGATGATACAGTCCTGTGCTTTTCTCAGTGTATCCATATTTTATTTTAAAAATATGCCTTAAAATTTTATAAGGTCTTTTTGTCTTGCCGCTATTTAAATTAAGATAAATTTTATATAACTTAGGATATTTATAAAGCATGTATATGGGATCGAGAAATAATAGGTAGTTATTCTTGGGATTAAAACACATAAAACAAGAGGCACTACTCCAATCAGCATGGTATATAGTTGATCCTGCTGGGATATTGAAGTTTAACCATTTTGCAGTATCCTCATAGAAGAGATTCTCTTTTGTGACATTCATCATAAACCTTATGTACCCTTTTATATTTATATAAAAGAATATAACGATAATTATCCCATAAAGGATTAGAAAAGAACGCGTTCTTAATATAACTATACTCTCCGGTCTATCCTGTAACCAATCACTTAGAAAAGATGCGAAAAATATAAAAAATAGAGCATTCATTGGATAGGTATATCTTGTGCCAAGAAATGATAAAAGAAGGTAAAAAATAAAACAAAACCACCATATAATTGTACCCAGACTCAATTTTACTTTAGATATAAATGTTACCCAGATAATAAGAAGGAGGCTTAAAAATAAAGAAGAATTTCCAATCAATAGCTCTTTAGCTCTGGTAGAATAAAGCTCATTCCCAAACCCCTCCAATCCTTTAATAGAAGTGTAGTAAGGTACAAGTAGAAAATTTAGATACGTGGACAGCCAATTATTGGGATGGTTAGGATGGAGTAAACATCCCAAAAGTAATCCGATGACTGTGGCAGAGACATTTTTTATAAAGAATTCCTTCTTTAAACGGTATCTTAAATACTCACCTCCCAACACAAATATTAATAAAGTTAAAAATGATATATGAGATAGGGGATAAAGAAAAGAAATAATAAATAAACCTTTCCATCTTTTATTAATAAGAAAATAGATCCCTAAAACAGTTAATATATTAGCCAAGGTGACCGGCCTTAGTCGGATAAAATAAGTAAAAAAATAAAAGTTCATCAACATAATTAAAATCAAACAGGCAACTAAAAATTCAGGTATATATCTTCTTAAAAGAAAAATATAGATAAGAATAAATAAAAGGTTGTAAAAAATAATTGCATATTTTCCATTTAAAACTATATTTTTAGAAAATGTAAGAAAAGGGATAATAAAAAGATGAAATAAAAACTCTTTATCAGAAAAGGAATTTTTAAATGTAGAAAAGCGTGCCCAGCGGAAATTATAACGCGGGCCAAAATCCCTTATGAATCCTGAAATCGTTACATGATAATATTCATCAGGTTCTATAAAAGTAGGGGTAAGAAATTGTTGAAATATACAATAAATAATAATTGCCACCAATACTATTATCAGACTTCCAACCGAGAACCAATTTTGTTTTTTAAACATCTTTATTTTTTAATACATCTTGCATTGAATACAATCCTTTGGGTTTTCCAAAAATCCATTTGGCAGCCTTTAAGGCACCTAAAGCAAATAGATCCCTTGAGTGTGCCTGATGTTTTAGCTCAATCCGCTCAGCGTTTCCGCAGAAGATAACCGTATGGTCTCCCACAATATCACCTAAACGAAGGGCATGGACAGGAATCTGCTTCTGGGTAACCCCGCTTAAAATCTGGACAAATTTCTTGGCAGTTCCAGAAGGGGCATCCTTTTTAGCTTTATGATGCGCCTCTATAATCTGGATATCATAATCCGCTCCAAGGCGCTTGGCTAATTCTGGTAATATTGAAAATAAAACATTTACCCCAATAGACATATTAGGAGAAAATACTACGGGAACAATCTTGGAGACCTCCTCTACCTTTTTTATCTGGGCATCATTAAGTCCGGTTGTGCCTAATATAAGTGCTTTTTTATACTTAGCTACATAATCTAAATTTGTCTCAGTGCCTTCTGGAGTAGTAAAGTCAATAAATACATCAACTAAAAATATCCCGTCCGGGCTTGAGGAGATCCTAAGTTTACCTAATTCCTTGCCTATCTCAGGAATCCCTTTTTTTTCCAAAGCCAAGGTGACCTCAAAATCCTTATCCTGCAAAGCCAATTCAAGGATCCTCCTTCCCATCCTTCCGCAGACACCCGCGATACCTAACTTAATCATCTCTACTCCTTTTTAGTAATTACCTTAAAAGACCGTAGTCCTTTAATGCCTTCTTTAATTTCTCCAAGTTCTCAGGTAACATACTGCAAAGCGGAAGCCTTAAATCCGGATTACACAGGCCTAAAAGCCCCATGGCGGTCTTTACCGGAATGGGATTGGTTTCAATAAACATTGCCTTGATTAAAGGAAGCAATCGATAATGAAGCTGTTGTGCCTTTAAAATATTTCCTTGCTCAAACTCCTTAATTAGTTCAGCAACATCCTTAGGGACAATATTAGCTACCACGGAAATTACCCCGCTTCCTCCAATACTTAATATAGGTAAGGTTAAACTATCATCGCCGGAAATTAAAACAAAATCTTTAGGACAAAGTGCCTTTATGCGGGACATCTGCTCTAAATTTCCCGATGCTTCCTTTATCCCTACAATATTTTTACAATCGTAAGCTAATTTTGCCACTGTCTCCGGTTCAATATTTACTGCAGTGCGTGAGGCAATATTATAAAGAATTATGGGGATATCTACCGATTCAGCAATTGCCTTAAAATGCTCATAAAGGCCTTTTTGGGTAGGTCGATTATAATAAGGCGAAACCTGTAAAGAGGCATCCGCGCCTACCTTGGCTGCATGCTTAGTTAACATTATTGCCTCTTGGGTTGAATTTGAACCTGTACCGGCAATTACCGGAATCCTTTTCCTTACCTGCTCCACGGTAATCTCAATCACCCTTCCATGCTCCTCGAAGGATAAAGTGGCAGATTCACCGGTCGTACCACAAGGAACAATTCCCGATGTACCATTTTTAATCTGGAACTCAATCAAACCCCTTAACTTTGACTCATCAACTTTACCATCTTTAAATGGCGTTACTATTGCAACCATTGAGCCTTTAAACATAACCGACCCCCTTGTATACTATCCTGACTTTACCTTCCAGCCAGACGTCCTCAAACTCATTATTTATCCTCCTAAAATAAACCTTTAAGACCTCATCACTTTTTGTATAGACATTTATTCTTTTAAAGCCAGGATACTTAAGATGGGATTCCGTAACCAATGCAGAACTAACTGCACCCGTACCACAGGATAGGGTTTCATCTTCCACACCCCTTTCATAGGTCCTTATTTTAATGGAATCATCGCTTAATACCTCTACAAAATCCACATTTGTGCCTTGAGGCTGGAATCTTTTATGATAACGGATTGTCCTTCCTAAATTAACCACATCAATCTTATCCAGACCTTCAACAAAAATAACTGTATGCGGAACCCCCGTATGAATAAAATTTACCTTTAATAAACGATTATTTATTTTAATCGGGATATCTAATTTTAAATCCCTTGGGGCAGTTAATTTTATTCTTACATTGTCCTTATTTACTTCTGCTTCTACTATTTGGGCTTTGGTCTCTAAATTTATTTGTGATTTGGAATTTGGGATTTGGGATTTAACATATAATGCTGTACACCTTGCACCATTGCCACACATCTCTGCCTCTGAACCATCAGGATTAAAGATACGCATTTTAATATCTGCAATTTTGGATTTTTCCAGAACCAAAAGCCCATCTGCACCGATACCATATCTTCTATCGCAGATTTTTTTAGCCAGTTTTCGTAATCCATATTTATTCATCCATATTCCATAATTAATAATTATGAAATCATTTCCCGAAGCAACTAACTTAGTAAATTCAATCTTTCTCATCTTAAAAATTCTGGAATAACTTCGTTATCAATTAAATCATTATAAGCTTCTCTTTCTCTTATCAGATAGAACTTATCTTCTTTAACCAATACCTCCGCAGGTCTACATCTTGAATTATAATTACTTGACATACTAAAACCATAAGCACCTGCACCCATAATTGCTAAGTAGTGGTTTTCTTTGAGCTTAGGTATGGTTCTGTTTTTAGCAAAAAAATCTGCACTCTCACAGATGGGACCGACGATATCTACCTTTTGCGCATTACCTTTTCTCTGTGGAATCATCTTTAAAGGTAAGATATTGTGATAGGCATCGTATAAAGCAGGTCGGATTAAATCGTTCATTCCCGCATCTACAATTACAAATTTCTTTTTAGATGTGGATTTAATATATAAAACCTTAGTTACCAAGACCCCGGCATTTCCTACAATAAATCTACCCGGCTCCATAATTATCTTTAAATTGCTTTTCTTTAATAAAGGTAGAAGTCGCTTAGCAAATTCTTCAGCGGTCTGGGGTGTTTCTTTATTATAAATAATTCCTAAACCACCGCCGATATTTAAATATTCTAACTCTATGCCTTCTTTTCTAAGCTTCCGGATGAAATTAAGTAGCTTTCCAATTGCAGAAACATAGGGAAGAGGGCTGGTAATCTGAGAGCCGATATGGATATGTAATCCAGAAATATTTAGAAACTTAAAATCTTTGCGCATCTTTAATATTTTATAAGCGGTCTTAAAGTCTACTCCAAACTTATTGGTAAGTCTACCAGTAGTGATAAATCGATGCGTTTTAGGTTCAACATCAGGGTTTATGCGGATAGCCACATTGGTAATCTTATTCAGTCTTTTTGAGATACCATTAATATTTTCTAATTCAGAAATGGATTCAACATTAAAAAATAAAATCCCTATCTTTATTGCCTCTTTAATCTCCTTCTCGGTTTTTCCTACTCCCGCATAAACGATTCTTTCTGGTGGACACCCAACTTTAATTGCCCGAAATAACTCTCCTCCTGAAACAATATCTAAACCCGCTCCTTCTTTTACTAATGCCCTTAAGATTGCTAAGTTTGAATTTGCCTTTACCGAATAGCAGATGAGAGGTTTACTCTTTTTAAAGGCGATTTTTAATTTTATAAAATGGCCAAGGATAGTATGATAACTGTAGACATAAAGCGGCGTACTAAAGCGCTTGACTAAATCCTGAATCTTTACCCCTTCGCAATAAAGTTGTTTATTTCTATATTTAAATTCATGCATCGACTATCTCAATTCTTTATATCCCTGAAGGTTATTTAAGCAGAAAATATCCCTTCTCTACATCTATCTATTATTTTAACGAAAAGGGTACGTTTACATAAAGCCTTTTCTTTAAAAGTCTGTTTTGTTTCTTATCTACGGTATAGCGCAAGTTAAAATGCACAAATTCTAAATACTTATCCATACATAGCCACTTCGGCCCAGGTACAGGCTCTTTAACTATGGGTAAATTAAGTTTATCCATCTGTTTTTTAAATAGCCTCCAGAATCTTTTGGTAAATTTCTGGGGTTGCATATTTTAAACATAACTCTTTAAATTTTTCACTCTTTGCATCCACATTATTAATTCTTATTAAATTGACAATATCAGGTAGGTCTTTAAACAAGCGCAACTTAGGATTATATTTAACCGCATGGAGTTTAAGCGCGATTAGATGTTCTAACGAGGGAACTTTAAACTCACAATCTGCAAGGATAACCCTCTGACTATCCTTGGCAATCTTATCAAACACATCCTTATCAACAAATATAAAATCAATATCCATCAGTGCAGGCTCTTTAATAGAAATAAGCCTGACAAATACTTCCTGACTATAATCAACCTTATACCCTTCTGCTTCTAACAAACCAGATATCTTCTGGAAGCTTTCCTTCGTGATTAAAAAGTCAACATCTGCAGTCTGTCGTGTATATTTATAATAATTAACTGCAAATCCTCCGATTAAAATAAAGGATACGCCTGTGTTTTTAGCTATATCTGAAATCAACTGAAATACATTTTGATAATTCATAAATAAACTTTTTACTTTCAATCGGGAAATTTGTTTTTCATTTTAATTTTTTCATCCATTTATTAAGCTGTCGGGAAACCTGTCTGGGATTTGTTGAGCCAAAGGATTTCTTCAGATTAACTGAAGCTGAGGCATTTAAGATATTTTTTACATCTATATTTAACTGGGGGCAATATCTTTTTAACTGTGTTGGGCTTAAATGGGAGATCTTCTTTCCTTTATCTAAACAGTCCTTAAACATCTTACCGACAATATCATGCGCCTCTCTATAGGATAGGCCCTTTTTAATCAGATATTCCACGATATCCACAGAAAATAATACTTCGTCTTTTAGTTTTGCCGAGATTACTTCTTTTTTAATCACGATATTTTCAAATAGAGGAATAAATATCTCTAAGATATCTTTTATTGTATCTATGGCATTAAAGAGTGGTGGTTTGTCTAATTGTAAATCCCGATTATAAGACAAAGGAAGACCTTTCATTAAAACCAAAACACTAGAAAAACCTGCTTGAATCCTGCCTACCGAGCCCCTTATCAGTTCCAGGACATCGGGATTTTTCTTATGCGGCATAATGCTTGAGCCGGTGCAAAATGAATAATCAATATCAATAAAATTGAATTCTTTTGTAGACCATAAGATTAAATCTTCAGCCATGCGGGATAGATGTACAGATAATATGGATAAATCCGCTAAAACCTCCAAGATATAATCCCTATCGCTAACACTATCAATGCTATTG
>JAMWCL010000056.1 GCA_023819035.1 Candidatus Omnitrophota bacterium
TTAAATGAATGTATTTTTAAGAAGAAAATATGCCCTCAGATAAGGATATGTACCCTAAAACAAAGGATAGATAAAATTCAAAATTATGTTGTTTCTCGTTTAGAAAAAATTACCTTGGCATCCTTATTGAAGGATAACAGAAGAAAGGGGGTCGGCAATGGAAAAAAGAAAGGTAAAGAGAAAGATAATAAAAATTGATGAAGAAAAATGCACAGGTTGCGGTCTCTGTATTCCCAATTGTCCTGAAGGAGCATTACAAATAATTGATGGTAAGGCAAGGCTTATAAGCGATTTATTTTGTGATGGCTTGGGCGCCTGCATTGGTCACTGCCCCGAGGGGGCGATTACGATTGAGGAAAGAGAAGCCGAGCCTTATGACGAAAGAAAAGCTATGGAAAATATTGTTCGACAAGGAAAGAATGTCATAAAAGCACACCTACAGCATCTCAAAGAACATAACCAAAACCAGTACCTTAAAGAGGCCTTAGATTATCTGAAAGAAAAGAAGATAGATATACCCATAGAAAAGGAGGTGCAGATGAAACACGATATGCATTCTTTATCCGGCTGTCCAGGTTCAAAAATTATGGATTTTAGAAAAAAGGAGAAAGAAAAAGTCAGCGATACCACAGGCAAAAGACCTTCGGAATTAAGGCAATGGCCAATTCAATTACATTTAGTTTCACCTGAAGCTTCCTATTATCAGAAGGCAGATGTTCTTTTATCTGCAGATTGCGTGGCTTATACTCTTGGAGATTTCCATAAGGATTATCTTAAAGGAAAGTCCTTAGCCATTGCCTGTCCAAAGTTAGATGAAGGTCAAGATGAATATGTAGAAAAGATAAAATCTCTAATTGATGATGCTAAGATAAATACTCTAACCATAATGACCATGCAGGTTCCTTGCTGTTATGGATTAGTAACCATTGCCCAAGAAGCAGCTAAGAAAGCAAAAAGAAAAATACCCATTAAATCTATTGTGGTAAGTTTACAAGGAGAGATTTTATCCGAGGAGTGGTTATAATATGATTTTTGAATGTCCAGGAGCAAAAAAATTTAGACAACCAGAACCAAGATTAATCAATTGTCCTTCTTGTGGTCAAGAATTAGAGATATGGACAGATGAAATAAAGACTACCTGCCCAAATTGTAAAAACGAGATTTTGCATTTACAGGAAGGAGGAAGTTGCCTGGATTGGTGTCGATATGCCAAAGAATGTGTGGGAGAGCAAATCTATAATAAATATATGCAGAATAGAGCCATAACCATAAAAGAGAGACTCTTAAAGGAATTAGAGGATTATTTTGGAAATGATACAAAACGGATAAATCACGCTAAAAACGTAATGCATTTTGCAGAAGAATTATTAAAAAAAGAAAAGGCAGATTGGCATATTGTGATTCCGGCGGCAATCCTGCATGATGTAGGGATAAAGGTGGCTGAGAAGAAATATAGTTCATCTGCTGGATATTATAAAGAAAAGGAGGGTCCTGAGATTGCCCGAAAGATATTGCTTAAGGTCGGCCTAAAAAAAGAAGATATTGATGAAATATGTGAAATAATCGCATATCATCATTCCCCCGGGAAAATTAATACGCAAAACTTTAAGATTTTATACGATGCCGATTGGTTGGTAAACTTAAAAGAAGAAGTCGATACTAAAGACAAATCTAAATTAGGGGAAATAATTAATAAGGTATTTTATACCTTGACAGCCAAAGAAGTAGCAAAGAAGATTTACCTTAAGTAGATTTTAAGACAAAAATATTGATTTTATACTTGACAAGAGGCAAAAATAATGTATACTTTACTATGTTGATAGACTTACTAATATTAAATGGGGTGGGATAAATAATGAAGATTTCCGCAGAGATTGATTATGCCTGCAGGGCACTTTTGGAATTGGCTTTAAACTGGCCGGCTAAAAAACTGGTTCAAGTATCTAGCATTGCCAAAGAGCAAGATATTCCGATTAAGTATTTAGAGCAGATTTTGTTTAAATTAAAAAACTTAAATCTAGTCCAGAGCGCAAGAGGAAAACAAGGCGGATATAGATTAGCCAAAGACCCGCGCAATATAAGCGTGGGTGAAGTAATGCGCAAATTGGAAGGCCATCTTTTAGAAATGGCAACGAGCATAAGTAAAAAAGAATCTGTATTTACAGATATTTGGAGACAGACAGAAGAGTCTATAGTCAAGGTGTTAGATAGGGTCAATTTTGAAGATATTGCAAACAAAGCCAAAAATCGAAGGTCTGCAATAGTTTATCAGATATAATTTTTTGCTTACTATATTAAATAAGATTTATATATAACATATCAATTATACTTATATATAGAGGAGGAGAGCGAAAAATGAGTTTATGGGAAAATAAGGATGATTTAAAGGAATTGGTAGAAACCCTGAATTTTAAAGAAAAAGTGGAGAGGTCCTTAGCCCTGATAAAAGAAGCTTATGAGAAATACGGTGATGGTTTGGTCGTGGCTAATAGTTTAGGTAAGGATTCTGTCTGTGTTTGGGACTTAGCAAAAAAGGTGAGTTCCAAGATTCGGGGTTTTATTGTTACCACCCGCTTTAAACCAAAAGAAACCGTGGAGTTTATGTATGAGATGGTTGCTAGATATCCAGAACTTAAGATTTATAAAAGTGATGCTGAGATACCGGATAAACTTTATGAGACCGACCCTGATAGATGCTGCGATATATTAAAGGTAGAGCCGACCAGAAGAGCCATAGAAGAGATGGGCGTAACATGTTGGGTTACCGGACTGCGTTGTACAGAAGGAAGGACGCGCACAGATTTTAAAGAGATTGAGGAGCGGGATAAGGGATTGATTAAGCTAAACCCTATTCTCATCTGGAAAGAGCGGGAAGTTTGGCAATATCTGGCACTTTACGGAGTAAAGGTAAATCCACTATATGGCCAAGGCTATAGGTCCTTAGGGTG
>JAMWCL010000031.1 GCA_023819035.1 Candidatus Omnitrophota bacterium
CTTACGATAATTTTCCGCGCGGTATCTTAAATGGTGGTAATTATTCCTATATCTACTTTGAGAATGGTAACGAATACCGCGATATAAATAACTGGCTTAATCAACAGGGTATTTTTCCTAAACCTCCCTATCCATTTTATGATATTTTTAAGTTAGGATTAAAGCTTATTCCTTTTAAAGACTTAGAGCTATATTTAGATTATACCTGCAATGAATATAAGAAGGCAGGTCAGGTTGATGACAATATGAACCATATGGGTTTAGAACTAAGGTATATGCCATTTTCTAAGTTAGCCATCTTTTTTAAATATACCTATTGTCGCTGGCAGGATTTAGATAAATTAACCGAAGGAATAACTAAGGTTTTTGGGCATCATAATGTTTTTACAGAATTAATTTATCATAAATCCAAAGATGAGGATTTTGTCTTACAATATGGTGAGGCTTCGCGAAATCCTTATCTGGTTGAGGTTTTAACTATCGGCTGGGATCCCTTTGGAGGAAGCCTAAGAACCATTGATACACAGCATATCTTTCGCTTATATTACCGCCGTAGATTCTAAGCTTTTAATCTAGATAAATATTAATTTGTTTAATCTGACCGGCTCTTATCTGTTCAGCATAAGGATAAGGTATGGTATCGGAAATGATTTCTACTTTATTATTATCCTTATCATTAAAGATTATTTTTCTTGGTTTTACCCCATTCTTACCAAAGGTATTTTTTCTTTTTGGATTATGATAGACTACCCAGATTTTACTTAAAAATTTAAAACTATATAATATTCTATCTTTGGCATCAAAAAGCCAACCCGCCAAGACGGGAGAGAACCTTAAATTTAACTCTTTTTTCTCATTTAAGAAAAAGGGTCTTAAACCAATGTTCATAATTAACCATATATTTACAAATTCAGCAGTTGAACCAGAAAGCCGAGCAATAAATCCATTTCCATGTAAGCTTTTATCCGGAAATTTGCTACTTACAATGAATGAGGAATTCTCTAAGATACTGCGACCGTATCGCTGAGGCGGTTGAAAAGGAATAAGAACATTTTTAAGGTCTTGGTAAAATTCATCATAGAGCCCTTGTTTTAGAAGTTCCAGAATATATTTATATTCCATATGTAGCCATATCGACTCGTTCTCCAACCAGCCCGGGCTAAAGATACGGCATCTTCCGATCTCCTCAGGCATACTTTCTAAAGGACCGGTAATCTTATACATCTTTAGTTTTTTATCATAGAGAGAGCTTTTCTTGATAGCTTCATAGATTGCCTTTGCCTCTTTTATATCCTTTGCCAATCTTAAGGCATGCACCTGTGCTTCTAAGAATAATGGAAGGGGCTTCTGAATAAATCTTGTGGGTTTTACAAATGGGTGTTTTATCAGCTGATATTCTTTTACTTCGTGGATAAAATAAGCATAATAAAGATTACTCTTTTTATCCTTTGCCTTTTCTATTGCTATTTCTACCTTCTTTAAGCTTGAATCTAAAATCTCTATCAGAGAATCCGTAGAAAATTCTACTTCTTTACCACTGAAGCCAAAACGTGTCTTCTTGCGATATTCTTCTTTAGCAAGATTACTTTTATCCCAATATTCATAATCTTTTTCTTTAGAGTTATTCTTAAAATAATCCTTAATTAATCTATCCAAGTTAGTTAGGAACTGAAGGATTTCTTCGGTAATATAAACCTTTTTTAGATCACAGCTTTTAAGGGCTAAGAGAAGGAAAAGGATTAATCTTTTTAATTCAAAGGTTTCGCAGATCGAGGAGCCGAAGAGACTAGGTAGTCCATTTAAGGCATCGAACCAATTAGGTTTATCTGCCTCCATCTCGATACCTACACCGAAAGGGTCTAGGGTGGCTAATTTGTTTGCTAAGATACATAAGAGTTTATTTAAAAGGCAGGTCTGATAAATTTGACCTTTGCCGTATTCGCTCCTTACCAGATGCGGATAAAAAGCTCTTTTCTTAAGCATTTCCTTTTTTCCACTATCGTGACATACCGCATGTAGCTGTCTGATTATGCCGTCTTGCCTTAATATATATTTTTCACTCCGCGGCCTTACTACCTCGGTATTGTCAAAGAAGCTAAAGACCCTCTTTTCAAAAACAAGTTCTTTTAGGTCTTCCGGATAAACACTTAAGTAATTCTCAATAAGGTCAAGATTATAATGCCAGTGGTCGGTCCAGAATCCTTCCTCATGCTCTGCATCCAGGTTCTTTACACAATGGGATAACAATTGTTTAAGAAATTCCTCATAACTAACCGTAAGTTTAATCTTATTTTCCTCAATAAATAAAATTAACTCTCCGGGGTTAAAAGGTTTATCTAAAAATTCTTGAAGCTTTAAGGAATCCTTTTCAGAACAGAACTGTTTTAAAATATCCCTTAACTTAAAGGATGATTCAAAACTGAAAGTGATACCTTTAAGTACTAAAGGATTATATCCATCTGCTTGGATAAGGTTTAAAAAATAAACAATATTTTCATATTTAATTTCAGGATGAAACCAGACATCACACCTTCGATTTTGATTTGTGTCGCGGTAATTACCATTGCCTTGGGAAAAATATGTAGGTTGTATCTGAAATTTATTGTAATCCCTTTCTAAGTCTCCATGTTTTCTTAAATATAGATAAAATACCTTATAAGGCGAAAGAATTATCGGGTATCCTCCACGCAGGATATTATCCAGATAGGTTTGTTTAGCGTAAAGATCAAATTCTCTTTTTGAACTTTTGGTAGAGATATCTTCTTGTAATTCTTCGATAATTTTCTGATTCTGTTTTTGTTTAGTAATAAGATAATCAGGTTTTGTTATCTTATTAATTGATTCTTTTAAAAACTGCTTAGAACGAGCAGTACCTATTATGCAATAAAAGGTTTTTTCCTCATCCTTATTTAATTGAAGATCTAATAGTAAAAATCCACAGGGTGTTTTGCTTCTTTTAATCTCCTTCTTAGGATTAACGAATTTTTGGGAGTTCAAGAATTGATAGGGATAGGAGAAATCAATCACCGGATCAAAGATTCTTTGGGGATCAACAATAGGTTTTATAAGTTTCGGTTTGTTCTCTTCATAATAAAAACCAAGATAGAAGCTTCCTTCTTTTATGGGGATATACTCAGGCCTATCTGTGGGGTTGGCATTAAGTTTATAGAAGGCAACATCTTTGTTTATATATTCTACATTCATCCAGGCCTCGATTGTCCGACTTAATTTTTTTAAGAATAGATTACTTACCCCGTAAGGAATAATCTGTGGCAGGCCATCTAAGACCTGAAGCCTTTTATTTTTAGAGTCTATATTTTTAATGGTTACGATTCTGGCTAATCCAGGATAGTTATCTTGCGGGATAGTAAAGTATTCTACCTTTATCTTTATTCCCAAGGTTAAATTTTCTTCCTCAATCCTTAAGTCAGAAGAACTGATAAGCATACGATTAAAGAACTTGAACCCTAAGTTAACAAAACCATTATGAAATGGTTCGTAAAAGATAAATTTATCAGGATTATTAAATAGCTTAATAAATGTACGAAAACCTTGAAGAGTTACAATTTGCCAGGCTTTATTTGCCGGCAGGTATTCTACTATACTGTGATCTTTATCTTTAATTCCAAAACTAGATATGCATTGTCCGCGATTGACATAGAATACCCACATCGGTATCCCATATTTACCTGCGATCCCCGGAAAGAAATTAGCGAATGGCTTAGCAAAGTTATAATTTTCAATTACAAAAAAGCCATTTTTATCGAGATAATATTTTGGTTTTTTCATCTTATCCATATGGGTAATATTTTATCTAAAAAAATTTTTTTGTCCATACTTTTATTGTTTGACTTAAGGTTTAAATAATGGTATTATAAACAGAAATAAAAAATAAAATAACTATGGGAATCGATAAAGAAACAGTTAAATATGTAGCAAATCTGGCACGCATTGAGCTAAGGGATGAGGAGCTTAAGAGATTATCTGAACAGCTTAAACAGATTATAGATTTTATTGATAAACTGAAGCTGTTAGATATAAAGGATGTTGAGCCTACAAGCCATATATTACCTATGAGCAATGTGTTAAGGGATGACCAGCCAAGAGAATCTTTACCTATCTCTAAAACATTAGAGTGTGCGCCTGCAAAAGAAGAAAACTTCTTTTTGGTGCCAAAGGTAATTGAATAAAATAGATTAATTTAGCCTCCAGAAATAAGTTAAGGATAACGATTATGGAATTAAATACTTTAACCATTGAGGTTTTACGGGATAAGTTAAAAAAGAAAGAGATTACTGCCCCTGATATCTTAAATTCACTTTATAAACGGATAAAAGAGGTAGATAAAAAAATAAATGCCTATGTCAGGGTTAAAGATTTAAAGCCCGGCAATGATCAGTTTTTTACCTTTAATCCTCAACTACCTTTAGGTGGTATTCCTGTATCTGTTAAAGATAATATCTGCACCGAAGGTTATAATACCGAATGCTGTTCTAAAATCTTAGCCGGATTTAAACCTCCTTACGATGCCACGGTAATTAAAAAATTAAAAGAGGCGGGTGCAATAATATTAGAGATAAAGACTAATATGGATGAGTTTGCCTTCGGTTCCTCTACCGAGAATTCTTGTTTTGGTACTACCGCTAATCCCTGGAATATTAATTATGTAGCGGGTGGCTCTTCAGGGGGTTCGGCTGCCTCGGTAGCTGCTGATGAGGCAATCGTTGCTTTAGGTTCGGATACAGGGGGTTCGATACGCCAACCCGCCAGTTTCTGTGGGGTGGTAGGGCTTAAACCTACTTATGGCAGGGTCTCTCGTTATGGTTTGATTGCCTTTGCTTCTAGTTTAGATCAGATTGGACCGATCACTAAGGATGTGCGGGATTGTGCAATAATTATGAAGATAATTTCCGGTTATGATCCTTATGATTCTACCTCAGTAAACTTAGAGGTTCCTGATTATCCTAAGGTCTTAGGAATGGACATTAAAGGGATAAAGATCGCTGTACCCAAGGAATATTTTGTAGAAGGGATAGATCCCGAGGTAAAAAAGATTATTCAGGAAGCAATTGAGCAATTAAGAGAATTGGGGGCCCAGATAAAAGAGGTCTGTTTACCCCACACCGAATATGCGGTTGCAGTCTATTACATTATTGCTACTGCGGAGGCAAGTTCTAATTTAGCAAGATTCGATGGGGTTCAATACGGATTCAGGTTTTCTAATTCTGAACTTAATCTAATTCAGATGTATAAAAAAACCCGCGGAGCAGGCTTTGGTCAGGAAGCAAAAAGAAGGATTATCTTGGGTACCTTTGCCCTTTCTTATGGTTACTATGAGGCTTATTATCTGCGTGCCCTTAAGGTACGCACTTTAATAAAAAAGGATTTTGATGAGGTTTTCAAGGATTGCGATTGTATTGTTACCCCTACCTCACCTACCCCCGCGTTCAAGATTGGAGAAAAGATTGATGATCCTTTAAAGATGTATCTCTCGGATATTTATACAATTTCGGCTAATTTAGCAGGAATCCCTGCGATATCTATTCCTTGCGGATTTACTAAAGATGGGCTTCCGGTGGGGTTACAGATTTTAGCTAAAGCCTTTAATGAAGAGATACTCTTTAGGGTTGCCTATGCTTATGAACAAGCTACCCCCTGGCATAAGATGAAACCGAGATTATAAAGCGATGACTGAATATGAAGCGGTAATTGGATTAGAGGTTCATGTACAGTTAAAAACTAAGACCAAGGCCTTCTGCGGTTGTTCTACCGAATTTGGAAAGGAGCCAAATACCCAGGTCTGTCCGATATGCTTAGGTTTTCCCGGGGTTTTACCGGTTTTAAACCGCACTGCTTTAGACTATGCTATCAAGGTTGCCCTTGCCTTAAATTGTAAGATCCACAGCCCTACTAAGTTTGACCGTAAGAATTATTTTTATCCGGATTTACCTAAGAATTATCAGATCTCCCAGTATGACTTACCGTTATCTTATGATGGTTTTTTAGATATAGATTTAGATGGCAAGGATAAACATATTAGGATACGTCGTGTGCATTTAGAAGAGGATGCGGGAAAATTGATTCATAAAGAATCAACCAGTTTAGTAGATTTTAATCGTGCGGGCATCCCGTTATTAGAAATAGTAAGTGAGCCAGATATAAATTCTCCCGAAGAGGCATATCAGTATCTGGTTACCTTAAAAAGTATTATCCAGTATTTAGATGTTTCAGATTGTGATATGGAAAAGGGTTCGTTACGCTGCGATGCCAATATCTCTTTAAGAAAGAAAAATACTATTGAGTTCGGTACTAAGATAGAATTAAAGAATATGAATTCCTTTAAGGCGGTAAAGGATGCTTTAACTTATGAGATAGAACGTCAGAAAAGCCTGCTAAGTAAAAATAAAGCCATTGTTCAGGAAACTCGATTTTGGGATACCAAGGAACTAAAGACATTTCCCATGCGCACAAAAGAAGAGGCGATGGATTATCGTTATTTTCCTGATCCGGATTTACCTATGTTTATTATTACTCAAGAAAAGATTCAGCAGATAAGAGAGAGTATCCCTGAATTACCCAGAGAAAAGATACAGCGTTTTATTAAAGATTATGGGTTATCTTTATATGTTGCTAAGATTTTAGTTTCTTCTAAAAAGGATGCTGATTTCGCTGAATCTTGCCTTAAGGCTTATCCTAATAAAGATAAGAAGACTTTGGTTAATTGGTTAATCGGTCCGCTGTTACAAGAGGCAAATACGCGGGGCTGCGGTTTGGCGGATTTAGGAATAACCCCTCAGGGCTTAAACGAGTTGTTAGGTTTTGTAGAAAAAGAACTTATTTCTAATCTTGTAGCAAAATCGGTATTAACTGAGATAATTGAAAAACATAAATCTGCTGCTACAATCATCCAGGAAGGAAATCTCATTCAGATCTCGGATACGGAAAGCTTAGAAAAGATAGCTAAAAAGGTAATTCAAGAAAACCCGAGATCGGTTCAGGATTATAAAGGAGGAAAGAATAATGCAATTATGTTTTTGGTTGGTCAGGTAATGAAAAAAAGTCAAGGTAAAGCAAATCCTAAAATAGCGCAGGAACTGTTAAAGAGATTATTAAATGAATAGGAGGTTAAGCGATGGGTAAAAGAATTATCACCATAATAATCTTGTTGGCGTTGGTGTTGGGGGTTTATTCCCTACCCCTTTCTGCGACAGAAAAAAGAAAACAAGATAAAAATGAATTATTCCGTCAAGTAGCTCTTTTTTCCAATACCTTAGCAGTTATCCAATCCGATTATGTAGATGAGGTTACTTATCGTGATTTAATCTATGGGGCTTTAAGGGGAATGCTTTCTTCTTTAGACGCCCACAGTCAATTTATGGACCCTGAGACCTATAATGAATTAAAGGTAGATACGGAAGGAAGGTTTGGTGGTCTTGGTATGGAGATCACGATTAAGGATGGCCTCTTGACTGTGATTACGCCTTTAGAGGATACCCCTGCCTGGAAAGCAGGTATAAAAGCCAATGACCGCATTGTAAAGATTAATGATGAATTAACCCGCGATATGACCCTTAGCGATGCGGTAAAAAAATTACGGGGCAAACCAGGCGAACCGGTAAATCTTACTATCTTAAGGGAGTCAGAGAGAAAGATCTTAGAGTTTAAGATTGTGCGTGATATTATCAGGATAAAAGATATAAAGGAAGCAAGGATTTTAGAAGACAGGATCGGCTATATCCGTTTAGTAGAATTTAGGGAAAATACTCCTAAGGATTTTGATTCTGCCCTGGAGGATTTAAGAAAGAAGGGGATGGATAGTCTTATCCTTGATCTCCGTAATAATCCGGGTGGACTTTTAGAAAGCGCGGTAAAGATTACTGAAAAATTTATCCCCAAAGGTAAGGTCATTGTTTCTACCAAAGGACGCAGATCTTCACAGAAAACAGAATTAAGCTCCCGTTGCAATAATCCTATCCAGGATATGCCGATGGTCGTATTGATTAATGATGGTTCAGCCTCCGGCAGTGAAATATTAGCTGCCTGTTTACAGGATTACAAACGCGCTATAATTGTAGGTACAAAATCATTTGGTAAGGGTTCGGTTCAGACAGTGATACCCTTAGCCGATGGTTCAGCCTTAAGGCTTACCACCAGTAAATACTTTACGCCTTTAGGAAGAGAAATCCATGGCAAAGGGATAATTCCAGATATTGTGGTAGAAAAGGAAGAGGAATTAGAGCCCGAGAAAAATAAAGAGCTAAAACCTCAAGATATATTTGAAGAGATAGAAAGGAAGGAAAAACCTCTTAAGGAAGAACAAAAACAGGATTATCACTTGGATAATCAACTTAGGCAGGCAGTAGATATACTTAAGGCAATTAGGTTTTATCGGGAAAACCTTGCTAAATGAAAAAGCAGATAAGATATAAAATTGTAATTTGGATTTTATCGATAATAGTAATCCTTCAGACGGGTCTAATTATTTTTTTGTTCCTGAGAAAACCTGTTTCTAAACCCATGCCTTTAATAGGACCGAGGATAGCCATAGTTATCGATGATTGGGGATATAATCTTAATAATTTAGAACTCTTAAAAGATATTCGCTACCCTTTAACTGTATCAATCCTTCCTAATTTAGCTTATTCGCAGGTCCTTGCAGAAAGATTGCATAGTAAAGGTTTTGAGGTAATTTTACATTTACCTTTACAGCCCTACGAGGAATCTACCTTAGAGAATAACACGCTTACTGTAGATATGGATGAAGAGACAATCAAAAGGATTCTTAGGAATGATTTAAATAGTATCTTATATGCTAAAGGGGTTTCTAATCATATGGGTTCAAAGGCAACCGAGGACACCAGGATAATGCGTATAATATTTAAGGAATTAAAAAAGCGGAATCTTTATTTCTTAGATAGCTTGGTTTCTGCAAATTCCATTTGTTCTGATATAGCCTTGGAATTAAAGCTTCCTTTTGCCAAAAGGGATATGTTTATAGATAACCAAGAAGATTTTCAGTATATTGCTAATCAGATTGATAAGTTAAAGCAAAAAGCTAAATTAGTTGGTCAGGCAATTGGTATCGGGCATGCCCGAGAAAAAACCTTAAAGGTTTTAAGAGAAAAATTGCCTCAATTAGAGAAAGAGGGATTCAGATTGGTATTTGTCTCAGAGTTAGTAAGATAAAATGTATGTTTTAGGGATTGAGACATCTTGCGATGAGACCTCTGCCTCCATAGTAAAGGATGGAAGAGAGGTTCTTTCTAATATAGTAAGTTCTTCATTGGGGTTTTATAAAAGGTATGGAGGTATAATACCTGAGATAGCCTCGCGTATGCAGATTGAGACAATAAATGCAGTTAGCGAATCCGCACTTAAAGAAGCAAAGCTTAGATTAAGGGATATCGGATTGATCTCGGTCACCTGCGGTCCGGGACTTTTAGGTTCTTTGCTGGTGGGTATCTCGTTTGCTAAGGCATTGAGTCTAAGTTTAAAACTTCCTCTTTTAGGGATAAATCACTTATATAGCCATATATATTCAAGTTTTTTGAATAAAAAAAACATAGATCTACCTTTTATTGGTTTGGTAGTTTCTGGAGGTCATACTAGTTTATTCTATGTAAAGGATTTTGATAAAATAAAACTTTTAGGTTCAACCTTAGATGATGCCTGTGGAGAGGCCTTTGATAAGGTAGCCAAGATTTTGGGCTTAGGTTATCCGGGCGGGCCGATTATTGAGAGATTAGCTAAGAAAGGCAATCCCCATAAGATTAAATTCTCTTGCAGTAATACAAAGAATCCCTTGGATTTTAGTTTTAGTGGGATTAAGACCGCAGTACTATATTATATTCAACGCCGTACTTTAAAAGATAAAAATGAAGTTGCTGATATTGCTGCTTCCTTTCAGCAGGCAGTTATTGAGGTATTGGTTAAAAAATCACTTTTAGCCTGCAGGCTTAAAAGATTAAAACGATTAGTTATAGGCGGAGGGGTGGTAATGAATAATCGGCTTAGAGAAAGGTTTTCTGAGATAGCAGAAAAAGAAGGTATTAAGGTTCTTTTCCCCGATAAAGAATTCTGTACAGATAATGCCGCTATGGTGGCAGGTTTAGGTTATTATCTATTTAAAAAGGGCAAGGTTTCTGATCTATATTTAACTGCAGATTTAGGTTAAGAAAGGAGATAAGATGATCAATAATCTACAAATCATAGCAAAATTATCTTTATCTATAATCTTAAGCGGTTTTATTGGCATTGAGCGTCAACTCCACCGGAGAACCGCAGGATTACGTACCCATATTCTAGTCTGTTTAGGGTCTTGTCTTATTATGTTGACATCGTTATATGTTTTTGATATATATAAAGATCAGGTTTCTTTAGATCCTGCACGCATTGCTGCGGGGGTTATTACCGGAATAGGTTTCTTGGGCGCAGGTACAATTATCAGGGAAAGGGAAAAGGTGAAGGGTTTGACTACCGCAGCCAGTCTTTGGGTTGTGGCAGGCATTGGTTTGGCAGTGGGTTGTGGTTTTATCAACGCAGCCATATTTACTACAATCTTAACCTGGATTGTCCTTTTCTTTTTAAGATACATTGAAAACAAGGTTCTTACAGGAGGGTTACCCGAATAGAAAAGAGGAGGTGAGATATGGCCTTTAAGAAAAAAGAGCAAGAAAAGATCTTAGATGTAGATGCAAGTATGCAGGGAAACCTTACTTTTAAGGATCCGGTTAACCTGCGCATTAATGGAAGATTTGAAGGGAATCTAAATACGCGGGGTAATCTTAGCATCGGTTCAACTGCCACAGTAATAGGTGACATAATTGGAGATACTATAATTATTGAAGGCAGGGTAAAAGGAAAGATTACTGCCAAAGAAAAATTAGTTCTTTTGTCTACCGCAGTAGTAGAAGGAGATGTTTATCCTACAAAGTTAAATATTGCCGAAGGGGCAATCTTAGAGGGAAGATGTACGATGCTTAGTGATTTTATGAATTCTGAGGAATTGGCACGCTATTTAGAAGTGGATTTGAATTCTATCTTAGAATGGGCAAGTTCAGGAAAGATCCCTGCTTTAAAAGAAGGTAATAACTGGCGGTTTGAAAGAAAGGCAATCGATGCTTGGATTGCCTCCGGAAAGATTAGTAAATAAAGATTAATCTGAGATGGCGGAAGAGAAGCTTTTAACAGTAAGAGAGGTCTCTTTAATCTTAGGCATCTCGGAAAGAGAGGTAATTGAGCTGGCAGAAAGTGGCAAGATCCCTGCTTATAAGATAGGAGGCGTATATTTAAGGTTTAAGCCAAGCCAGATAAAAGAGGTTGCTGATTCATTTAAAAAGGCCTCAATCAATTCTTCTTTACACCGCCAGAGAAATTCTTTTAAAGATAGCATAATTGATTTCTTTTATTTTAATGATTTCTATATTATTTCATTTATAATTATATTTTTAATCCTTTACCTAATCTTTAAAGGATAAATTATGCTTTATAAAAAAGGTTTCTGTGATTTAGGTTTTGCTAAGCTTGATATAGAGAGAAAAAAACGCCGGGGTTTCTCTGAGGTAGTATTTTGTTCAGGAAAAACCAGAGCCCAGCTTAAACTGATTATTAAATATTTAATAAAAAATAAACAGGACTTACTACTTACACGATTAGAAAAGGACGATTTTGTCTATCTTAAAAGATATTTTCCTGGTTTAAAATATAATCCCTTAGCAAGATTGGGTTATCTAAATAAAAGAACACCTTTTAAAAATACTAGTTATGTGGTGGTTATCTCCGCAGGTACCTCAGATATACCGGTAGCAGAAGAAGCAGTAGGGACCTTAGAGGTAATGGGGCAGAGGGTAATAAAGATCTATGATGTAGGGGTAGCAGGTGTGCATCGATTAATGCAGTATTTAGATATTTTAAGAAAGGCAAGGGTAATTATTGTTGTGGCAGGTATGGAGGGTGCCCTGGCTAGTTTAGTAAGCGGTCTGGTAAGTTGTCCGGTAATCGCTGTACCTACCAGTTTTGGATACGGAGCAAACTTTAATGGTCTATCTGCATTGTTGACCATGTTAAATAGTTGCTCACCAGGTGTGGGGGTAGTAAATATTGATAATGGTTTCGGAGCAGGATACCTGGCAAGTTTAATTAATAAGATTTAGAATGCTAAAGAAAAGGATTAACTTAAAAGAGGCGATTAGATTTCACGGTCATCTCGGTCCTTATCTAGTATTAGGGTTGCGAGCAGGCGAGATTGCTTTAGATAAGCTTAAATGTAAAAAATACTTCGGTTTAAGGGTGAGGGTATTTGGAGCAAATCAAAAACCTAAGGCTTGTTTAATTGATGGTCTCCAGATCTCTACAGGAGCTACCTATGGAAAAGGTAATATCAAAAAATTAATGGGTAAAAGAATAAAGATAGAATTTGTTAATTGCGCTAATCTTAGAAAAATTACCTTAACACTTAAAGATGGTCTTCTTAAAAAATTAAAAGAGACAAAAACGCCCAATGCCTCAGAGGATCTTGCTAAGCAGTTGTATAGAATTAAGCAAGAGGAACTTTTTAATATTATTGGTTAAAAAATATGGCCCTTTCTGGATTAGACATCTATAAATTGCTTCCTAAAACAAATTGCCGTGAATGTGGATTTGTTACCTGTCTTGCCTTTGCTATGCAGTTAGCAAAGAAGGCGGTTAGTTTAGATAAATGCCCTTATTTATCCGAAGAGTCAAAAAGGGCTCTTGAGGCTTCCAGCCTTCCTCCGATAAGATTGGTAATTATTGGTGAAGGGGA
Organism: Candidatus Omnitrophota bacterium; assembly: GCA_023819035.1. Lineage (GTDB taxonomy): Bacteria > Omnitrophota > Gorgyraeia > Gygaellales > Profunditerraquicolaceae > JAMWCL01. The sequence goes on from JAMWCL010000031.1 coordinate 12,785, forward strand.
TTCTAAGTTAGAGATTGGTAATGAAACTGTGCTTTTTAGACATGAAGAAAAATTTCATCACCCTACAGGAATAGGTTTTATTATTGACGATAATCTTTCGGATAGTCAGATTAAGAAAAAATTAGAGACAATTAATAATTTAAGATTTGAGCGGGTAGGTCAACAGTTAAATGTAAATTTAGTAGCGATAAGGCAGAATAAGGATAAGGCACGTTTTATAGAGGTTGTAAAATTAGTCTCTAAAGAAACCCCACTTTGTTTGGTTTTAATGAGCCAGGATATAGAAGCACAAAGGGAGACACTCTCCTTCCTTTTTCAAAAAAGACCCTTAATTTATCATGCTACCAGCCAGAACCTTAACTTAATGGCTGAACTGGTTAAGGATTATAAACTGCCTTTGGTAGTTACAGAGCCAGATTTAGAAAAAATGGATAAGCTTACTAGGGAATTAAACAAACAAGGATTGGAGAATTTAGTATTAGATACGGGTAATAAATCTATTGCCAAGAAATTATGGGACCTAACCCAGATAAGAAGGCAGGCGCTTAAAAAATCTAATCGCGCCTTGGGTTATCCTACATTGGTAATTGTAGAGGATCCTGATCCTTATAAAGAAGCAATTGAGGCAGGTAGTTATATTTTAAAATATGCCAGTATCATTCTCATGCAAAATGTAGAATCTTGGCAGGTATTAGCACTTCTTACCTTAAGGCAGAATATCTATACCGATCCCCAGAAACCTTTACAGATCGAGCCGAAGCTTTATCCGGTGGGGCAGGCCACTGATAAATCACCGCTTTTGGTGACTACTAATTTTTCTTTAACCTATTATACTGTTCTGCAAGAGGTAGAGTCAAGTAAAGTTCCTTCTTATATCTTAAGTGTGGATACCGAAGGAATGTCGGTTTTAACTGCCTGGGCAGCAGAGAAATTTACTCCGGATAAGATCGTTCAGGCGATGAATAAATCCGGGGTAAATAATATCGTTTCCCATAATCGTTTAATTATTCCCGGTTATGTGGCGGTAATGAGCGGAGATCTACAGGAGCAATCTGGCTGGCAGGTAATTGTGGGACCAAAAGAAGCAGCAGGTATCCCGGCATTTTTAAAGAATTTATAAATAAATGGAGAGGTTTAAAGTAACCTTTTATCCTGATAATAAGACCGTAGAGGTAGAGAAAGGTAAAAGTATATTATCATGCGCGCTTACTGCCGGCATCTATATTAATTCCAGTTGTGGGGGAGAAGGGATATGTGGTCGATGTAAGGTGATCGTTAAGCAGGGGCAGGTACTTACCCAGCCGACAGGTAGATTAAGCATTGAGGAAAGACGGCGTAATGTTTATTTGGCCTGTTTGACTACGGTGCAGAGTGACCTAGAAATAGAGATTCCTCCTGAATCAAGGATTGATTTAGATAAGATATCTCCTGAGGAATTAGAATTAAGATTAAAAGGATTATATTCTAAAGCAGAGGAGATAGAACCATCCTATTCAGTATTAGGCGATGAGATCTTTGTGCATTCGCCCCTGGCTACAAAATTATATCTTCAATTACCCAAACCTGATCTGCAGGACAAGATTAGTGACTTAGAGAGGTTATATCGTCAGATTAGAAAAATCCAGGATATCTCCATTATGCAGACAGGATTGGTTAATATCCGTCGTTTGGGTGAGATCTTGCGTTCCTCAGACTGGAAGGTAACCGTAACCTTAGGTAAAAGAAATGGAACGACGGAGATTGTACTTATTGAGCCGGGTGATACCTCAAAGAGAAATTTCGGTTTCTGTTTTGATATTGGCACCACAACCATCTCCGGTCAACTTGTAGATTTAAATACCAAAAGGGTATTAGGCACAAAGATAACTTACAACAGACAAGCCAGTTTTGGAAGCGATGTAATTACTCGGATCATATATGCAAAAGAAGAGGATGGATTGGAAAAGTTACATCACGCGGTCATTGATAGTATGAATGAGATGATTCAGGAATTAATTGTTGAGCATAAGATTGATTTAAACGATGTTACCTGTGTATTGTGTGCAGGCAACACCACGATGATTCATCTTCTTTTAAAGATCGACCCTACCTATATTAGGATTGAACCCTATATTCCGGTAGCAAATTTTATCCCTACAATTAGAGCAGCCGAAGCGGGTATAAAGATAAATCCTCGGGGGTTACTTTCCTGTGTACCGGGGGTTTCTAGCTATGTGGGAGGAGATGTGATTGCCGGGATACTTTCCTGCGGTTTAGATAAAATGAAGGATTTAGGAATTTTAATTGATATTGGCACAAACGGAGAAGTCGTTTTAGGTAATAAAGATTTTTTAATCTCTGCCTCAGCTTCTGCAGGACCGGCGTTTGAAGGAAGTGGACTTACCTGTGGAATGCGTGCTGCAAGAGGTGCGATACAGAAGGTATTTATCGATAAGGAGGATTTTAAGGTAAATTATGCTACGATCGGTCAGGTAAGGCCTTTAGGTATCTGTGGTTCAGGCTACATTGATATAATTTCCCAGATGCTTGACTGTGGTCTCTTAGAAAAGGATGGCAAAATTAAGTCCATTCCGCATAAGCGTATCCGGAAAACAGAAACAGGATATGAATTTGTGATTGCTTTTAAGGAAGAAACTGAATCAGGTTTTGATCTAGTAATAAATGAAGCAGATATTGAGAATATCAAACGGGCAAAGGCAGCAATTTATTCCGCAGTCTCAACCCTTATTAAACATGTGGGAGTAGAATTTTCAAAGATAAAAAAGTTATTTGTTGCGGGTGGATTGGGCAATTATCTTAATATAGATAATGCAATAAGAATAGGATTACTTCCCGATTTGGAAAGAAATAGATTTTTATTCGTGGGCAATAGTTCCTTAGCAGGTAGTCGTCATATCCTTTTATCTTACGATGCGATGAAGAAGGCAAATGAGATAGCTAGGAAGGTTACCTATTTTGAGCTTTCCGTGGATACAAGTTATATGGATGAGTATATGGCAGCATTATTTTTTCCGCATACCGAGCTTTGGCGGTTTCCGAGTGTAAAGACCTGATTTTTTAAAAGTAATGGGTAGAAGAGAACGGATATGGAACTATTCTTAGAGAAATGGTTGGGTGAGATTTTAACTGTAAGTATAGGCGCTACATCTGAAGAAGCAGGAACACGGACGAACCTGATAAAGGTAGGTGGTCAGAAGACCTTGCCATTTTTGTTTTTAGAAGGTCAGATACCTTATAAGCCGGTGATTGCCTTTGAGATTTGGGATACCGCACCTCTGGATTGGCCAGAACAGCTAATTAAACCCTATAAGGATGTAGCAGGGAATCCTTTGGAATGGGCAGAGAAGTGTGTAAAGGAGTTTAAGGCAGAATTACTCTTTATAAGATTACAGTCAGTCCATCCCGATTTTGGGGATAAAGGCCCGGATGAAGAAGCAAAACTTATTCAACAGTTATTAAAAAGGGTGAAGGTTCCTTTGATTATTTGTGGATGCGGTGATGATACAAAGGATAACTTGGTTTTG